>NZ_JAJVKW010000005.1:362663-725327 GCF_024198255.1 Myxococcus guangdongensis
GCCGCCACCAGGCCGAGGACCTTCTCGAAGAGGCGCTCGGCGAAGCGGGAGAAGGGCTGGTCGGCGCCGTGGAACAGGCGCCGCGCCTCTCCCCGGGCCACGTCGGCCTCGCGGGCGCGGTCGGTGCGCTCGAAGAAGTCCGCCATCCGCCACAGTCGCAGGGCGTAGCGCCGGGCCATGTCCGGGGAGAAGAAGTCCTGTGCCACGGAGGCCACGGCGGACTGGAGCTGGTCCTGGCGCTGCACGTCGCTGAGGGCCAGGGGGCTGACGACGACTTCGTCCAGCTTCGCCAGCAGGCGCTTCACCACGGGCTCGGGCGGAAGCCACGCGGCCATCTCGGACGTCTCGTGCAGCAGGTCGCCCTCGCGCGAGCGTCGGACGTCATCGGGCTCGGGAGGGGGGAGGGCGGTGGGCTCGAGCTGGGGCTGGATGCCGAAGTGACGCAGGGCGACGTCCAGGCCCTCGGGGAACGGGGTGTGGGTGCGCAGGTTGAGCCCGGCGGCCTCGGCGAGCAGGGCGGCGGCCTCGTGCACGGGCAGCTCCATGGTGCCTCCCTGCTCCAGGCCTTCCTTGATGACGCGGCGCCACGCGCCCCGGCCCTTCTCGCCGAGTTGGAGTTGGATGACGCCGTGTTCGTCGGTGAGCAGTGCCTGCACCACCTCGACGCCGCCGCCGCGAATCGAGCGTCCCAGGACCAGGGCCCGCTCGCCCCGGCCGGTGATGATGCTGGCGAGGGCGGGGAGGGCATCGCTCGCGGGGATGGGGGACTCGGTGGGCGCGGGGCGCGGAGCCTCGGCCACGGCGACACCGCGTGAGCGCAGGCGGTACAGGGCCTTCTTGGCGAGCTTGGCCAGGGGCTTCAACGAGGAGGAGGACAGTCCTTCCGCGAGCGCGGGCTGGCCGGCGAGCACGGAGGCTTCGAGGAGGGCGGCGGCGAGGGGCTCGGGCAGGGCCTCCACCTCGGCGGACGTGGCGACGTGGCCTTCACGCGCGAGGGCGCGGGCGGTCTCCACCGTGTCGGCGGGGAGGTCCGGCAGGCTGGTGCCGGCGCGGAGTGCATCCAGCAGGGCGCGAGGGTCCGAGGCGGGGGATTTCATGCCGGGCCTTGTACCCCGCGCCGTGTGTCTCGGGGCATCGTCCGTGCGGGGCGCGCGACCACTGGGCCACACTCGGGATGGCGCGGGGCTCGGCGCTCATGTGCGAGTGTCGTGGTGGCACCGAAGCTCGACGAGGGACCGACCTCGGTCTGCCTCGAGCGGAGCCTGCGGCCGGACATCGAGGGCGCCGCGCTGCGTGCCAGCGCACCGGTTGGTCGCGGTCCGTCGGGGACGCGCTTCGCCTCGACCTTCGCGCCGAAGAGGTCGGCAGCCCCGCTCAGCGCCTGCGCACCAGCCAACTGCGGCCCGACTGGCCGGCGATGACGAACTCCGACTGGAGCCTCGCGCCGAACACCTGGGACGGGTGGGCGCCGCGCACCACGAAGGTGTCGTACCAGGCGCCTTGCGTGTCCAAGTCGACGTCCTGGGGTCGCCACTCCGAGGGGAAGGTGGGCGGCACCTCGCCGCGATACTTCAGCGGAGAGTGGGGCGTCGACGCGAACGTGAAGTTGGGCACGCCCCCGCGCTCGCGCGCGAGCACCGCCGCCGAGTGGATGAACACGGGGAAGCGCACCACGCGCGAGCCTGGATCATGGATGAGCCCCATGACCCGCGGCTTCGACGCCGTGGCCGACACCAGCCCCTCCCACTCCGCCGCCTCGCGTGAGAATGCGCGGAAGCCCCGGCCCAACGTGACGGCCAGCACCACCGCGCACGCCCCCGCCGCCCACCGCAGCGGCACCCGCCACGAAGCCACCGTCACCGGCGCCGTGGCCACCAGCAGCGCGGCGGCCAGGTGCGCGTAGCGCGTGTTCAGGTAGTAGACATAGCCCCGGATGTCGAACGGCAGCAGGAAGTAGAGCGCGAGCGCCAGCCCGCCCAGCCCGAGCAGCCGCGAGCGCGTCACCCAGCCTCGAGAACCCGCGCCCTCCGGACGCACCAGCCCCGCCACCCACCCCGCCAGCGCCACCGCGCCCACCGCGTACATCGCCCACCGGTCCGAGCCATCCCGGAGCGTGTTGGCGAGCACGTCGAACAGCTCCGCCCGGTTCTGCGCGAAGCTCTTCCACCCCAGGTTCTGCGGAGAGAACGTCGGCCCCCACGCCTTCCACGGCGCACCGGGCTGGATGTCGGGCGGCTCACCGAAGCGCAGCACCACCCAGCCGAGGAACAGCGCGACCCCGGGCACCACGCCCGCGAGCGCCGGCACGCGGGGCTTCAGCCTCGCGACCAGCCCCCGCGCCGAGGCGTCCTCCGGCACCGCCGTGGTGAGGAGCAGCCAGGGCAGCCCGAAGGCGAGGAACCCGAACGCCTGCACATGGAACAGCAGCACCGCCACCAGACACCCGGCCAGCCACGCCGCCCAGCGCCTGCGCCTGGGCGCGTCCTCCAGCGCGCGCACGAAGAAGCCGCAGCACAGCAACGTCAGCGGCAGCGCGGCGCAGTAGTTGATGAAGCCCCAGCCGAAGCTGTCTCCGTACGCGAAGGGCAGCGCGAGCAGCGACGGCCACGTGGGACTGCCCAGCGAGCGCAAGAGGAAGCCCAGGCTCAGCGGCAGGCCCACCACGTAGGCGGTGAGGAAGACGCGGTTGGCCAGGTCCAGCGGCAACAGCCAGTTCAGCGCGCTGACCAGGTAGTAGTACCCCAGGTACGGCGTCAGGGCGTGCCGCGCCTCGAAGAGCTGCGGGTACAGCGTGCTCGGGTCATCCAGCCGGTGGAGGACGGAGATGAGGTACAGGTGCTGCGGCAGGTCCACCATGGGCAGGTGGCGGGACACCCACAAGGGCAGGGCGCCGAGCACCAGGGCCGTCACGTGAATAAAGCGAGCGTTGGAGTTCGTCACGAGAGGGGCAGGACTGTACGCGCCGCTTCCCTGCCCGGCGAGCAGCCAACAGAGACGCTCGACGTGACGCGGCGAGGTAGACAAAGGTATGGCCGTCGACCTTGGCAGTCGTTGGGGCCTGCGCTATAGGCGCCGGAGCACGGGAGCCGAGGCCGAGGGCCTCTCGAGGAGCGCGCACATGACACGCAACGCGACGATGATGGTTGCGGCGCTGGCCAGCGGTCTGCTGATGCTCGCGCCCCGAGCGGCGAGCGCCTGCGAGGCCCACGCCCAGGCCGCGCGAGCCAAGAGCGAGCAGGCCCAGGCGCCCTCCGCGGACAAGGCTGCTGAGGCCCGTCCGGCCACGAGCGAGCAGGAGCGCCCGCTGGACGCGCTCGACTCGCTGATGGCCGCGAAGTGTCAGTGCGGCAGCAAGGCGGACTGCACGTGCAAGAAGGGCACGTGTGAGTGTGCCCGCTGCAAGCCCAAGCGGCAGGTGATGGACGCGCTGCGCGGCCAGCCCGCGGAGCTGAAGCTGGACGAGGCGCGCCGCACCGACGCGTCCGCCGGCATCTTCATCTGAGCGTCTCGGCGGAGGCCTTCTCCGCCTTGAGCACCAGCAGCGGCGGCAGCGCCACCCGCTCGAAGCGCACCAGCCCCGCCGCCCCAGCCGCCGCGCGCAGCGTGGCCTCGTTCCTGGGGTGGAGCCCCGCGCGACGGTGGAGCAGTCCCGACGCGGACCCTGGCGGCGCATACGTGCTCGCCACCCAGCGTCCCCCGGGCCGCAGCGCCCGCGCCACCTCCAGCATCAGCCGGCCCAGGTCCTCCACGTAGTGGAGCGAGTCCACCATCAGCACCGCGCCCAGCGCTCCGTCCTGGAAGGGGAGGTAGGGCGCCTTGGCTCGCAGGAAGTCCACGGTCGCGCCCGCCTCGCGCGCCTGCGCCATGCCTTCCTCCAGCATCGCGGGGCTCACGTCCTGTCCCGCGACGGGAGGGAAGCCCGGCTCACGCGCCAGCCTGCGCGCCACCAGCCCCGTGCCGCAGCCCAGGTCCAGCACCGGCCCGTCGGGCGTGCCCAGCAGGCTGCGATAGAGCAGGTACTCGCTGTCCGGGTCGAGCGGCTGACGCAGCAGCGCGCGTTGGAGGGTGGGGCGCACGTAGCGCTCGTAGGAGCGAGCCACCCAGCGGTTCTCCAGCCCGCGCTGCAGACCGGTGGACGCCGGAGGCTCCAGCACCAGGTCCGCCACACCCTCGGCCACCGGGTAGCTGGTGCGACACTCCGGACACCGCAGCGGGCCGAAGAGCAGCACGGGCGCGGGCGCCTCGGGACGCAGCGCGCCCTTGCGACAGCGGGGACATCGGAGGAGCTGGACGAGCGCGTGCCGCACTCGGGCGTCAGGCCTGGGGCGGCGGCTGGGCGACGCGCCGGTCCTCGGCCACGAGCACCGGCCAGCCCCGCGCCATCGCCTCGCGGAAGAAGGCGGCGAGCTCCCGGCGGCTGTGGTTCACCGCGCCCTGGAAGGGGTCGATGAGGGCCTCCTCACCGAGGCTGCGCGTGGCGTTGAGCTCCACCGGGGTGCCGCACCGCTCGCAGCGGATGGACACCTGGCGCACCAGCGCCACCGGCACCGCGTACCGGGCGCCGCAGTCGCCGCACTTCCACACCAGCGCGCGCTCACCGGCCTCGCGTCGGGCCAACCCCTCCAGCTCATCCGCCAGTCGCAGCAGCGCCGGCAGGTCTTGAGGCGGCTGCGCGAACACGGCGGAGGCACCGAAGCCCGCCTCGGGCGCGCCCAGCGTCGGGGGCTTGTCGCCCTGCAGCAGGGCACGCAGGCGGTCCTTCGCGCGCATGTCTCGGAACTCGGCGCCTGACAGGGCGCGCTCCACCGCCTCATGGACCGGCGGCAGGTCCGGCTCGAGGCGCTCATCGACCGGCAGCGACTGGGGGTGGTCCACCAGTCGGTGCGACGGAACTGCGAGAAATCGGAAGGCCACGGATGCTCCATTGCACCCTGGCCTTCCCGGCGCAAGACGCGAGTTGGCAAATGTCCGCTGTGACGACAGATTCCGCTCTATCTGGACCACTCCAGCATGAGCTGCAGCGGAGCGCGGGCCGCCTCTCGCAGGTCCTCCTGCATCGTCAGCTCCGGCGTGCGCTCCTTCATGCACTTCCAGAGCTTCTCCAGCGTGTTGAGCCGCATGTACGGGCACTCGTTGCACGCGCAGCCATTGTCGGGCGGCGCGGGGATGAAGTGCTTGTGCGGCGCGCCCTTCTTCATCTGATGGAGGATGCCCGCCTCCGTCACGACGATGAACTTCTGCTTCGGGCTCTTGATGACGTGGTCGAGGATGCCCTTCGTCGAGCCGATGAAGTCCGCGTGCCGCAGCACCGGGGCCTCGCACTCCGGATGGGCCACCACCTCCGCGTCCGGGTGGTTCACCTTCAGCTCCACCAGCTTCTTTTCGCTGAAGATTTCGTGGACGATGCAGCTGCCCGGCCACAGCACCATGTCCCGGCCCGTCTGCTTCATGACGTGGCGGCCCAGATGCTGGTCCGGCGCGAAGAGGATCTGCCGATCCCGGGGGACCTGATTGACGATTTTCACCGCGTTGGAGGACGTGCAGATGACGTCGCTCATCGCCTTCACCGCCGCGGAGCTGTTCACGTAGCTCACCACGAAGGCGCCTGGATGCTTCTCCTTGAAGACCTTGAAGGCCGCCGGCGGACACCGGTCCGACAGCGAACAGCCCGCCTTCAGGTCCGGCAGCAGCACCTGCCGCGAGGGATTCAGGATTTTCGCGGTCTCCGCCATGAAGTGCACGCCACAGAAGACGATGACGTCCGCCTGGGTGCGCTCCGCCGCCTGCGCCAACGCGAGGCTGTCCCCGACGAAGTCCGCCACGTCCTGGACTTCGCTCTCCTGGTAGTAGTGCGCGAGAATCACAGCGTTCATGGAACGCTTGAGCTCCTCGATTTCCCGCGCGTAATCCACCTCGGTGCCCATGGCACCTCCTTGCCTGGTCGACACTTAACTCGCCCGGCGGGGTTGGGCCACATCGTCGGAAGTTGGCTGCCGGGCGAACGGATGACCGGCGCTGGCGTTCCCTGGGTCGACTCTGCCACCGTCCCACTTCGTGCAAGCGAGGCGCATGCCCGCATCACCTGACGGCGCGGAGAGGGTAGACTGCGCGCAATCCCCCGGGTCGGCCCGGGGGGGCAGTCGCCTTGCTGTCAAGCTTGGACAAGCCACACATTCGGGGTCGAGAACACGCGATCGGCTGGTGGAGAGGGGGCGGCACCGGACCCGTGGCCGTGGGCAGGCAGTGGCCCTGTCCCTTCTCCATTTGAACGCCTTTCCCGTCGAGGAGAGAGCATGAGTGTCCCCACTCAGGACGTCCTGATTGTGCATCCGAACGAGGGCCGGCGCGCCGCGCTGGCCGAGGTCCTGGGCGTCCACCGGGTTGTCGCGGTGGAGTCCCAGGTGGAAGCCACGCGGCGCATGGAGTCCACGGCGCCCACCCTCATCATCGCTCCTCCAGAGAACGCGCGACGCTTCTTGAGACATGTCGACCGGGCAGCGCCCGAGGCCGTGCGCGTCTTCGTCTGTTCGCAGTCGGACCGCCAGGGGCTCGAGGAGCTGGTGGAGACCGCGGCCGAAGGGCACGTCTTCAATACGCTGGATGACAGCCTCACCGTGTCGGAGCTGGGCCGGCGGCTCACCAGCATCCTGCAGCACCGCTCCTCGGCGCGGGTGACGCCCGCCAGCACCCTGTCGGTGCGCTTCCGGCTCCACGGCGTGACGTACCCCGCCGGCTGCCTGGACGTGGGCAACTTCGGCGCCGCGCTGCGCGTGCCGCTCACCGCCTCCATCGGCGCGTTCATCCAGGGCACCGCGCTGGAGGACCTGGTCTTCGAGCGCCACGGCAAGGCGGTGCTCCACGTCCCGCGCGCGTTCATCCGCCACGCCCAGCAGGTCCACGCCACCCAGCAGCCCTATCTGCGGTTGGGCATCACCTGGGGCGAGGGCCTGGACGAGCCGGTGACGGCGCCGTCCTCGCGCATGCGGGACCCCGTCATCGTCCTGGCGCTCCTGCGCAAGGCGGTGCGCCGCGAGACCCCCATCTGGCTGCACTACCTGGACACCCCGTCGTCCCACTTCCGCCTGGACGCGCCCGTGGTGGAGCTGCAGGACGGGCGCGCGGTGCTGCGCGGCTTCAATGACGGCGCGTTCCCCGCGGACGTGGGGGACGTGCTGCAGCTCTCCTTCGAGGTGGGCGGACAGAGCTACTCGGGCGCCACCAGCGTGCTGCGCCGCGGCGACAACGACGTGGCGCTGAGCGTTCCGCGCTCGGTGGGGCTGCAGAACCGCCGCGGCCTGCAGCGCTTCCGGCTGGGGCCCGAGCACCGCTTCCTCGTCACGTTCCACGCGCCCATCAACGGCGAGCGCATCACCCGCTCGGTGCTGGACTTGAGCGGTCGCGGCTTCGCGTTCCCGTTCGACGCGTCCTGCGAGGTGCTGCCCGCCGGCTCCCAGCTGGAGGTGTCGCTCCTGCTGCCGGATGGCTCGGAGGTGCCGTGCCGCGCGGAGGTCCGCTCGGTGGACGCGGTCAACACCGACAGCCGGTTCGACCGCAGCCTGCGCCCGTACCGCTGCGGCGTGCGGCTGCTCGACGTGCCCACGAAGATTCGCGACGCCATCCACGACGCCTTCATGGCGTCGCGCAGCGGGGCCTCGCGCGATGGCGGCCAGGAGAAGCTGGCGGACATCTGGAAGATGATGGAGGAGTCCCACTACACCTTCCACCCGGACTACCCCTTCGGCGGCGAGTCGGGCTACCTGGACGCGCTGGAGCACACGCATCGGCGGCTCGCGGAGGCCAAGGACCTGGGCCGCTCCATCCTCTACGCGGACGCGGGCGCCATCATGGGCCACGTGGGGGGCTTGAGGATGCACTCGCGCTCGTGGCTGGTGCAGCACCTGGCGGTGCGGCCCGGCTACCACCGGCACGAGCAGATCGCCAACGACCTGACGGCGCTCGCGGTGGAGATGGGCGAGGCCATCGAGGACGTGGAGTTCCTGCGCTACATGTGGCGCAGCGACAACCGGTGGCCCAACCGGCTGGGCACGTGGCTGGCCCGCGTCATGGAGCACCGGGGCTTCAGCATGCTGCGGGCCTTCCACTACATGCGGCTGCCGTTGGAGCTGGCGCCCCAGGCCCCGGCGACGATGTTGACGGTGCGCGAGGGGACGTCCGAGGACCGCGCCTGGCTGGAGGCGCACCTTCGCGCCCGGGGCGAGGTGGTCCGCGTGCTGGCGGAGGACCTCCAGGCGGAGCCGGACGCGGAGGACCAGATGCGCGCGCGCTTCGCGGCCGCGGGGCTGTACCGCGACCGGCGCATGTTCGTCGTGGACGGGGAGCACGGCCCGCTGGCGCTGGCGCTGGTGGAGGAGGCGTCCCCGGGCCTGAGCTACATCGAGGTCACCAACGGCTTCTGGCTGGAGGTGGCGGACCGCGCGCACCCCTTGGCGAAGCAGGCGCTGGAGGCCCTGGTGCACCGGTGCATCGCCCACGCCCGCTCGCGCGGCCGGCCCTCCGCGGTGGGCCTGGTGGCGGACGAGGACGCGCCGCTGCTCGCGTCCATGGGCTTCGGGGACCAGGGGCGCTTCTGCGAGTGGATCTTCCACCGCTCCATGGTCCGCCGCTGGTGCGACCTGTGGCGCTCGCTCTTCGAGCGGCTCAGCCGCCCGCGCCGCGCCGCCGCCCAGCCGTCATCCTCCGCCGAGGAACCTTCATGTACTTGATGGAGTCCACGGAAGAGGGCCGTCGGCTGCTCGCGCAGGAAGGCGCGTCCGACAACATGAGGACCCTCCTGGGCTCCACGGGGCTCGTCACCGGGGCGCGCGCGCTCGACGCGGGCTGCGGCCCCGGTGGCATCTCCGAGACGATGGCGGACCTGGTGGGGCCCACCGGCCAGGTGACGGGCGTGGACCTCAACGAGGACCGGCTGCGCGACGCCTCCCTGCGCAACGCCCACCGTCCCTGGCTGCGCTTCCATCAGGCGGACATCCGCCGCACCGGGTTGCCGGACGCGTCGGTGGACTACGTCTGGAGCCAGTACGTCTTCGAGTACCTGCCGGACCGGCCCGTGGCGCTCGCGGAGCTGATGCGCGTCACCCGCCCGGGCGGCAAGGTCGTGGTGTCGGACATCGACGGGCTGGGCTTCCAGAACTGGCCCTTCTCCGACGCGCTGCGTGACGGGACCCAGCGCATCGTCGACGCGCTGGCCACGCGGGGGTTCGACCTGCACGTCGGGCGCAAGCTCTTCTCGGAGTTCCGCGAGGCGGGGCTCGTGGACGTGAAGGTGCACCTGCTGCCGTTCTACCTGGTGGCCGGGGCCGCGGACACCCGGCTGATGCAGGACTGGGAGGTGCGCTTCGCCGCGCTGGCGCCCGTGGCCGCGCCCGCCTTCGGAGGGATGGAACCCTACCAGGCGCATTGCCGTGACTTCCTGGCCATGTTGGCGGACCCCGCCGGACTCAAGTATGCGGTGACCCTGGTAACGGAGGGAACCCGGCCTTGAGTGACAGTGCCCCACAACGGGAAGAGTCGCAGACGCCCGACAACGCTCCCGAGGTGGGGACCCGCGCCACCTCCACGCTGCTCTTGTACTTCGAGCAGCGCTATGGCGGTGAGCGGCTGCACCGCATCTGGGAGCGCCACGGCTTCGGGCTGCCGCTGGAGTACATGCGCACGCCGACGAACTTCGTCTCGCTGCGCTTCCTCGAGCGCGTGGCGGCGATGCTCCAGCAGGAGTCGGGGGACCCGCAGTTCATGCGGCAGGCGGGGTTGTTCACCGCCTCGCCCCAGGCGCTCGGCTTCGTGTTCTACATGCTGCGCGCGGTCGGCTCGCCGCGCATGTGCTACCGGCAGACGATTGAGTTCTCCCCCAGCTACAACCGCGTGGGCCACTTCACGGTGGAGCGCCTGGAGCGCGAGCGGTTGGACCTGACGTACCGCAGCACCATCGTCGAGCAGGACCGGAACATCTGCGAGCTGCGCATGGGGCAGTTCGCCTCGTTCCCCACCATCTGGGGCCTGGCGCCCGCGGAGGTGCGGGAGCTGGAGTGCCAGGTGCACGGCGCGCCCGCGTGCCGCTACCACCTGACGTGGACGGACCCGCCGTCGCTGTGGGGCCACCACCTGGGGCTGGTGCTGGGCACGGTGTGCGGCCTCGCCGCGACGGCGGTGGGGCTGGGCCACCCGGTGTTCTGCGTGGGGGCGCTCGCCACGGCGGGCTTCGCGGTGGGCGGCTGGCTGGACGGGCGGCGCGAGCTCAAGGGCAAGGACGAGGCGCTGCGCTCGCAGAACCAGGCCATCATGGGCTCGCTGTCGGAGCTGCAGCAGCGCTACGACGAAATCTTCCGCGCCAACGTGGCCCTCGAGGACCGCGTGGCCGAGCGCACCCAGGAGCTGAAGGAGGCCAACGGCAAGCTGGGGGACGCGCTGGTGCGCCAGCAGGAGCTGGACCGGCTCAAGAGCGAGTTCTTCGACAACGTCAGCCACGAGCTGCGCACGCCGCTCACGCTCATCCTGCTGACGCTCGAGTCGCTGGAGCGCCGGGGCGAGGAGAACAACCCGGAGGTGGTCATGCAGCACGTGGCCACCATGGAGCGCAGCGCCCAGCGCCTCCTGCGCCTCATCAACAACCTGCTGGACCTGGCCCAGCTCGAGTCGGGCAAGGCGCGCCTGCGCTACCAGCCCCTGGAGCTGCACGCGTTCCTGAGCACCGTGCTGCCGCCGTTCCTCGCCATGGCGGAGCGGCAGGGGGTGTGGCTGAAGCTGGAGGGCCAGACGGTGACGCCCGTGGAGGTGGACCACGAGCGCATGGACATCGTCTTCCAGAACCTCCTGTCCAACGCGCTGAAGTTCACCCAGGCGGGCGGGGTGACGGTGCGCGTGCACGAGGACGACAAGGACGTCTGGGTGGACGTGGTGGACACCGGCCAGGGCATCTCCGCCCCGGACACGAAGGTCATCTTCGACCGCTTCGCCCAGGCGGACAACAGCGGCACCCGACGCTTCGGCGGCACGGGCATCGGCCTGGCGCTGGTGAAGGAGACGCTGGAGCTGCACGAGGGCGGCATCCACGTGACGAGCGAGCTGGGCCAGGGCTCCACCTTCCACGTGCGCCTGCCCAAGGGCCGCGCCCACATCCGCGAGGAGCTGCGGGAGCGGCGCCGCTCGGAGATGCCGGTGCGGCGCGAGCGGCGCATCTCCGGCTCGTACCCTTCCCTGGACGCGGGCGTGCCGGACAACGGGCGCAACCCGTCGGCGCTGCCCGCCAGAGATCATGCCGGGCCGGGGCCGGACGCGCCCCGCGTCCTGGTGGTGGAGGACGACGCGGAGATTCGCGGCTTCATCGCGGGGCTGCTCAAGCAGCACTACCGCGTGATGGAGGCCGTCAACGGCGAGGAGGGCCGGCAGCGCGCCCTGGCCGAGCGGCCGGAGCTCATCGTGTCGGACGTGATGATGCCGGTGCTCTCGGGCCTGCAGATGCTCGAGGCCCTGCGCTCGCATTCCCAGACGGTGGACATCCCCGTCATCCTCCTCACCGCGCGGCAGGAGGTCTCCGCGAAGGTGGAGGCCCTGGGCACGGGCGCCAACGACTACCTGGGCAAGCCCTTCAGCCCGCGCGAGCTGCTGGCGCGAATCGAGACGCAGCTGCGCCTGCGCGAGGCGGCGGTGCGCGCCGCGGAGAACGAGCGGCTGGCGGCCATCGGCCTGCTCACCTCCGGCTTCGCGCACGAGGTGCGCAACCCGCTCAACGGGTTGATGAACGCGCTGACGCCGCTCAAGGAAGTGCTGGCGGACAACACGCCGGACGCGGAGATGAGCCGCGCCATGGTGGAGGTGATGGAGGAGTGCGGCCAGCGCATCCGCCACCTCGCCGAGTCGCTCCTGTCCTTCACCCGCACCACCGACACGCCGGTGATGCTGTCCCTGGACACGCTGCTGGACTCCACGCTGGGCGTGCTGATGTGGCGCGTCCCGTCGGGCGTGACGGTGGAGCGCGCCTACGAGTGCACGCTGCCGGTGCAGGGAGACCCGGGCTCGCTCAACCAGGTGTGGCTCAACCTGCTGGACAACGCGCTGCGCGCGGTGGGCGAGCACGGCCGGGTGCGCGTGGCCACCGCCTGCCAGGGCGACGAGGCCGTCGTCACCATCAGCGACAACGGCGTGGGCATCCGCCAGGAGGACATGGAGCGGCTGTTCCAGCCCTTCTTCTCCACCCGCGCGGCGGGGGAGGGCACGGGGCTGGGACTGGCCCTGAGCCGGCGCATCGTCGTGCGTCACGGCGGTCGCATCCACCTGAGCAGCGCGCCGGGCAAGGGCACCCAGGTGGAGGTGCGGCTGCCCCTGCGTCCGCCCGGGCGCTCCTCGTCGAACGGCGGCCCCGAGGGACAGCCCGAGCCCCGCGTGGGCCGGCTGGGCTGAGCCTCCCGCGGGCGGAGGGTCGACTCGTTGCGGCGTGACGTCCGCAGGGCGGGGCGGAGGGCAGGGGAATTCTCGGCCGTCCCCGTTGTCCACTCACGCACGACTGTCGTTGGGTCTGCTACAGTCAAGTGCTCTTTACGTCACACCCCCATCCATCCACCGAAGGAAACCTCGGCATGCAAGGAACCGTCGCCGCGGGCGCTGCCCGTCAGGGGCACCCGCGAGGGTTGTACCTCCTGTTCTTCACCGAAATGTGGGAGCGCATGTCGTATTACGGCATGCGCGGCCTGCTCGTCCTATTCCTCACGAGCCAGGTCAACGGGGGCTTCGGGTGGACCAAGAGCGAAGCGCTCAGCCTCTACGGTACGTACACGGGCCTGGTGTACCTGACGCCCATCGTCGGCGGCTTCATCGCGGACCGCTTCATGGGGCAGCGCCGGGCGGTGGTGCTCGGTGGCGTGTTGATGATGATAGGCCACCTGGTCCTCGCGCTCCCCAGCGTGATGATGTTCTACGTGGGCCTGGGCTTCCTCATCATCGGCAACGGCTTCTTCAAGCCGAACATCTCCACCATGGTGGGCGGGCTGTACGCGCCGGGTGATGGCCGTCGGGATGGTGCCTTCACCATCTTCTACATGGGCATCAACGTGGGCGCGATGCTCGGCAACTTCATCTGCGGCACGCTGGGTGAGAAGGTCGGCTGGCACTGGGGCTTCGGTTCCGCCGGCGTCGGCATGTTCCTGGGCCTGATCGCCTTCCTCGCGCTGCAGAAGAAGCTGTTGGGCGAAGTGGGCCTGGCCCCCGTGAAGCCCTCGGCGCAGGCGCAGGTGGCGCAGGGCGGCGGGGAGAAGAAGGGCTTCAGCCGCGAGGAGGTCGACCGCATCATCGTCATCTTCATCATCGCCCTCTTCGTCGTCGCCTTCTGGGCGGGCTTCGAGCAGGCCGGCGGTCTGATGAACCTCTACACGAACGAGAAGGTGGACCGTCACCTGCTGTTCGGCGAGGTCCCCACCACCTGGTTCCAGAACTTCAACTCGCTCTTCATCGTCGCCCTGGCGCCGGTGTTCGCGGGGCTGTGGGGGTGGTTGGCCGCGCGCGGCAAGGACCCGAGCATCCCGGTGAAGATGGGCATGGGCCTGGTGTTCCTCTCCATCGGCTTCGTCTTCATGCTGGGCGCCTCCAACCAGAGCGAGGCGGCGGGCAAGGCGGCCGCGTACTGGGTCATCCTGGCGTACCTGTTCCACACCATGGGCGAGCTGTGCCTGTCACCGGTGGGTCTCTCCATGGTGACCAAGGTGGCGCCCCAGCGCATCGTCTCCGCGATGATGGGCGTGTGGTTCCTGGCGAACGCGGCGGCCAACAAGCTCTCCGGCGTCATCGGCGGCTACTCGGAGAAGCTGGGCGAGTTCGACGTGTTCCTCTACATCTCCATCGGCACGGGCATCGCCGGCCTCATCCTGCTGGTCGTCTCGCCCGTCCTGAAGAAGATGATGCACGGCACCGACGAGGTGCGGCCCGTCTCCGCCACCCACGAGCAGGCCCAGGGCGGCTCCTCGGTGGCCGCGGCCTGAGTGGCGGAAACGACGAGGGGCGCGCCTCCCTGAAAGGAGAAGCGCGCCCCTTGGCTTCGACGAAGCACCCGACGCCGGAGCTGCTCGAGAAGTCGAGCGCTCCGGCGTCGCTGTTTCTTCAGGCCGACTTCGCCGTGATTCCCGCCGCGTTGCGCTCCTCGGTGGGGAGCGGCGCGGACGTCTGGTACCAGTCGCGCACCACGTAGCGGCGGGCCACCAGCGCCATGCCCACGGCGGCGACCAGGGCCATGCCCGCGTAGAAGAAGAACTGCCCGGAGCCGGAGAAGACGTTGAGCGCCGCGGCGATGGCCACCGCCACGTTGGCCAGCGTGTTCGTCACCAGCCACACGCTCTGGATGGTGCCCTTCATCTGCCGGGGCGCCTGCGTGTACGCGAACTCCAGGCCCGTGGTGGACATCAGGATTTCGCCGAGCGTCAGCACCACGTACGGCAGAATCTGCCACGCGATGTTCAGCGTCGTGCCGCCCTCCATCGCCACCTGGAAGAAGCCGGCGATGATGAACGACACCGCGCCGAAGACGAGCCCCAGCGGCATGCGCCGCAGCGGCGTCAGCTCCCACCCCGAGCGCTGGAACAGCGGGTACACCACCGCCGTCAGGAAGGGGATGAGCAGCATCACCAGCATGGGGTTCACGAACTGCATCTGGCTGGGCTGGAAGACGAACCCGCCCACATTCAGGTCCATGGAGCGCGCCTGCACCACCCACGTGGACGCCTTCTGGTCGAACAGCATCCAGAAGAAGGGCACGAAGGGCAGCATCAGCCCGCTCACCCGGAACACCGCCTTGGCGCCCTCCACGGCCTCCTCGGGGTGCGTGGCCTTGGCGCCGTCCAGCCAGTGGCCGCCCTGTCCCTTGTTCTTCAGCGCGCTGCCCACCACCTTGAAGAACGAGTGCGGGTTGGCCCCCGTCGGCGGCACCATCACGTAGTGGCGCCGGCCCGCCCAGAAGATGAGGGTCGCGATGAACATCAGCACGCCCGGGATTCCGAAGGCGACCGACGGCCCGAAGTTCTTGAGCAACAGCGGGATGAACAGCGACGCGAAGAACGAGCCGAAGTTGATGGTCCAGTAGAAGATGGCGAAGAGCTTCTTCACCAGGTGGCTGTTGGACTCGTTGAACTGGTCTCCAGCCATGGCCGCGACGCACGGCTTGATTCCGCCGCTGCCCACGGCGATCAGCGCCAGGCCCGTGTAGAAGCCCGTGGCGTTGTTCTCGAAGACGGCGAGCAGCGCGTGGCCGATGCAGTAGACGATGCTCAGCCAGAGGATGGTGCGGTACTTCCCGAAGAAGCGGTCCGCCAGGTACCCACCGATGAGCGGGAAGAAGTACACCCCCGCCATGAAGGTGTGCATCAGGCTCTTGCCCTGGGCCTCGCGCAGCCCCGTGTCGGGCACCGCGTTGCGCAGCAGGTAGTCGATGAGGAACACCGTGAGGATGTTCCGCATCCCGTAGAAGCTGAAGCGCTCACACGCCTCGTTGCCGATGATGAACGGTATCTGCGGCGGGAACTTGTTGTTCTGCGGTACCGCGGGACTCTCAGCCATGAGTCGGGGTGCTCCCTGGTGGAGAAAGGTGGGGGCGCCTGGAAGGCAAGGGGCCCAACCCTACCCAACGCGCGCGCGGGACTCCACTGAAGGCCCGCGTCCCACGTCACTCCGCCACCCCGAGCGGCCCCTCCCTCCACGGTGGGGCGGCCTGGGCCTGGCAGCCCACCTCGCCCGTGCCGCGATGCGGCGTGCGTCACGGGCCCCGCACCCATGGCGCAGCGGCACCGGAATTCTCGCGCGAGCTTGCCCCGTGCGTTCCGATGCGAGTGCGTGTTTATTGATGCAACTTAAGCGGGCTGGGCCTGTTTGACAGGAATTGATGAGGCCCTATCATATGACACGCGGCTGAAACTGATTTCGCGTCTCACACCCCACCTGTGAAGTCTTCCTCCAAGGTGGACGGGGGGTAAGGGGTGAATGAAGGCACCCCTGCCCCCCGCTCCATGTTGCTGGAAGCGGCTGGTGTGTGTGTGTTCAGCCCGTCGCGCCGGACTGTGCGGGCCTGGTGTCCGCCACGCGCTTGCCCACGCGCGCGCGCCGCGACTTGCCCAGCACGTGCGCCAGGTAGCGGCCGGTGTGGCTGGCCTGCACCTTGGCCACGCTCTCCGGGGTGCCCACGGCGAGCACCTGGCCTCCGCCGGCGCCGCCCTCGGGGCCCATGTCGATGAGCCAGTCCGCGCTCTTGATGACATCCAGGTTGTGCTCGATGACGAGCACGCTGTTGCCGGCGGCCACCAGCCGGTTGAGCACGGACAACAGCTTGCGGATGTCCTCGAAGTGCAGGCCCGTGGTGGGCTCGTCCAGGATGTAGAGCGTGCGGCCGGTGGCCACGCGCGCCAGCTCACGCGCCAGCTTGATGCGCTGGGCCTCGCCGCCGGACAGGGTGGGGGAGGGCTGGCCCAGGCGGATGTAGCCCAGGCCCACGTCGCCCAGCGTCTGCAGCACGCGCATGATGTCCTTGTGCGCGCCGAAGTGCTCCTGGGCCTCGCGCACGCTCATGTCGAGCGTCTCCGCGATGTTCTTGCCCTTGTAGCGCACGCGCAGCGTCGCTTCATTGAAGCGCTTGCCGTTGCAGACCTCGCACGGCACGTACACGTCCGCCAGGAAGTGCATCTCCACCAGCTTGACGCCGTCGCCCTCGCACGACTCGCAGCGGCCGCCCTTGATGTTGAAGCTGAAGCGGCCCGGCCCGTAGCCGAACGCGCGCGCCTCCGGCGTCATCGCGAACACCTCGCGGATGGCGTCGAACACCTTGGTGTACGTGGCGGGGTTGCTGCGCGGCGTGCGGCCGATGGGCCGCTGGTCGATGTCGATGACCTTGTCCAGGTGCTCGAAGCCCAGCACCGCCTTGTGCTTCCCGGGCGACTCGCGGCTGTCGTACAGGTGCCTGGCCAGCGCGGGGTAGAGGATTTCGTTGATGAGCGTGGACTTGCCCGCGCCGGACACGCCGGTGACGGCGGTGAAGATGCCCAGCGGAATCACCGCGTCCACATCCCGGAGGTTGTTCTCCTTCGCGCCTTGAATCACCAGCTGGTGCTTGGGATTGGGCGCGCGGCGCTCCTCGGGGATTTCAATCTCCAGCCGCCCGGAGAGGTAGCCGCCGGTGAGGCTGTTCTCGTCCGCCATCACCTGCTTGGGCGTGCCCTGGGACACCACCTGACCGCCCAGCTCACCCGCGCCCGGGCCGAAGTCCACCAGCCAGTCCGCGTCCTCCATCGTCTCCTCGTCGTGCTCCACGACGATGACGGAGTTGCCCAGGTCCCTCAGGCGCTTGAGCGTGGTGAGCAGCTTGCCGTTGTCGCGCTGGTGCAGGCCGATGGAGGGCTCATCCAGGATGTAGATGACGCCCGTCAGCTCGCTGCCCATCTGCGACGCCAGCCGGATGCGCTGGCTCTCGCCGCCCGACAGCGTGGACGCGGTGCGGTCCAACATCAGATAGCCCAGGCCCACGTCGACCAGGAAGGACAGACGGCTGCGAATTTCTTTCAGCAGCTCGGTGGCGATCTTCCGCTCGTGCTCGGACAGCGCCAGCGCGCCCAGGAACGCGAGCGCGTCCGCGATGGTCAGGCGGCTCAGCTCGACAATCGAGTGCGCGTGGACCTTCACCGCGCGGCTCTCGGGGCGCAGGCGCTCGCCCTTGCAGGTGGGGCAGGGCTTGTTGCTGAAGTACTTCTGCAGCTCGGTGCGGCGGGCCTCGGACGTCGTCGTCTTGAAGTTGCGCATCATGCGCTCGACGAGTCCCTCCCACTCCATCTTGTACTTGCCGTTGTCGCCCCACTCGACGGTGAAGCTCTTGCCCTTGACGCCGTTCATCAGCGTGTCGCGCTCGCGCTTCGACAGCTTCCCGTAGGGCACGTCCAGATCGATCTTGAACGCCTTGGACAGGCTCTCCACGAAGTCCGCCGTCCAGCCCTCGCCGCGGTTCATCCCGTTGGCCCAGGGTTCAATCGCGCCGTCGCGGATGCTGCGAGACGGGTCCGGCACGATGAGGTCCGGGTCCATCTCCGGCCGGGTGCCCAGGCCGTTGCAGTCCGTGCACATGCCCAGCGGGTTGTTGAAGGAGAACGACGCGGGCGTCAAATCCCCGAAGGAGATGCCGCAGGAGGGGCACGCGTTGAGCTCGCTCATCACCCGGTCCGCGCTCGCCGCGCCCGTCTCGTTGGTGATGATGAGCGTGCCCTTGCCCTCGCGCAGCGCGGTCTCCACCGAGTCCGTCAGCCGCGTCTTGATGTCCGCCTTGAGCACCAGCCGGTCGATGACCAGCTCGATGTCGTGCTTGGACTTCTTGTCCAGCTCGATGCGCTCCTCCAGGCTCTTGAGCGCCCCGTCGATGCGCGCGCGGGAGAAGCCGCGCTTCTGCGCCTCGGTGAGGAGGTCCTTGTGCTCGCCCTTGCGGTTCGTCACCAGCGGCGCCAGCACCTGGAGCTTGCTGCCCGAGGGCATCTTCAGGATTTCGTCGACAATCTGCTGCGCGCTCTGCTTGCCCACCTTGCGGCCGCAGTTGGGGCAGTGCTGCACGCCGATGGAGGCGTAGAGCACGCGCAGGTAGTCGTGCACCTCGGTGACGGTGCCCACCGTCGAGCGGGGGTTGTTGCTGGCCGCCTTCTGCTCGATGGAGATGGTGGGCGACAGGCCCCGGATGGTGTCGTACTTGGGCTTCTCCATCTGCCCCAGGAACTGGCGGGCGTAGGCGGAGAGGCTCTCGACGTAGCGACGCTGGCCTTCCGCGTAGAGCGTGTCGAAGGCGAGCGAGCTCTTGCCGGAGCCGGAGACCCCCGTGAAGACGACGAGCTTCTTCTTGGGGATGTCCAGGGAGACGTTCTTGAGGTTGTGCTCCTTGGCGCCTCGGAGGGAGATGACGTCGGGCTCGGACATGATGGGCGGGCGATCTACCACTGAATAGGTGTTCCGGTGGTGGAAAAACCTGGGGAGGCGGGTGGATGGTCCTCAACGCGTGGCGTTGCGCTCCCACTCCCACCCGTGCCGGCCGCCCGGGCGAGCGGCCATGCGCCGCTGGAGCCCCGCCCGGGATTCCGGTAGAGGGGCGCCTCCTCCTATGTCCTCCCGCTGGGTCCTCCCCGTGCGCTACCGCGGCACGCCGCTGCTCGTCTTCGCGAGCGTGCTGTTCGCGGTGATGGCGTTGTGCACCCGCCTGCTCGCCGGCCGCCTGTCCCCGGGCCAGGTGGCGTCCGGGCGCTTCGCCATCGGCCTGCTGTTCCTCGCGTTGTTCTTCCCGCTGACGCGGCGCAGGCCCCGCTTCGGGCGGGTGCACCTGTGGGCGCTGCGCGGCATCTTCGGCGGCGCGGCCGTCTACCTCTACTTCGTCGCGCTGGACCGGCTGTCGGTGGGGCCCGCGGTGCTGCTCAACGCGTGCTGGCCCATCTACGCGGCCATCATCGGCTGGCTGTTCCTGGGCGAGCGCGTGACGGGGGCGCTGCTCGCGGGGCTCGTGCTCACCACGGTGGGCGCGGGGCTCGTCATGTGGAGCACGGTGGCCCAGGACGTCTCGCTGACGCTGGGGCTGGGCGCGTGGGCGGGCATGGCGTCGGCCGTGCTGGGCGGCGCGGCCGTGGTGGTGATACGCGCGCTGCGGCACGAGACGGACGCGGCCACGGTGTTCCTCTCCTTCTGTCTGTTCGGCCTGCTCTTCAGCCTGCCCTTCGCGCTCGCGGACTGGAGGCCGCTCGGCTGGGATGTCGTGCTTCCGCTGCTGGGCGTGGGCGTTTCCTCCGTGGTGGCGCAGATGGCCTTCACGTATGCCCTGGGCTACGTCACTGCGGTGGCCGGCGGGGTCGCCACCCAGTCGACGCCGGTCTTCTCGTGGGTGCTCGCGGCGCTGCTGCTGGATGAAGCCGTGTCCCCCCTGGCCGTGACGGGCGCCCTGGTGTGCATGGTGGGCGTCCTGTGGGGAACGGGCGTGCTGGAGCGCCTGCGCGCCCCGCAGTCGAGGCCCGCGCCCTGAGGTCCGCCGGTGCCCAGGGCGGGCTGGTGGTTTGTCCTGACTGTCACCTGGCGTTCCTGAAGTAATTCCAGTCCTACCCGCCCCGAGGGAAACGTTCTTCCCACGGCGGAGAACCCCTTTCCCCAGCCACGCCCAAGAGTTGCCACGTTGGCCGGTGGACGTCTGTCGCCGCCGTGCGTCGGGCACCTGGGTTGCAGAGCGCCCCCTCCGCCGGAATCGCGCGGGTGCGAGGCCGCGCGGAATCCGGGCCCGGGAGTCGTGGGGAGGCAGCAACGATGAGACGTCTGTTTTGGGTGGCGTGGGTGGCGGTGGCGTTGGTGGTGGGGACGGGCTGTGAGCGCCCGTCGTCCCAGCGGGCGAAGAGCGCCTTCGTGGTGCGCCCCGAGACCATCGACTTCGGCCCCGCCGCGCTGGGCCGCACCAAGAGCTTCAAGCTGAAGGTGACCAACGGTGGCCGGGCGTCGTACCGCGTGGAGGGCGCCCTCTCCAGCATCCCCAACGTCACGGTGCCCCCGTTCGAGCCCTTCACGCTGGGGGCCGGCGCGGAGCGCGAAATCGAGGTGCACTTCAAGCCCGACGTGGAGGGCACGGTGCAGGGCTCGCTGGAGCTCATCACGGACGCGGACGCCCAGGGCCAGGTGCCGGTGTCCGGGCGGGGCGTGAAGGCCTTCGTGGAGGTGCCGCTGACGGAGCTGGACTTCGGCAACGTGGCCATGGGCTTCGTGGAGATGCGCCAGGTGACGGTGAAGAACCCCTCCGACGTGGAGACGCCGCTGGGGGTGTCGGTGCAGGGCGTGGACGCGGACCAGTTCACCGCGGAGCATGGCGAGGCGCCCACGCTGGCGCCGGGTGAGGAGCGGGTGTTGTCGGTGGCCTTCGCGCCCCGGCGGCTGGGCGCGGCCGCGGCGGAGCTGCACGTCGCCGTGTGCGAGGGGTGCGAGCCGGCGGTGGTGCCGCTCAAGGGCATGGGCGTGGCGTCCAAGCTGGAGGTGACGCCGCTGCGGTTGGACTTCGGGCGCGTGGCGCTGGGGGCCAGCGCGGAGCAGTCCATCACCGTGCGCAACCAGGGCACCGAGTCCTTGCGCTGGTCCGGCGTGGAGCTGCAGCTCAACCCGGGCGGCGTGTACCGCGTGGTGAGCGCGCCGGTGCTCAGCGGCGGCCTGCTGGCGGCGGGCGCGAGCGTGGAGGTGCGCGTGGCCTTCACCCCGGTGGTGCTGGGGCGCGCGGGTGAGGGGCGCATCGAGGTGGGCGTGCGCGAGCAGGGCTCCGCCGCGCCCGGGCCCAAGGTGTCGCTCGCGGGCGAGGGCGGCACGTCGTGCGTGGCGGTGAAGCCGCGTGACCTGGACTTCGGCGTGGTGGCCGAGGGCATGACGGCGACGCGGCCGGTGGAGGTCATCAACCGCTGCCGTGACAGCGTGCTCGTCAACAACCTGAACCTGACGACGGCGCAGGGCGGCTACTTCACCCTGGCGCAGGCGCCGGCCAGCGTGACGGTGCCGGCGGGCCAGTCGGCCTTCGTGGGCATCACCTTCAGCCCGCGCGTGGGCGCCGCGGGCAAGAGCGAGGGGCAGCTCGCGGTGAGCGTGCGCGCGGGGAGCACCACGTCCACGGAGGGCGTGACGCTGAAGGGCGAGGGCCGCGCCTTCAAGCCGTGCCAGTACACGCTGCCGCAGCAGCTGAAGTTCGGGAAGGTGCCGGTGGGCGCGGAGGTGGGGCTGGGGGTGACCCTGCGCAACACGGGCACGGAGGCGTGCTACCTGGCGTCCATGCAGCTGGTGGCGGGCTCCGACGCGTCCTTCCTCGCGCAGGCGGTGCCCAACCACGTGCTCGAGCCGGGCCAGAAGGCGACGCTGGTGGTGCGCTTCAAGCCGGAGGACGAGGGGCCCTTCGAGGGGCTCGCGGAGGCGTGGGTGAACCACCCGACGCTGGGCCACCCGCTGGTGTCGCTCGTGGGCGAGGGCGTGAAGGGCTGCTTCGCGCTGCAGCCGACGACGGTGGACTTCGGCGTCACCAAGCTGTCGTGCGGTCCGCGCACGCGGGAGTTGGTCGCCATCAACGAGTGCATCGGCCCGGTGAAGGTGGCCGGGATGACGCTGGAGCAGGCGGGCGAGGAGTTCTCGGTGGAGTCGGCGAACGCGTTCCCCTCCGCGATTGCGGCGGGCGGGCGGGTGAAGCTGACGGCGCGCTACACGCCGACGGACGACGGCGACGACGCGGCGGCGGTGCGCTTCCGGCTGGAGGATGGCAGCGAGTACACGGCGGGCCTGCTGGGCCGGGGCGTGACGAAGGCGGAGCAGACGGACCGCTTCTTCCAGGAGTCGAAGGCGAAGGTGGACGTGCTCTTCGTGGTGGATAACTCGGGCTCGATGATGGAGGAGCAGCAGAGCCTGGGGCAGAACTTCGCGGCCTTCCTGAGCGCGGCGAGCGCGGCGGCGGTGGACTACCGCATTGGCGTCACCACGACGGGCCTGGACGAGTCCCCGGGCGGCTGGTCCGAGTGCCCGGGCGGCGCGCAGGGCGGCGAGAACGGGCGCCTGTTCCCCGTGGACGGCTCGCGCCCCCGCATCATCACGCCGGACACGCCCAACGCGGCCGCGGTGTTCGCGGACAACACCCGCGTGGGCGTGTGTCACTGGAACGAGCAGGGCCTGGACGCGGCGCACCGCGCCCTGTCGGACCCGCTGCTCTACAACCTGGATGACAGCCGCACGCCGCAGCCCAACGACGGCAACGGCGGGTTCCTGCGCGAGGACGCGAAGCTGGCCATCATCTTCCTGTCGGACGAGGAGGACTTCAGCTCGCAGCCGGTGTCCTTCTACGAGACGTACTTCCTGGCGCTGAAGGGCAACGACAAGGCGAAGCTCAGCATCAACGCGATTGTCGGCCCCATGGACCTGGCCACCTGCCCGACGTCGAGCAGCGCCGGCAGCCGCTACATCCAGCTGGCGAACACGACGGGCGGCGTGGTGGAGAGCATCTGCACGCCCAACTGGGCCGCGTCCCTGGAGAAGCTCTCCAACAGCGCCTTCGGCCCCAACCGCAAGTTCCCGCTGTCCGAGGAGCCCGCGGACACCACGCGAATCGTCGTCCACGTGGACGGCGTGCAGGTGCTGTCGGGCTGGGAGTACGACGCGCGCACCAACAGCATCATCTTCGACCGGGACTCCGCTCCCGCGCCGGGTTCGCTGGTGGAGGTGACGTACCCGCTGGGCTGCAACTAGCGCTCACGTCAGTCGGAGGTGTGACGGCGCCGTGCTTCTCCTCGGAGGGGCGCGGCGTTTGTCTGTGATTGGTGTCGGCGCGCTGCCTTCATGGAAGACGTGAGCCGAAGTGTGGCTTTTCTGTCAGCCCTCCGTCCCATGGGGCGGGGATGACTCGACAGGGTGGATGCGCGGGTGCAGCCTTCCAGGGTGATGCCGGAGCCCCTCCTGGTTGCCGCCCTGGGCGACGTCCATGGTCGCTTCCACCGCGTGGAGACGTGGTTGGACGCGCTGGAGCAGTCGCGTGGTCGGCCGGTGTCCATGGTGCTCGCGGTGGGGGACGTGGAGGCGTTCCGCCGCGCGGACGACCACCGTCGCAAGGCCGCCAAGCGGACCATGCCCGCGGAGTTCGCCGAGTACGCGGACGGCGTGCGCCGCGTGAAGCGGCCCCTGTATTTCATCGGCGGCAACAACGAGGACTTCGAGGCGCTGCACGACTTCCAGGACGGAGGCGAGCTGGCGCCGGGCGTCACCTACCTGGGCCGCGCCGGCGTGCGTGAGCTGTCGGGGCTGCGCGTGGGCTTCCTGTCCGGCATCCACGCGCCGCGCTTCATCGACCAGCCCTTGAAGCGCCCCGTCACGCAGGACCTGATGAAACAGGCGGGCTACTTCCGCGCCGCGGAGGTCGACCGGGTGATGTTGCTCCGGGACGTGGACCTGATGCTCGTGCACGAGTGGCCCCGAGGCATCGTCCAGCGCGCGCGGGAGGAGAACCCCTCTCCGCCACGGCCGTTGCCCTCGTACTGGATTGGGAATGGCGTGACGCGCCGGCTGGTGGACACGGTGCAGCCGAAGTGGCTCTTGTGTGGGCACTCGCACAAGGCCTTCGCGGTGACGCTGGAGGGGGGCGGCCGCCCCGCGACGCGCATCGCCTGTCTGGACCAGGCCACGCGTCCCGAGGAGTCCGTCTTCTGGCTGGAGTACGAGGGCCGCGAGGTCGTGCGGGCTGGCTGGGGTGTCTCCGGCGCCGTCGCCTGGGAGCCGGGGCGCCGTTGGGATTTGTCCCGGCTGCCCGTGGTGGAGGGAGAGCACGACGGGGATGACGCCCCCGTGGGCGCGATGTAGCCCGGCGCGGGCGTCAGGGCTGACCGGGCTCCCAGTGCTCGAGCAGCACGTCCGTGCCCGGGACGACCAGGGCGTTGGCGGACGGCGGCGGCGCGTTGGGCCGCACGAGCCTGCGTCGCACGGTGGCGTCCAGGAACCTGCGCGTCACGTCCGTGGACGTCGCCCAGCCCCGGGCCACCGACCGCGCGGTCTCCGTCGACACGACTCCTGGCGCCAGCGTGGCGGCGGCGCCCACGCTGGTGAAGCCCACGTGCCGCATGCCCGGGATGCGAATCATCCACCGATGCGCGCCGCGCAGCGACTCGAGCAGCTCGAAGTCGGGCACCACCACGGCGTCATCCTCCTGGAACAGGTGGAGCAGGGGGACCTGGAGGCGCTCGGGCTGGAAGTCCGGCAGGCCCTTCAACCACTCCTTGCCACGCCGGGTCGCGATGCCGCCATCCAGGCTCACCAGCGCGCCCGCCTCGGGGTGCGCGAGCGCGAAGAGGAAGCCCGCGCGGGCGCCCAGGCTGTGCCCCACCACGGCGACGCGCGAGGTGTCGATGCGCGCATCCATCCGGAGGACGCGGAGCGCGCGCTCCAGGTCTCGCGTCTGGCGCCGCGCGGTGGCGAGCACGTCGAGGTCCGGTCCCGGAGCCTCTCCGCGAGTGGGCGAGGGCGTGGTGGCCACCACGTAGCCGTGGCTCGCCAGGTACTCGGCCAGCACGGCCTGATGGTGGGCGGAGTGATGACGGCCCTGCGCCACCAGCACCAGCGGGAATCGCCCCGGCGCGGGCGGCGCATGCGGGGTGGCCGTCATGGGCGCGTCGAGCCACGCGGCGGTGCTCTCCTCGGGGATGCCCAGGTCGACCAGCTGCTGTTCGTAGAGCGTGATGGCCGCGGTGGCGCGCGCCTCGTCGCGAGGCGTCTCGGGCTGGGACTCGAAGCCCATGAGGCCCACGTAGTCGCGATAGTGAAGGCGGGTGGCCGCGTCGCTCTCCCGCGTCGGGTACCAGACCGTGAGCTGGAGCGCCGAGGGGTCCTCCGCCGTGGCGGCGATGGCTTGCACGCGCAGCCCGACACTCCAGTGTCCCGCCTCCACCGGCCCCCAGATGGGCGGTGCGGTGACGAAGGGTTGGGGCGGCACCAGCAGGTAGCTGGGCGCGAAGCGGCTCGCGGAGTTGCAGCCGGCGACGAGCAGCAGCGCCAGCAGTCCTCCGCGCCACGCCGGGCCGGGCAGGGAGGCTCGCCAGAGACCTCCGGAGAGGGCGGGCCTCAGAAGACGCCCGAGATGCCAGCCATGCGCGCGCCCGCGACGGGCATCAGCCGGGCGGCGGAAGGGGCGCGACGCGTGGCGCTGGACTCCGCGCCGCCAGTGCGGCCGTGCAACAGCAGGGGCACCGCGACGCCGAAGGCCGCGCCCAGCACCGCGCCGGTGGCCACGTCGGTGAGGTAGTGCTTGTCGGCGCCCATGCGCAACAGCCCCACGGACGTGGCGAGCGGCAGCCCCACGGCCCAGATCCACGCCTGGTTCTCGTAGCCGCGCAGCGCGGCGACGGTGCCCGCGGACACCACCAGCGAGAAGGCCAGGTTGGTGTGACCACTGTAGAAGGACAGGTTGTTGTCACTGGGTTGCTCGGTGAGGCGCTTCTGGTCCTCGGGGAGCACGTGGACGAAGGGCCGCTCGCGGCCGACCAGGAACTTCACCGTCTGGTTCGCCAGCGTCGACAGCATGGCGCTCTCCAGGATGATGGTCGCGTCCTGCGCGAAGAACCGGCTGGGGCCATCCGAGCCCCGCCCCAGCGCGTACTGCAAGCCCATGACACCCACGGGCAGCACGCCGAAGCCGATGATGTTGCTCCATTGCCCCGCGCGGTGCCGCGACGCCTCCGTCTTTCCCGCCAGCCCCCGGCCCCAGCGGTCCAACCCGTTGAGTCGGTCCGTCCCGTCCGGCGCCCGATCACACCAGCGGCACGTCGCGGGCGCCAGGTCGCTCTTGAAGAGCGCCTCGCTCGAAATCCAGAGCACCGCGGCGGAGCCGGTGATGACGCCGTCGCGAGCCCAGTCGAACTTCAGCTCATGCAGACGGGGGGCGTCCTCCGCGGGCTGGGCCAGCGCCGGAGTCAGCGGATAGAGAGCGAGGACAGCAGTGAGTGCGAGAATGGGAAAGGACGGGCGCACGTCGCGCAGCATAGAGCGACGCTGGCGCGGCGCGAAGGGTTTGACTACAAGCGTCCGACTCCCATTCGCATCCGAGGCTTCATCGTGAGTACGCACCCCGTCGACCTGACGGCCGAGACCTTCGAACAGATGACTGGCAAGCCAGGGCTGGTCCTGGTGGACTTCTGGGCGGAGTGGTGTGGCCCGTGCCGCAACTTCGCGCCGACCTACGCCACCACCGCGGAGAAGCACCCGGACGTCGTGTTCGGCAAGGTGGACACCGAGGCGCAGCAGGAGCTGTCGGGCCGTTTCCAGATCCAGTCCATCCCCACGCTGATGGCGTTCAAGGATGGCACGGTGGTCCACCGCTCCAGCGGGGCCATGTCGCCGGGTCGGCTGGACGCGCTGGTCAAGTCGCTCAAGACGCTGGACGTCGCCTACGCGAAGCAGGCCGAGGAGAACAAGAAGCTGACCGAGCAGGGCATCGTCCCGCCCGGCGTGCACCCCGAGGCGACGTGGGACGAGGGTGACAGCGAATGGGTGTACGGCGCCACGGACCCCAAGGGTCGCAAGCAGGGCCCCTACAAGTACTGGCGCGCGGACGGCACGCTCTGCAACGAGTGCAGCTTCGAGAACGACAAGCCCCACGGCCCCTTCAAGCGCTTCCACGAGAGCGGTGAGGTCTCCCAGGACGGCGACTTCGTGAAGGGGGAGCTGCACGGGCCGCGCACCTGGTACGCGTCCGAGAAGTTCACCACGGAGCGCATGCACGAGAACGGCGTCTCCACGCTCGTTCGCAAGACGGTGATGATGTACGAGCACGGCCGCGTCACCGGCGTGAAGCACTACGACGGCCAGGAGCGCCGCGTGGTGCCGTCCACCGGTGAGCCGTACCCCGACCGCCCCGAGGGAATCCCGGTGGAGGCGGAGCTTCGCGAGGACCTGAACCAGTGGTCCCACGTGGAGCTGAACACCGACGGCGAGCGTCATGGGCTCGCGCGCTTCTGGCTCCAGGACGGCCAGCTGCTGTGGGAGGGCGAGTTCGTCGAGGGGCAGCGCCACGGCGCCTATCGCTCGCTGGCGAAGGACGAGTACCTGGACCCGCGCGTCACGTTCGACGAGGGCCGGTACGAGCAGGACGTGGCCTGTGGGAAGTGGACGCTGCTGGACGCGGACCGGCAGGTGGTGTTGACGCGGGATTTGGGCGTCGCGCAGGAGGAGGCGGAGCTGTCGGCGTCGCCGGTGTTCTCCAACGTGCCCCGCAGCGCGGAGGCCTGGCGTGAGTACGCGGCCACGTGCGTGGCGGCGCGCAAGCACCGCGAGGCGCTCCTGGCGCTGGCGCGCTCGGTGGCGATGGACCAGCAGGTGGCGCCGTTCCTCGAGTTGATGGAGCGCGTGGCGCTGCCGAGGACGCCGGACAACGCGAAGGCCACGGCGGGCGAGGCGCTGCAGAACGCGGCGGACTCCAGCTCGGCGCTGGCGGAGACGCTGGTGCGCGGTGGCGACGCGGGCATGTTGCTGCGGGCCCATGCGGTGCGGCTGGACCAGTTGGATCGGCCGAGGGCGGCGCTGGACTTCGTGAACGCGGCGCTGCTGGTCGCTCCGGAGCGCACGGCGTTCCTCTTCACCCGAGGCCTCGTGCTGTTGAACATGGGGATGGACGCGCACGCGTTGAAGGACGCGGAGGCGTTGGCGAAGGCGGAGCCGGGGACGGCCGCGTTCCTGGGGACGTATGCGCGGGGGCTGTACCCGGTGTTCGACTTCTGGCCGGCGAAGGAGACGCCGGTGTCGACGTACGAGGACCTGCCGGAGAAGCCCGCGCAGACGCTCGACGCCATCGTGCGCATCGTCCAGAAGTACGCCACGCGGTTGCAGCTCATCCGGGCGGAGCTCCTGGGGCGTTTCAAGCCTGGCGCGGTGCTGCCGTGGATGCCGCCGGACCTGTCCGCCCTGTTGCCGGCGGGGCCGGTGGAGCTGGCCGAGGAGGAGGTGGAGATTGGGGAGGACTCGGTCTCCGTCGACGAGACGGTGTCCCTCTCGGGGCTGGGATTGCCGGACGTCATCCAGCGGGCCCGTGGGGATTGGAATGCGCTCACGTGGCTCTTGTGGGCCTGTGGTGAGTCGAAGGTGGTGCTGCCGAAGAAGGTGGCGCCCCCGGCGAACTTCGGACAGGCGGCGGGCATGTCGAGCCAGCGTCACTGGCGCGTGAGGGACCGCAAGGTGACGGGGGGCCGTGGCGCGCAGGCGTCGGGCGCCGCGGGCTTCGAGTTCGCGGGCATGGACATCGATGCCCTGCACCCGAACCTCCTGGGCATGGTGGAGCTGCACTACGCGGAGATGCAGGCGATGTTCTATTGGCTGACGGACAGCCACAACGTTTCGCCCTGGCAGGACAACCTGAGGGGGAGCTGAGTCATGAACCGCACTCCTCGACAGGTCGAGATCGCCGACCCGCTGTGGAAGGCGCTGGAGACGATGAGCCGCGAGATGGGCGTGGACCGTGATGTCCTCGTCAATCAGGCGGTCTTCTCGCTCGCGCGGCAGTTCGGGTTCATCCAGCCCACGCAGGTGAGCCTCTCCGAGGTGGGCAGTGCGCCGGCCGTGGTGGCTGCGCCCGTGGCGGTTGCACATGCACCCGTGGCGGCGCCCTCGGTGGTTGCGCATGCACCCGTGGCGACGCCCGCGGTCGCGGTGACGCCCTCGGTCAGCGCCCCTGTGGCGGCGCCCTCGGTGGTTGCTGCTGCGGCGGCAGCGGAGCCCGTGGCTCCACCGCCCACGGCGGTGCCGTCGATCAAGGCGCCGGCCTCCGCGAAGGTCGCGGACGCGGCCAACGAGCCCGCGGAGGTGGAGGCTCCGAAGGGCGCCGAGCCCGAGGCGGTCGCCGAGCGTGTTCGCGAAGTGGTGCGCGCGGTGGACCAGACGGTGGAGGTGCAGTCGCCTCGGGCCGTCGCGCTCGCGGACACCGATGAAGAAGAGTCCAAGACCGGGGAACACGAAGGGACTCCCGGAGCCGACGAGGCAGAGGGCGCCGAGGCCAAGGACGCCGACAGTGCCAAGGGCTCCGGCGACGAGGACTCAGACAGTGACGAGGACTCCGAGGACGAGCCCGCCACGGAGAAGGAGCCCGCGGTCGACGAGGCCGAGCTGCGTGAGGCTGTCGCCGCGCGCGTCCGTGACATCGTGGGTGACGTCGACCGTCTGCTCGAACCCGTCGACGCGAAGCCCGACGAGGACTCGGACGACGACTCCGACGAGGACTCGGACGACGATTCGGACGATGACGAGGATTCGGACGACGATTCGGACGATGACGAGGATTCGGACGATGACGAGGATTCGGACGACGAGGACTCGGATAGCGACGCGGATGAGGACGCGGACGATTCCGACGAGGACTCGGATAGCGACGCGGATGCGAAGGACGCGGACGATGATGATTCTGAGGACTCGGATAGCGACGCGGATGCGAAGGACTCGGACGATGATTCCGAAGACGACGCGGACGATGATGATTCTGAGGACTCGGACCAGGACGAGAAGCCGGCTGCTGGCAAGGCGGCGGTAGGCAAGGCCATCCCAGGCAAGGCAGCTGGAGCCAATGCCGTCGCAGGCAGGCCGGCGGCAGGCAAGCCCGCAGCGGGCAAGGCGGCAGCGGCTTCCGTCGAGCCAGCGTTCGTGGACGAAGACTCCTCCGACCTGGTGACGGAGGCGAAGCCCGAGCCGAAGGCGCCAGCGGGCAAGCCGGACAAGACCATCATCGTGCAGGCTCCGCCGGAGCTGAAGGTGCACGTGAAGCTCGACGATGGCGAACCGGTGCTCGTCGCACGCGAGCGGTTCATCATCGGCCGAGGCCCCAGCGCGGACCTGATGGTGAAGTCAGCCCGGGTGTCACGTGAGCACGCGGTGGTGGTGCGCGACGGTGACGAGGTGTTCATCGAGGACCTCAAGTCCTCGAACGGCACCTGGTTCGACAACACGCGCATCGCGCGCCGTCAGGTCTCCGATGGTGAGGAGTACCTGCTGGGCGGCATCCGCATCACCTTCTCTCTGACCACCGAGTCGTAACGCGGAGGCTCTCCGCCTCCACGGACCTCATGTTCGTGGAGGCGGGCAGGTGCATCTGCGAACCACTGCGGAATTCCAGTCATCGCAGCCATGTGGCGCGTCATGCTCCGCGAGTGCTTCTCGCTGATGACCGAGTACCAACGCGAATGGGCGCATCCGCCAGCCGCAGCGGGATTCCATTCATCGCGGCAGGGCGACGAATCGTGAACCGTGAGCGCATCTTGCTGACGACCGAGTCGCAATGCGAACGGGCGAATCCGCCAACCGCAGCGGGATTCCATTCATCGCAGCCGCGTGGTGCGTCATGCTCCGCGAGCGCTTCTCGCTGATGACCGAGTCGCAACGCGAATGGGCGCATCAGCCAACTGCTGCGGGACTCCATTCATCGCATCCGCGTGATGCGTCATGCTCCGCGAGCGCTTCTTGCTGACGACCGAGTCGTAACGCGAACGGGCGCATCCGCGAACCGTTGCGGGATTCCGATCATTGCGGCAGCGTGGCGCGCAATGAACCGCGAGCACATGGACCTCGTCCCCGCGTCCGAGTGGTCCTTCCTGTCGCTGTCCACGTTGTTCGCCCGTTCTTTCGAGGGCTACTTCGTCTCCGTGCCCGATGCCCCGCAGGCGTTCGATGCGCGGGTGCGGAGCGAGCACATCTCGTTGACGGAGAGTCGGGTCGCCCGCGTGAGCGGTGAGGCGGTGGGGCTCGTGCTGATGGCGAGACGGGGCAACATCAGCCGGGTCGCGGGCATGGGAATCGTTCCCAGCCGAAGAGGGCAGGGCCTGGGCGGCGACATGCTGCGTCCCTTATTGGAATCCGCCCGAGCGCGCGGAGATGCGCGGATGGTGCTCGAGGTCATCGAGCAGAACGCGCCCGCGGTGAAGCTCTACGAGCGGCTCGGCTTCCGACGCGTACGGCGTCTGGTGGGCTTCACGGGGACGCCAACGCCAGAGCCCGGTGCGCTGGAGGAAGTGGACCCTCGAGACTGCGCGAAGCTTCTGCCGGCGGACCTGCCGTGGCAGCTCGATGCGGCGACGGTGATGGGCTTGTCCTCCCCAGCCAAGGCCTTCCGACTCGGTCCTGCCTTCGCGGTGGTGGCGGACGTCTCCGCACCCACGCTCGGCCTGCGCTCGCTGGGAGTGGAGCCCTCGGCCCGAGGACGGGGCGCCGGGCGAAGGCTGCTGCGAGCCCTGGCCGCCGCGCACCCCGGGAAGCCCCTGGCGGTGAGCGCCATCGTTCCCGAGGGCCTGTGTGACCGCTTCTTCCTGGGCGAGGGCTTCACCTCCCCGGCGCTCTCGCAGCTCGAACTGGCGCACACCTTCTGAGCCTCACCCGCTCCAGGGCCACCCGGAAGCTCCAGGGCTTCTGGGTAAGCCGGTCATGGAGGTCCGGTTCGTGGGCCAACCATGGGAAACAGGTGGGCAGGCAGGCGGGCTCGCGAACACACTGGGCGCGGAGTGAGGAATGGAGCATGAAAGCGACCCGTCCGGTCGTTCTAGACTCCACGCATCCATGGCCCGTCCCGTCCGCACCCTCCATGTGTTCCCCGACGCCAGCCGGCGTCAGGCCGCGTTGCGCGCGGAAGGGAACGCGCGGGGGCTGGCGGTGGGGCGGGATTTGCTCACGTGGGAGGAGCTGCTCGTCGCGCTGGGCGGGGCTCGTGAGCTGAACCGGCGTCCTTGTCCGGCGGTGCTGGCGCGCGCGGTGATGTCCTCGCTGGGGCCGCAGCTGGGCAACACGCACTTCGGCGAGTACGTCCGGGAGCCGGCCTTCGCGCGCGCGGGGCTGGAGGTGGTGCTGGACCTGAAGGCCGGGCGCCTGTCGCCACGGGAGCTCCAGGACGCGGTGGAGGTCCTCCCGCCCGAGCGGCAGAAGCACGTGCGGGTGCTCGCCCGGCTGTATCACCTGTACGAGCAGAAGCTGGCGGAGCTGGGGCTCGCGGACCGCGAGGATGTGCTGCGCGGTGCTCGCGAGGCGCTGGGGCAGGGCTCGTGGCCGGTGAGCTGGGATGGCGTGGGGACGCTCGTGCTGCATGGGGTGTACGACGTGCGCCCCTCCGGCCTGGAGCTGCTGCTGGCGTTGGCCGCGGCGTGTGAGTCGCGGCGCGTGACGCTCCGGGTGGAGACGCCGGTGGGAGGCTCTCCGGTGGCGGACGCGGCCCTGGCCTCGCTGTTCCGCGCCTTCGAGAACCGCGGCGAGTCCATGCCGCACGTGGACCTCTTCAAGGCGGACGTCACCTTCGAGTCCCGGCCGTTCATCGACCTGGGCCGCTTCGCCTTCTCGCCCCGGGCGCCGCGCAATGTGCTCGAGGACGCGAAGACCCAGCCTCGCATCTGGAGCGCGGCCACGGCACGCGAGGAGGCGCGACTGGTGGCGCGGGACGTGCGCCGGCTCATCGCCGAAGGGGCCGCGCCATCGGACATCGCGATTGCGTACCGCGAGCTGGGAGCGGAGGCGGGGTGGCTCGCCGAGACGCTCGGTGAGCTGGGCGTACCGGTGCGATTGCCCTGGGGTGAGCCGCTCTCGCTGGCCGGGCCGGTGCGACTGGCGTTGGACCTGCCGCTGCTGGTGGAGGACGGCTTCCCCGCCGAGCGCGTGGCGGAGCTGGTGGGCAGCCGCTACGCGCACATCCTGTCGCGCGGAGGTCCGGAGTCGCCCGCGAGCCTCTTCGCGCTGGCCGCCGTGCGGGACGACCGCCTGGGCGCGCTGCGAGGACGCGGTGCGTACGACGTGCGACTGGAGGGCCTCGCGCGTCGGCTCCAGGCGCTGCAAGGCGCACAGAAGAAGGACGGCAGCGCGCGCATCCAGTCGGTGCGGGTGCTGCGCGAGCGCTGCGGCCTGCTGCTGGATTACTGCCGACGCATCCCCGACAAGGCGCCTGTCGCCGAGCAGCTGGCCGCGTGGTGGCACGTGGTGGAGCGACTGGGGCTGATGGACTCCGAGGGGCCGTTGGAGTCGCGAGCGGAGGGTGGGTTGGCGGAGCGGGCGCTGGATGCGCGGGCGCGTGACGAGGCCGCGCGTGAGGCGCTGCGGCAGCGCGTGCAGGGACTGCTGCGCACGATGAAGGCGGTGGGCGGTGGCCCGGTGCTGCGTCGGCGCACGTTCGGTCGATGGCTGCGCGACGCGATGTCGGAAGCGTACCTGCCCGCGCGAGGTCCCAGGGGCGCGGCGGTGGAGGTGCTGGAGGCGGCGGAGGTGCCTGGACGCTCCTTCCGTCATCTCTTCATCGCGGGGCTCACCGAGGGACGCTTCCCGGGACGGGATGTGCCCTCGCCGTTGCTCGCGGACGCGGAGCGCTCGGCGCTCAATCAGCACCTGGGCCGTGATGTGTTCCGGCTGACGGGCGGTGAGTTCGAGGACCGGGCGGCGTGGCGGCTCACCGAGGACCGCCTGTTGTTCGCCAGCGCGCTCGCCGCGGCGGAGGAGACGCTGAGCCTGTCCTTCGCGGTGGAGGGGGCGGGCGGACAGGAGCAGGTGCCGTCCTCGTTCCTGGAGGAGGTTCGCCGGCTGACCGCGCTGAAGTGGACGCCGCGCTCGTTGCCGCCCATCCCTCCGTTGGACGAGGTGCTCACCGAGTCGGAGCTGCGGCGCTGCGTGGCGCTCGAGGTCCTCTCGTATCCGAAGCTGCGCGTCACCGAGCCGGACGCCGCTGCGCCGCTGCTCAAGCGTTACTTCGACCGCGAGGCCTGGTACTCGGGTGCGCGCGAGCTGTCCTTGGTCGAGGTGGAGCGGCTGTACTTCTTCGGAGACCCGAAGATGAAGCCCGGGAAGTACACGGGCTCGGTCGACGCCAACACGATGCGCGCGTCGCTGCGCGAGGCCTTCCGCTTCGACCTCACGCGACCGTTGTCCGCGTCCGCGCTCGCGCGCTTCGGCAACTGCGGCTTCCAGGGCTTCCTCACGTACGGCCTGAAGGTGTCGGAGCCGGACCGTCCGGGCGAGGAGTTCGACGCGCGCGGGCGCGGCACCTTCTGGCACCGCGTCGTCGAGGAGGTCTTCCAGTCGCTCAAGCAGCACCAACTGCTCGGCAAGGCGCCGGAGGAGATTCCCGAGGAGCTGCTGGACTCCGCGCTCCAGTCCGCGGTGGCGCACTTCGAGAAGTTCCACCACGTGGGGCACCCCGCGCTGTGGAAGCTGGCGCACGAGCGCGCGCGGTCGATGGCGCGGCGAATCCTGGTGGACGAGCGGCGCGGGCTGCCCTTCGAGCGGATGGTGCCGGAGGGCTTCGAGCTCCAGTTCGGCCCCGCCGCCGATGACGACCGATGGCGCCACGTCATGTTGCCCATCGACGGGGACGCCATCGTCTTCGAGGGGAAGATCGACCGGCTCGATGTGTCGGGCTCCGAGGTGGGCGTCATCGACTACAAGTCCGGGCGCCTGGACAAGAACGAGCTGAAGAAGCGGCTGCTCACGTCCGACTTCCAGCTGCCGCTGTACCTCTTCGCCGCCAGGGAGAGTGGCCACCAGAACGCGAGCCAGGCCGCGTGGTTCTCGCTGCGCACGGGCAACACCATCCACCTGTCGGAGGTGGTCCCCGCGCAGGAACTCGACGAGCTGTTGTCCACGGACCCCGAGGTGCGCGCGAAGGTGGCGGAGAAGGAGGGCGGACGCAACCTGCCCAACGCCGTGGAGTCGCTGGTGCGCACGCTTCGCGAGGGCCAGTTCGCCGCGCGGCCCCAGGACTGTGGCTCCTGCGGCTTCCGCGCCGTGTGCCGCATCACCGAGCGACGGATGACGGAGGAGGGGAGTTGAGCACGGCCCCTTCCATCCTCGCGCTGGAGCGCAACCTGGCGCTCATGGCGGGCGCCGGCGCGGGCAAGACGTACAGCCTGGTGACGATGACGCTGCACCTGCTCGCGGGCGCGCGCGAGGCGGGGGGCCCCTTGCGCCCCGCGCGGTTGTGCATGCTGACCTTCACGGACAAGGCCGCGGCGGAGATGCGCTCGCGCGTGCGGCAGCGGCTGGATGGTCTGGCGCAGGGCGAGGCGAAGCTGGACCAGGAGGTGGAGCTGCGCGCGTCGCTCTCCCGGCTGGACCGCCCCTTCCCGCTGCCCGAGGCGTGGCGACAGCTGCGCGAGGAGCTGGGCGCGGCCACGGTGGGCACGTTCCACTCGCTCTGTGGTCAGTTGCTGCGACGCGCGCCGCCGGCGGTGGGCATCGACCCGAGCTTCGAGGTGCTCGACGAACTCGAGGCGTCCAGTCTGGTGCAGGACGTGTGCGAGCGCGTCGTGCTGGACGCGCTGGAGGCCGGCGACGCGCGCGTGCGTGAGCTGTGCCAGGAGCTGGGGTTCTCCGGCTCCGGCTTCTCGGACGGCCTGGTCGCCGCGCTGGTGTCGGTCTACGGCAAGCTGCGCGAAGAGGGACTGCGCGCGGCCTCGGCGGCGGTGGCCGACGTGGCGCAGGCCCGCGAGGAGTTCGACGAGGCGCTGAAGGAGTGCCTGCGCCTGTGCATGGAAGTGCGGGCCCTGGACGCCAAGGGCGAGTGGAGCCTGTTGGTGGGCGCGCTGGAGAAGGCGCTCAACGGGATGACGGCGGAGAACTTCCAGAAGGGGGACCGCTACCCGTGGCTGCGCGCCTGCTTCGCGACGGACACGCGCAACATCGCGCGGCTCAGCAAGGGCGCCGCGGGGCCGGTGCGCGAGCTGTACTGGCGCATCTACAAGGGAAAGACGGACGGCTCGGTGCGCATGCTCGTCGATGCGTGGGCCGCGTGGCACACCGCGCCCTTCGAGGAGACCTTCCGCGAGCTGCTGGGCCGCGTGGAGACCCGCCACGACGCGGAGTTCGCCCGCCGCAACGTGTTCGACTTCACCTCGCTGCTCGTCAAGGCGCGCGACCTGCTGCGCGACCATCCCGAGTTCCGCCGGCAGGTGCAGGAGCGCGTGGGCGCCCTCCTGGTGGACGAGTTCCAGGACACCAACCGGCTCCAGCTCGAGCTGGTGCTGCTGCTCGCGGAGCAGCGCGAGGGGGGGCCTCGCGAGCTGACGCCGCAGATGGACCTGCTCTCCGCGCTGCCGCTGGAGCCCGCGTTCCTCTGCGCGGTGGGAGATCGCAAGCAGTCCATCTACGAGTTTCGTGGCGCGGACGTCTCCGTCTTCACGCAGCTGTCGAAGAAGGTGGAGGAGGAGGGCGGTACGCGGGGCTTCCTCCAGCACAACCGCCGCTCGGTGCCGGGGCTGTTGTCCTTCTTCAACCACGCCTTCGCCGGGGTGTTGGTGGCGGCGGATTCGCACGCGCCCCGTCCGTTCGAGGTCGTCTACGTCCCGGAGGAGGACGACCTGTCGCCCGTGCGTGCCTCGCTCACCGAGGCCCCCGTGGTGGAGCGGGTCCACCTGGAGGAACAGGAGACGGCCGGAGACCTGCGGTGGCTGGACGCGGACTGCACCGCGCGAAGGCTGCGCATCCTGCTCGCGCCCGGCGCGCTCCCCACGGTGGCTCGCGAGGACGGCGAGGGCTCGCGTCCCGCGCGCGGTGGCGACGTGGCGATGCTCTTCCGGACCTTCACGCACCTGGAGGTGTACCGGCAGGCGCTCATCCGTCACGGCGTGCCGCACCGGGTGCTGCGCGGACGCGGGTTCTACGGCGCGCAGGAGGTGCTGGACCTGGCCTCGCTGCTGGCGCTGCTGGCGGACACGGAGGACGCGCTCGCCTTCGCCGCCGTGCTGCGCTCGCCGCTCGTGGGCCTCTCGGACGCGACCTTGTTCCTGCTCGCCGGGGAGCAGCCACTGTCGTTGGCGTCACCTCGACTGAGGGACGATGAGGTGCTCGCCACGCTGCCGGAGCGCGAGCGACAGCGCCTGCGGACCTTCCTGGAGGCACTGCCCGCGCTGTGCCAGGAGCGAGACAGGTTGGGTGTGAGGGAGCTGCTGCTCTCCGCGCTGGACCTGACGGGCTACCGCGAGGCGCTCGCGGGTTCTCCCTATGCGGAGCAGGCGAGCGCCAACGTGGAGAAGCTGCTGGCGTTGGCCTCGCGTCGCGACGAGCGGGGCTCGGGTGGCTGCGTGGCCTTCGCCCGCGAGCTGCGCATGTTGGCCGAGTCCTCGCCGAACGAAGCGCAGGCGGACCTGCTCGACGCGGGAGACCCGCGCGCGGTGCAACTGCTCACCATCCACCGCGCCAAGGGTCTGGAGTGGCCCATCGTCGTCGTGCCCGGCATGGGGGGGCGACGCCGGAGCACCTCCGCGCGCGCCCACTTCGAGCGCTCGCACGGCATCGCCCTTCGCCCCTGGGTGCCGGACTCGCTGGACGGCTACACCTCCAACCGCTTCGAGGCGGTGCGCCAGGAGCTGAAGTCCCGAGAGGACGCGGAGTATCGCCGCCTGCTCTACGTGGCGCTCACCCGCGCCAGGGACCTGCTGGTGCTCTCCGGTGGCGAGGAGCCGCGCGCGGGCAAGGATTCGTGGTGGCACCTCGTCGACGCCAGGCTGGAGGACATCACCACGCGCGAGCTCGTCACGGACGTGGACGTGGACGACCTGCCTCCACCCAGGGACCCAGAGCCGCCGGGGCCCGAGGCGCTGGCGCGCGCGGGTGCCCGCGTGGAGGCCGCGTTGTTGCGCGTGCGCGGCGGCACGCTGGACCTGGCCGAGTCCGCGGAGTCCCTCAGCGCGCCCGTGAGCTCGGTGCAGGACTTCATCACCTGTCCGCGCCGCTTCCACTACCTGCACCGTCTGGGACTTCGTGGCGCGCCATGGCCCTGGGAGGTCGCTCCGCGCGAGACGGCGCTCGTCGTCGAGCCGGAGGGCTGGCTCCCCGAACGCGGCCCCGCGGAGCTGGTGCGCCACCTGCTGCGCGCCTCCGACCTGCGGCTGTGTTCGGCGCGTGACGTGGATGTCACGGAGCGCCGCGCGCACCTGGAGGCCGTACTGCGCGAGGCCGGCGCGTTGGCGGAGGACCCGGGCATGGAGGCGGTCCTGGGCACGGCGGAGCGCTGGCTCGGCACCGACTTCGCGAGGCTGCTGGCGGAGTCTCCGCCGCGCGGCGTGCACCGGAGCCTGGCCTTCACCCTGGTGGCGGCGGAGGGCATCTCCCTGGAGGGTGAGATGGATGTCCTCTGGGAGTCACCTCGCGGCGAGGCGGTGGTGGTGACCTACAAGTCGGGCGGACGACATCCATTGGGGGCGGCCGCGTACGCGCACGAGCTGGACGCGCTGGAGCTGGCGGCGCGACGGATGGTGCGAGCGGGCGTCCCCGTGCGTGTGGGCGTCGTCTTCCTGGGTGAGGAGCGACCGGAGCCCGAGTGGCGAGCGGACGTGGCTCGCCCCGAGGAGGCCGCCAGGCGGCTCGCTGACGCGACGCGGGCCCTGGCCCGGGGGGAGGTGCGTGGCGCCTGGGCGGGACGAGAGAGGGCGACCTGCCAGGCCCTGCATTGTGGCTTCTCGGAACACTGTCACCCGGCCCCTCCCGCGTGCTAAGCGGCGGGCACCATGCCGAACGTCGTCGTCATCGGAGCGCAGTGGGGAGATGAAGGTAAGGGCAAGGTCGTGGACCTGCTCACCGAGCATGCCCAGTTGGTCGTCCGCTTCCAGGGCGGCAACAACGCGGGGCACACGCTCGTGGTGGGTGGGCAGAAGACGGTCCTGCACCTGATTCCCTCGGGCATCCTCCACCAGGGCAAGACGTGTGTCATTGGCAACGGAGTGGTGGTGGACCCCGCGGTGCTCGTGGGGGAGATCGACGCGCTCAAGGCGCGCGGTTTCCTCAAGGAGGACTCGCAGCTCATCATCTCCGACAATGCCCACGTCATCTTTCCGTGGCACAAGCTGCTGGACAGCTTCCGCGAGAAGGCCCGCGGTGGCAGCGCCATCGGAACCACTGGCCGCGGTATCGGCCCGTGCTACGAGGACAAGGTGGCGCGCCGGGGCATCCGCATGCGGGATCTGCTCAACTCCGAGCGCCTGCGCAAGCGCATCGAGGAGCGGCTGCCCCAGGCCCTCGAGGAGCTCCGGGAGCTGTGTGGCAAGGCGGGCGTGCCGGTGCCCCAGCTGGAGGTGCCCCAGGTCCTGGCGGAGTTCTCCGGGCTGGGTGAGCGGCTCAAGCCCTACGTGCACGACGCCTCGCTGTACCTCGCCGGTCAGGTGCGCCGCGGCGCGCGCATCCTCTTCGAGGGCGCGCAGGGCACGCTGCTCGACGTGGACCACGGCACCTATCCCTTCGTCACGTCGTCCAACTGCGTGGCGGGCAACGCCGCGGTGGGCTCGGGCCTGGGCCCGACGGCCATCGACAAGGTGATGGGCATCAGCAAGGCCTACACCACGCGCGTCGGCGGCGGGCCGTTCCCCACGGAGCTCAGCGACGCCATCGGCGACCAGCTGCGCAAGGTGGGCGACGAGTTCGGCGCCACCACGGGGCGTCCCCGCCGCTGCGGCTGGCTGGACGGCGTGGTGCTGCGCTACGCGGCGCGCGTCAACGGCCTGTGGGGCATGGCGCTCACCAAGCTCGACGTGCTCAGCGGCCTGAAGTCGCTGCAGATCTGCAACGCGTACGACCTGGACGGCGAGAAGATCACCGAGCTGCCCGGCGACTACGAGGACCTGGCGCGCGTCAAGCCCATCTACGAGACGCTGTCTGGCTGGGAGGAGAACCTCGCCGGCGTGCGCAGCTTCGACGAGCTGCCGGAGAACGCGAAGCGCTACGTGCGCCGCGTGGAAGAGGTCAGCGGCGTGCCCGTGGTGTGCGTCTCCGTGGGCGCCGACCGCGGTGAGACGGTGCTGCTGCAGAACCCCTTCCGGAGCTGAGACGGGCCACACCCTCGGAGAAACTCCCACCGAGGGTGTGGGCGCACCGTGACGTCGTCCCCGGTTTCTGCTACGGCAACCGGTGCAACCCCTTGGGGGACGTCATGCACCTGGTGCGCAAGTCCGTCATCGTCCTGTCCGCGGTGCTGCTGCTCGGTGCCGCGGAGCCCTCCGAGTCCGCTCGGGACGCCTTCGCTCGCGGCGAGTCCGCCCTGGGCGCCGGTCTCCTGGAGGTGGCCGCCGCCGCGTACCGTGAAGCGCTGGCCGCCACGCCTGGCTATGCCCCGGCGCTCAACGGCCTGGGCAGCGTCGCCTTCCGACAGGGCAAGCTGAAGGACGCCATCGCGCGCTTCGTCGAGGCCACGCAGGCGGACCCGCTCCACAAGATGGCGTACTTCAACCTGGGCTATGCCGCGCGCAAGGCCGGGGACGCCGCCACCGCCGCCCGCGCCTACGGTCGCTATGTCGAGCTCGAGCCGGAGGACGCGGACGGCTACTACGGCCTGGCCGAGAGCCACCGTCAGCTCGGCGACAAGTTCAAGGCCATCGCCGCGTATCAGGGCTACATCGCGCGGGAGAACCGGCCCTCGGAGCAGATCTGGGTCCAGAAGGCGCGTGGCTACCTGAAGTCGCTCGGCGCCTCGCCCCTGCCACCTGAGTCCCCGAAGCCGCTCCCGCGTGCCGTCGCGTCGGCGCCTCCGGCGAGCACCCCTGGCGCCTCGCCCGAGACCCCGAAGTCGCTCCCCGGCGTCGTCGCGGCAACGAGCCCCCCCGGCGCCTCGCCCGAGACCCCGAAGCCGCTCCCGGGCGTCGTCGCGGCACCGACGACGGGCACGCTGGCCGTCGCGCCGGTGACGACTCCCTCGGCGGCGACGGCCGACGGCGCGGACCTGCGTGAGAAGGGGATGCCCCCGAGCGCCGCGGTGGCCCCGCCCGCCGCGACGCCCACGGCGCAGGAGCCGGTGCCCTTCCCGTCGAAGCCCTCGGCCGAGGTGGCCCCGGCACGCACGCCGAACCCCGCGCTGGCGGCGGCGCGCATCCGGGATGGCGACGCGTTGATGAAGGAGCGCCGCTACCGCGAGGCGGCCTTCGCCTTCATGGATGCGTCGCACGCGGACGAGGGCCATGTGGAGGCCCTGTTCAAGCTGGGCAACGCGCTGGCGGTGCTCGGCTACTACGGGCAGGCGGTGGAGAAGTGGGAGGTCGCCATCCAGCTCACGAAGGATGTGGCCATCCGTCAGAGCGCGCAGGACAACATCGCGCGAGCGCGGACGAAGATGGCGCAGTCGGGTGCCTCGCCGCAGGCGGCGGGACAGGCTCCGGGCTCCGGACCTGTCGCGGAGACGACGCGGGCGCAGGCCCGGAGGGCGTATGAGCAGGGCGTGCAGCGCATCGGCTCGCGCGACTTCGCCACGGCGCTGACGCACCTGACCCAGGCCATCCAGTTGGAGCCCATGCTCGCGGTGGCCTACACCGCGCGCGGCAGCGCCAACATCGGCCTGCGTCGCTACGCGGAGGCCGCGGCGGACTATCAGTTCGCGATGGAGCTGGAGCCCCAGGCGGCGTCCCCCCTGTACGGGTTGGCCGAGTCCTACCGCGCCCTGGGTCGCAACGCGGAGGCGCGGGGGCTCTACGAGCGCTATGCCGCCTCGTCGGCCGCGGACGTCCGGCCTCAGCTCCAGGAGGAATCTCGACAGAAGGCCGTGAAGCTGCGTTGACCGGCGGCCAGGCGGGCCGGAGGGCAGGTGGACCCTGTCAGCCCCAAGCATTAATTTGGAGGCATGACCGGGCGCGACGCGGAGATGAACGGACGGCAGGTCTTTCGCCCTCGTCGTAGCCTCTCGGCTGCGATGGCGGCGGCGGGTCTGCTCTGGGTGGCGGTGCTGCTCTACCTCTTCAAGTTCGAAGGGGTGCCGCTGAAGACCTTCCTCTCAGCCGGCTTCTTCATCCTCTTCTTCGGCGTCTCGCTCACGTACTACGCGCGCACGCTCATCGTCGTGGACGCCCGGGGCATCACCTACCGGGGCATGGTGCGCACCCGACGCTTCGCGTTCTCGGACATCCGCAACGTGGACGTGCTGCCAGGCCCCGTCACCGTCTACGCCATCCGTGGACAGTGGGGATTCGTCCACTTCACCAGCTTCTTCCTGCACCACCAGATGCTCGCCCGGATTCTCGTCGAACGCGCGGGGTTGGCCCCGCTGCCGGGTTGACGCGCTAGGTCGTCGTCAGGACATAGGTGACGAGCAGCCCCGCCAGCGCCGCGGCGCCTCCCAGTCCGATGAGCCACCACTCCGCGCGAGCCTTCCGCCGAGGGGGCGCCGTCTCCGATGGCTCCGTCCCCGAGGGGGGCGGGACGTCCGAGGGCCCGGCGCTCACAGAATCTTCCTCGGGAGGCTCGGAGGGGGCGGGCCCCACGGGGGCCTCATCCAGCGCGGCTTGGAAGCGCAGCAGCGTGCGCCCCAGCTCCAGCACGTCGCCGTCGCACAACGTGACAGGCTCCTGGACGCGCTCCCCGTTGACGTAGACGCCGTTGGGACTGCCCAGGTCCTCCAGGACGAACACGCCTTCTTCGTGGTGGATGCGCGCGTGGTTGCGGGACACGGACCTGTCGCGAAGGCGCAGCGTGGCCTCCTGTCCCCGGCCCAGGTCCGTGCGCGTGTCCGCGAGCGCGTGCATCCGGCCGACATCGAGTCCCGTCAGGCAGGTGAGGGTGGCCGCGCGGGAAGGGGCCGCGTCCAGGCCCGTGAGCAGTCCCTTGAGCACGGCGACGGTGCCCTGGGCGCGTTGCTCGGGTGTCTCCGGGAGGACACTCAGGCGCATCGTGTCGGGCAGGCCCACCACCTCGCCGGGGAGCACCAGCCTCGACACACCCGGTGGCACGAGCACGCCGTTGACGTCGAAGGTCCGGGTCGCCTCCACCATGAGCCGCTGCCCCTCGATGTGCAGGGACAAGAGGTGGGGAGGCAGGGCCTCCAGGCGGACATGGTCCTCGGGACCGCCGCCCAGCAGGTGATGACCCTCGGGCAATTCGAAGGGCGTGGTGGTGCCCAGGTGCTGGAATTCGAAGCGCATGGCCCGGCCTGGAGCAACGGATGGACCGCCCCGGTGCCTGGGGATTCGCGTGCTTGGCGCGCGGGTGCGTCCCGGGCGCGGGCCCGGCCCGTCCTCGCCGCGAGACGGCTCAGGGGCTCGGGTTCAGGGAAGTGTTCACTTCCGACACGCGCGCGCCGGGATGGACGGCCACCGCGGAGCCATCCGCGACGAACGCGGAGGCGGGCGTGCCTCTCAGGAAGGGCACGAAACGCTCGCCGTAAAGCTTCGCCACGTCGCACTCGAAGACCGTGTCCTCCGCCTTCCACACGGACCAGCGCGGGTGCTCCACGCGGTACTCCGCGCAGCCGCCGTCCCGCTGGGGGGTGTAGCCCCAGTAGTGCTCGGTGATGAACTCCTCCTGCGAATCCGGAGTGCTGGGGAGGGGAGCGCCTCGCGTGCGGGCCGCGAGTCGATGCCAGCGGCCCTCGTGCTTCCAGCCGTACTCGAGGTGGCCCGGTGCGCCCTTCTCGGCGCCGTCCATCTCCACCGTGTGTCGCATGGGCAGCGCCAGGTACGGCTCGTTGTAGACGACGCGCGCCACCGTCGCGATGGCCCACCGGGGAACGAGCTCCCGCACGAAGGCCACGCCTCGGCGCCATCCCTCGGGTCCGCGGTGGCGCACGTAGTAGCGGAGGTTGACCTCGTCGAAGTCGCGATGGAAGGGCACCGCGAGCCCACGCACCTTCGTGTCGAGGAAGCGGAAGCCCACCATGCTGGCGAAGGCCTTGCCCTGCCACGTGTCCAGCTCCGTGCCTCGGGGGACGAGCGGCGCGAGCACCTTCGGATCCACCTCGTAGTTGAGCATCACGAGGTAGCGCCATGTGGCTGTCAGGAAGGGGCCCATGTCCCTTCGTAATCCGGGCGAGGCCCGTGCGTCCGGGAGGCCGTCAAGGCCCCCGCACTCCGCCTTACTGGAGTCGGAAGCCGATGTTCTGTGGGAGCGAGAACATGTAAGCGCTCCCGACCACCATCATCACCACGCCCAGGGCGAGCAACGCGATTTTCAGCGACGGGTGGTCGAGCTTCGTCGCCACGCCCGCGAAGAAGAGGACGGAGGCGAAGAGCACGACGCAGAAGGTGAAGTTGTCGCCGTGCTGGGTGGCCTGTCGCGCCCGCTCGAACGTCGTGGCGGCCTCGTCGTTCAGCAGCCGGCTGCGCTCACGAGGCGCCGGGTAGTATTCGGGCCGCGTGAAGGGCGTGTCCGGCGGGGCGATGCCCGGCGCGAGGCCCTGCGCGCGCCACGCCTCGAAGGCGGGACGGAACTCCTCGCGGAAGCGCTGCTCGAAGAACCGCGCCCGCTTCTCGTCGCCGTCGCTCCACGCGGCGGCCCAGTTCGCGAAGGTGCTCGTGTCCACCTCGACCAGCAGCGCCATCTCGTTGGCGGCGCGGATGGCATCGGCGCGCAGCGCGTTCGCCTTGCTGTACTGGAAGGACTGCTCGCCGCTCCACCGCGTGGCCTGGTACGCGCTCCACGCGGAGCCGACGGTGGCGAGCGCGAGCAGCACGGTGGCGATCAACTCGAACGCGTACTCGCGCCGGCGCTCGCGTGCGGGGCGCAGGTGGAGGAGGGCGTCGGCGAGCTCCTTGCGAAGCTCCTGGGGAACCGGGGATGACGTGCTCATGCGTGGCCTCCAGGTCCTGTCACTGCGAGGATGTCGGCTTCGTGGTGGCCGAGGTCGCCGTCACCACGGGCCCCTTGGGGCCGGGCCGGATTTCGTAGTCGACGGAGGCCTGTCGGGACGGACAGCACAGGGGGTCCTCGTCGGCGTAGCGGCGCACCTGGCCCGTCAGGCTCTTCGCGTTCACCAGCCGCACGTCCCCGAGCGCCCCGTCGAACCGGTCCGACATGGGCTCCGGGGACAGCGTGCCCGCGAAGCGGCCGTCGACGAAGACGAACACCTGGTAGCCCATGGCGCGGCACTGGCCATCACCCTCGGCCGCGGCGGTGATGACCTCCGTCGTGTCGTAGACCTGCAGCGCGCCCAAGAGCGTCCAGCCCGCCTTCACCAGGGCCCGGTCCGACGCGGTGGTGGGCTTGCGTGTGAGCTTCGCGCAGGGGCCGGTGCGCAGGGACTGGCCATCGCCACGAGGCGCCTTGGGCAGCGGGGCCCCCGAGACGTTCCACGAGGCCAGGGGCTGGGTGTCCACCCAGGCGGAGCCGAGGGCCTGGGGCGCGTCGGGTGTCCCAGGCGACGCGGCCAGGGAGGGCGGCGCCACGAGGTACAGGACGGCGGGGACGAGCACTCGACGTCGCGACATGGGCGGGACCTCCGGATGCAAGATGGCGCTGGCGCGCGCGAAAGGGACGTGGGACGCGCGGGCGGGCAGGTGAGCGGAGGGCCGCCCGGGTCGGACGGAGGCGCGATGGAGCCCACCTCGTCGCGGGAAGGCCGCTAGGATGCCCGGCGCCGATGCGCACTCCCTCCATCGTCCTCTTCCTGACCCTCTCGTGTTTCACGGCCGCGTGCCGCGATGAACAGGCGGGCCCCAAGCCACGCACGCAGCGTCTGCCGGAGCCCGCGCGCGCCCGCATGCTGGACGCCGCGCCCTCCGACCTGACCTTCCGCGCGGGCACGACGTTCGCCGGGGGCTCGGTGGTGTATCTGGGCTCGAAGGTGACGCCCGCGAACGCCGCTCCGGGCCAGCAGGTCCAGCTCGCGCACTACTTCCAGGCGCGCACCCAGCCGCCCCAGGGCTACGGCTTCTTCGTCCACGTGGTGGACGTGGCGAGCGGCGGCATGGTCGTCAACGCGGACCACGAAATCCAGGACGGCGCCGCGCCGTTGGCCTCGTGGCCGGTGGGCAAGGTCATCGAGGATGTCCACGTCGTGCCCATGCCCAACGCGCCCGCGCGGGTGATGCTGGGGTTCTGGCGCGGCGACGAGCGCCTGGCCGTGGATGACGCCTCCGCGCAGGACGGCGCGAACCGGATGCTCGGGCCCCAGCTCGGCGGCGCCGCGCCGGAGCTCCCCGAGTACGTCGTGCGTCGGGCGCAGACGGCGCCCAAGCTGGATGGGGTGCTCGATGACGCGGTCTGGAAGACGGCGACGCCGGTGGTGCTGAAGGGCAGCTTCGACGGGCGCGCGGTGCGGCTGCGCACCGAGGCGCGCCTGGCCTACGACGACGCGTACCTGTACGTGGCCTTCGACTGCGAGGACCCGGACGTGTGGGGCACGCTGCGCAAGCGCGACGACCCCATCTACGAGCAGGAGGTGGTGGAGATCTTCCTCGACGCCAACGCGGACGGGCGCACGTACAACGAGCTGCAGGTGTCGCCGCACAACGTCCAGTTCGACGCGTACTTCCCCGCGCGTCGGCAGGGCATGGACCTGTCGTGGGACTCGGGGATGACGTCCGCCGTGAAGGTGCGGGGCACGCTGGACGACGCCTCGGACAAGGACGAGGGCTGGTCCGTGGAGATGCGCATCCCCTTCGCGAAGCTCGCGGAGGTTCCCCGGGTGCCGCCCCAGCCCGGGGACACGTGGCGCTTCAACCTCTATCGGCTGGAGCACCACGGCCGGAAGACGGTGGAAGGCCAGGCCTTCTCGCCGCTCTACGTCGGTGACTTCCACGCGCTGCCACGTTTCGGGCGGCTGACGTTCCAGTGAGGTGTCGCTCCCGCGCGCTCAGGCGTGCGGGGTGATGTCCCACTGGGCATCCGCGACGGAGCGCTCGGAGGGGTCCCCGAGGAAGCGGAGGAAGCCCTGGAGCTCGAGCGTGTCGATGAGCTCCTCGGCCTCCTGTTGGGAGTACCCCTTCAGGTCCACGAGCAGGTCGCGCATGAGCGACTTGCCGCGCAGATAGCCCACGGGTTCTCCGGGGCCGAGCTTGGACTTCAGGTCCGCCGTCAACTGCCGCAGGTCGATGTCCTCGGGAATCATCGACTCAACGATGGGAATGACGCTCACCCACGGCAAGTCGCGGCGTGGAGGGCTCCGGCTCGCGCGTCAGGTGAGGGACCAGCCGGACTTCCCGCCCATCACTCTCCACGGTGACGGCGCCGTCGATGTCCGTCCGCCAACACTCGCTGCCCAGGGCGCGGTAGCGCGCCTCGACCTCCGGATGGGGGAAGCCGAAGCGGTTGCGCCGGCCGACACAGAAGACCACGTGCCGGGGCCGCACCCGCTCCAGCAGCGCCTGGGTGGAGGACGTCCGGGAGCCGTGGTGTGGTGCCTTCATCACCGTCACCGGGCCCAGGCCTTCCGTCAGCAGCTCCTCCGCGTCGTGCTCCATGTCGCCGGGCAGGAGCACGGTGACGTCGCCATGGCGCACCCGCAGCACCACGCTGCGGTCGTTGACGCCCTCCAGCAGCTCCCGCTCCGTCGGGCCGGGTGGCCCCAGCACCTCCACCGTCGCGTCTCCCAGGCGAAGCGGTGGATGGCCCGCCTCCACCTCTTCGACACGCGCGCTCCCCGCGGCCCTCACCACCTGCCGTGACAAGGGACCTCCCTCGTCACCCGCGGGCAGCCAGAGGCGCGCGGTGGGCACGTGTCCCAAGGTCGATATCAATCCCAGCGCATGGTCCGGATGGGGATGGGACAGCACCGTCAAATCCAACGCGGAGATGCCCTGGTGGCGCAGGTAGGGCAGCACGAAGCGCGTGCCCGTGTCCGCGCCGTTGGGCGCACCGCCTCCGTCCACCAGCGCATGGTGGCCCCGCGAGCTGAGCACGATGGCGTCGCCTTGCCCCACGGCGAGGAAGGTGACGCGCAGGCCTGGCTGCGGCATCAGTCGGGGCACGAGCACGGTGGCGACGAGCGCGGCGGGCGTGAGCCACAGGCCGTGTCTCCACCGCCCCGAGCCCAGGGCCCACACCAGCAATCCCAGCGCATACGGCGCGGCCCAGACACCGAGCGACGGCACCTCCACCGAGGCCAGGGGCATGGCCGCGAACACGCGTGTCACCCACAACAGGGCCTCCGACGCCCACGCGCCCGCCCACAGCACGGGCGTGGCCACCACGGGCGAGATGACGAACAGCGCGGCGCCTCCCGCCGCCAGCCCCGTGAGCAGGCCACAGAGGGGCAGGGCGACGACATTCGACAAGAGCCCCGCCAGGCTCACCCGCCCGAAGGCCGAGGCCACCACGGGCAGCCCCGCGAGCGTGGCCGCGCCGCTCGCGCACAGCGTCTGCGCCATGGCCTCACGCGACTGATGCCACAGCCGCACCCATCTGCGCGGCTCGCGAGGGTCCGCGGGCGTCAGGGGCAGCGCCAGCCGAAGCGCGGGCACCAGCACGACCAGTCCGAAGACCGCCAGGAACGACAGCCGCAACGACAGGTCCTCCACGCTGGAGGGCGCCCACAAGCCCAGCACCAGCGCCGCGGCGGAGAGTCCGTTGAGCCCGTCCGCGCGCTTCCACCACGCCAGCCCCAGCAGCACCACCGTGGCCATCACCGCCGAGCGCACCGCCGGAGGCTGGTTCCCGGTGAACAGGACATAGGCCCAGACGAAGGGCACGGCCGCGGGGGCCGCCACCCGACGCGCATCCAACATCCGCCACCGCGCGCCCGCTCGCACCAGCAACCGCCGCAGCACCGCGAGCGTCATCAACGCGAGCGCCGCGACATGCAGGCCGCTCACGCTGAGCACGTGCGCGAGGCCCGCGCGTGAGAAGGCGTCTTCCCACTCGGCGTCCAGCTCCGCCCGGCGTCCCGCCGCCAACGTCAGGAAGAGGGCCGCCGAGTCACGCGACGGCGCCACCCGGTGCGTGTGCTCCGCGAGCCGCTCTCGGGTCCCCTCCAGCGTCCACCGCCACGTCGACGCGCGCGACAGCACCAGCACCCGCTCCGTGCTCGTGGACCCGGTGAAGGCCACGCCCTGTCGCCGCCGGACCGAGGAGAAGTCCTTCTCACCCGGGTTGGCCGCCGGTGCGTCCGGGGAGAGCCGCGTCCGCGCGCGGAGCCGCTGACCCGGCAGCAGCTCCAGGGGCGCTCCACGCAACGTCAGGTTCACCTTGAACCGGGCCGGCTCGAGCGCCGCCTCCGAGGGGCCCGCCCGGGCCACCACGAGCCTCACGCGCGTGCCGCCCTCCACGGGGTCCACCCGCTCCGCCTCGCCCTCCAGCACCGCCTCTCCACCACGCTGGAGGGACGCGGGCACCCGCACCCGGGCCTCCCAGTGCGACAGGCCGGCTCCCGCCATCCAGAGTGCCCCCAACACCGCCAGGTGAGCACCAGGCAGCCGGGCGAGCGCCAGGCCGCACAGCCCCAGCAAAACCCCGCAGACCAGAAATAGCTCCGCCGAGCCATCCGTTCCGGGTGACCAGAGAGCGCCTAGCAGCAGGCTCAACGAAGGAAAAAAGAGGGGACGCGTCCCCAGGTCGCGCCAAGCGTAACGTTCCACCCACCACCCCGACCTGCACCGTCCGTCACGCCAGCTCGCACACCGAGCGTCATCGCGTACGAAAACCGACAACGTAGTCGGACGCGTTCTGGGTGGTCAAGGCGTTATCGTTGCCCGTTGATGTGGTTTGTGGTAGTAGTGCCCGGCTTGTTGATGGAAGGCCGGTTGCGAGTCTTTCAAGGAGGCAGTTAGTGCAGACCAGCTTCAAGACTGGTGACAAGGCGGTTTATCCGGGCCAGGGCGTCGGTGAGGTGATGGGTATCGAGCACACCGAAGTGGCCGGGCAGCGCCAGTCATTCTACGTCCTGCGCATCCTGGAGAACGGGATGCGGATCATGATCCCGATCAACAAGGTCGGATCGGTCGGCCTCCGGGAGATCATCAGCGAGGAGGATGTGAAGCAGGTCTATTCCATCCTCAAGGAGAAGGACATCTCGGTCGACTCCACCACCTGGAACCGTCGGTACCGGGAGTACATGGAGAAGATCAAGACGGGCTCCGTCTTCGAGATCGCCGAGGTGCTGCGTGACCTCTACCTCCTGAAGGGCGACAAGGACCTCTCGTTCGGCGAGCGCAAGATGCTCGATACCGCGCGCTCGCTGCTCATCAAGGAGCTGTCGCTCGCGAAGGACTGCTCCGAGGAAGAGATCGAGTCGGACCTGAAGAAGATCTTCAACCTGGCCTGATCCGGGCCTCCAGCCCGACACTCCCGCCCCGGGTTCCCGCACAGGGAGCTCGGGGCTTCGTCTTTGTGCGTCATGACTGAGCCGTCATCCTCCTCTTCGTCGTCGGCGCGGGCCGAGCGGGACCTTCGCATCGCCGAGCTGGAGGCGAGGCTCGCGCGCCGGCGCGTGGGGGTCAGGCCGCTGGCCGCGGTGCTGGGCATCGTGGTGAGCCTCTCGCTGCTGGCGATGCAGCGCCGTGAGCTGGCCTATGTCTTCTCTCCGGCCGCTCCGCTCACGTTGGGGGTGGAAGGGGACTATCGGTTCGACGCGCTGGTCTCCAATCGCTATGCCCAGGTGCATGGCCTCCCGGCGGCCCGGGGGGCGTACGAGCGCGAGGGCGGGGCGACGTTCGTCCTGGTGGGCCTGCGCGAGTCGCCGTTCGTCGTGCGCAGGCTCGCGTTGCCCGGGGAGGACTGGGTGGAGGGCAGACCGCCTCCGTCGCCGGATTCGAGGCCCTTCGGCATCCGGGGCCGGCTCCTGGCGCAGGAGGACGCGCCTCGCTACGGGGACGCGCTCGCGTTGTTGAAGGGCATGGGTGCGGTTCAGCCCCACGAGGGGCGGCTGTGGCTGCTCATCGAGGGGGAGCGCCCCGGTGAGGACCGGGGGCGGGTGCTGGTGGCCCTGGCGCTGCTCGCGTTCGCGGTGTTGAACGCGGTGCTGCTGGTCAGGGGACTGACTCGGCGGTGGTCTCGAGGCGCCTGAGGCCCTCGATGGCGCTGCGGTTGCCCGAGTCGTACTTGAGGGCCTGCTGGAAGGCGGCCCGCGCGGCGCTCGGGTCGTGGGCCTTCACGTGGTCCACGCCGGAGCGGACGTACAGGATGGAGAGCTGCTTGCGCAGCTGCGGCCCCTGACGGCTCCAGCCCTTGGAGAGCTCCTGGTCGAGCTGCGCCGCGAGCGCGAGCTGGGAGATGGCGCGCGCCGTGTCGCCCTTCGCGAGCGCCTTGCGGGACTCGGCGTTGGCGGCCTCGAAGCGGACGAGCTGGGCGTGGAGCGTGGTGAGTCGGCCGCCCTTGGCCAGGTCCATCGCGCCAGTCAGGTCGTTGGCCTCGTAGAGGCGCAGGACGTCCGTCTCCGTCACGGGGCCCGTGGGCTTCGCGGGAGGCGCCTTGGTATCCGACGCCGAGGCGGTGGCTTCGGGGAAGGCCGTCACCTCCACGTCCGCGTTGGGGCTGCTCGGCCGGACGGCGCCCGAGGCGATGTCGCGGGCGCTCGGAGTCGGTGAGGCAACGGTGTTGCCCGACGACGAACCCCGGCTCGCACCGGAGGCGATGTCTCTCGCGCTCGGCGTCGGTGATGCAACCGTGCTGCCCGACGGCGAACCCCGGCTCGCTCCCGAGGCGATGTCGCGCGCGCTCATTCCGGTGGCTGCCACCGTGTTCGATGCGCTCTGGCCATCCGAGGCCTCACCGGTCCGTGAGCCACCCGAGCCCGTGTCCTGCTGCTGACCGGTGCGGCTGCCATTCCGGGCGATGTCGCGAGCGCTGAGTCCAGCAGGCGCCGAGGTGACCTTCCCCGTGCGCGGCGCGCTCGAACCTTCATCCGAGGCAGCCCGCTCGACCTTCGCTGTCCCCGCGTTCTCTCCGCCAGCACCCTCCTGGGGCGCGCGCCCCGTCACGGCGCGTGCGTTGCCCGGGTCCACGAGCAGGGGCGGCTCGGTATTCGTGTCGCCGCGCGCCGTCGCCGCTCCCGTGTTCGTCGTCGCGCCCTCGGTGGGATTCACCGCGCGATTCGAGCTCAACCCCACGGCCAGCACCGTCACCAGCGCGGCCACGGTGGAGCCCACGCCCGCGGCGACGAGCCCGACGCCCAGCGGCCCCAACCCTCGCTTGTGTGGCACTGGCGGAGGCATGGCCTGGGAGATGGCGGGCAGGCCCGCGGCGGGCGTGCCTCCCGGACCGCGCAGCCGCAGCAGCGCGTTGCCCAGGGTGATTTCGTCGCCCGACATCACCTCGACCTCGCCCGTGACGCGGACGCGGTTGAGGAAGGTGCCGTTCTGGCTGCCCAGGTCCTTCAGGAGGAACTGGTCTCCCGTGCGGATGATCTGCGCGTGCCGCCGGCTGATGGACGGGTGCTGCAGCCTCAGGTCCGACGAAGAGGACCGCCCCAGCACCAGCGAGCCCTGCTGCACGGGCACCAGCTGCCCGATTCCGGGGCCGCGCTCGACGTACAGGAAGGCCGGCGGGTGGCCGGGGTTGGAGTACTCGCGCCCCCAGTCGAACTTGGGCGACAGCTCCCGGTCTGCCTTGTCCCGACCCTTGCCCGAGCCCTGCCGGGGCGCCTTGCGCGGACCCGCCGGATACTGGGGCACGCGCTGGGGACGCGGGTCGTCGGCCTGCAGGGGCGCGACCTCGTCGTCGTCGAAGGGCAGCTCCACCTCGGGCTCCTTCGGCGCCTGCGAACCCGGCGGGCGGGGAGGGCGGGGCGGGCGCTTGGGATTCGGTGGAGCCATGAACACCATTCTCGCTGATTGAGGACCGGCTGGAAGGTTCTCAGGGCCTGGGCGTCCGAAGTTGTCCAGGTCCGATGGTTTCCCCAAGCCCTTCCGGATTCAAGACCCCGTGAATGCTGGCCTGTACAGGGACCGGGAATCTAGAGTGGCGGCCACACGCACAAAGACGGACCTCCAGGAGGAATGGCGCAAGTGACGACTCCCCCCACCATCCGGCTCTTCAACACGATGACCATGCAGAAGGAGCTCTTGCAGCCCTCTGTCCCGGGCTGCGTGGGGGTCTATGTCTGTGGGCCCACGGTCTACAGCTACATTCATATCGGGAATGCTCGCACCTTCACGTCGTTCGACGTGGTGGTCCGCTACCTCCGGTACCGGGGGCTCCAGGTTCGTTATGTCCGGAACTTCACGGACGTGGACGACAAGATCATCAAGGCCGCCCATGAGACGGGCGAGGCCCCGGTGGTGCTGGCCGCGCGCTACGTGGAGATCTTCCGAGAGGACGCCAAGGCGCTGCACATGCTGGAGCCGGACGTGGCGCCCAAGGTGAGCGACCACCTCCCGGAAATCATCGGCATCATCCAGAAGCTCGTGGACAAGGGCTTCGCCTATGCGTCCCAGGGCGACGTGTACTTCTCCGTCAGCGCCGACAAGGACTACGCGAAGCTGTCCAAGCGACACCTCGAGGACCTGTGCGTGGGTGAGCGCGTGCAGCCCGGCGACCAGAAGCGCGAGCCGCTCGACTTCGCGCTGTGGAAGGCGGCCAAGCCCGGCGAGCCCGCGTGGGAGAGCCCCTGGGGCCCGGGGCGTCCGGGCTGGCACATCGAGTGCTCCGCGATGAGCGCGAAGTACCTGGGTGAGACGTTCGACATCCACGGCGGCGCGCTGGACCTCATCTTCCCCCACCACGAGAACGAAATCGCGCAGAGCGAGTCCGCCAACGGGGTGGAGTTCGCGAAGTACTGGATGCACTGCGGCTTCCTGGACCTGGAAGGCGCGAAGATGTCCAAGTCGCTGGGCAACGTGGTGCGCCTGCGCGACGCGCTCCAGCGGGTGGACGCGGAGGCCCTGCGCTTCTTCTTCCTCTCCACGCACTACCGCCACCCGCTCAGCTTCTCCGACAAGGCCCTGGCCGACGCGGAGGCGCGCATGGAGTACTTCTACGAGACGCTGCGCAAGGTGGACGAGCGGCTCGCGGGCAAGGACTTCGGCGACGGCCCGCTGCACGGCGAGCCCCACCGCTTCCTCGCCGAGTTCGAGTGCGCCATGGACGACGACTTCAACAGCGCGGGCGGCCTGGGCGCGCTGTCGGGGCTGTTCGGCCTGATGAACGAGCTGACCGACAAGCCGCCGGTGAAGGACAAGGCGCTCGTGGGGCGCACGCTGCGCGCGCTGCGCGAGGACGTGCGCAAGGTGTCCGGCGTGCTCGGCCTGTTCGAGGACGACTCGGGCGCGTGGCTGCTGCGCCGGCGTGAGCGCGCGGTGCGCGAGCGGGGCATCGACGTGGCGGAGGTGGAGCGGCTGCTCGGTGAGCGGACGGCCGCTCGAGCGGCCAAGGACTTCGCCGCCGCGGACCGGGTGCGGACCACGCTGAAGGAGAAGGGCGTGGAAATCATGGATACGCCCGCTGGCACCTCGTGGAAGGTGGCGGCCCAGCAGGGCTGAAGGGCTGCGGTGCCCCGGGCCTTCGTGTTAGGGCTCGGGGCACCATGAAGCACCTGCTGTCACTGCTACTGGCCCTGGCCTCCGCTCCCGCGCTCGCCCAGCGCGCGCCCCTCGTCACGCCCGCCGAGAAGACGGCCGCGGGCACCATCGACCCGGACGTGCTGCGCGCGCACATCCGCTTCCTCGCGCACGACTTGCTCGAGGGACGCGGCCCCGGCACCCGGGGCGACGCGTTGGGACAGGCGTACATCGCCTCGCAGTTCGAGGCCCTGGGCCTGAAGCCCGCGGGCGCGGACGGCACGTACTTCCAACCCTTCGACCTGGTGGGTGTCACCGGCCATCCGGAGACCCTGTCCGTGCGCGCGCCCCAGGGCGGCGCGGAGCTGAAGTTCCACGAGGACTTCATCGCGGTGTCGGGCGTGCAGAGCGCCGAGGCCCGGCTGGACGGCTCCGAGCTCGTCTTCGTGGGCTACGGCATCCAGGCGCCCGAGTACGCGTGGGACGACTTCAAGGGGATGGATGTGCGCGGCAAGACGCTGCTCATCCTCAACAGCGACCCGGAGGATGACCCGCGCATCTTCGGCGGCCGCACGCGGCTGTGGTACGGCCGCTGGGATTACAAGTACGAGCAGGCGGCGAAGGTGGGCGCGGCGGGCGCCATCATCCTGCACACCACGCAGAGCGCCGGCTATCCGTGGCAGGTGGTCCAGTCGTCGTGGACGGGCGAGCAGTTCGAGCTCCCCGCCACCACCGGTCCCCGCCTCCAGGTGAAGGCGTGGACGACGGAGGACGCCACGCGCCGGGTGCTCCAGCTCGCGGGGCAGGACTTGGAGACGCTGCGCGCCGCGGCCCAGTCGCGCGACTTCCAGCCCGTGCCGCTGGGCGTGACGGTGTCCACGCGCTTCGCCAACGAGGTGCGCCGCAGGCCCACCGCGAACGTGCTGGCGCTGTTGCCCGGCGGCGACGCGAAGCTGTCCAACGAGGTGGTGCTCTACAGCGCGCACCACGACCACCTGGGCAAGAAGGAGGGCGGCAAGCCGGGCGAGGACACCATCTACAACGGCGCGCTCGACAACGCGGCGGGCGTGTCCGCGATGCTGTCGGTGGCGCGCGCGTATCGCTCGCTGCCCAAGGCCCCGCGCCGCTCCATCCTCTTCGCCGCGGTGGCCGCGGAGGAGCAGGGGTTGTTGGGCTCGCAGTACCTCGCGGAGCATCCGCCGGTGCCCGCGGGCCGCATCGCCGCCAACGTCAACATCGACGGCGCCAACATCCACGGACGCACGCGCGACATCACCGTCATCGGCCTGGGCAAGTCCAACCTGGACGCCGTCATCACGGGGCTGGCGAAGACGCAGAACCGCGTGGTGAAGGCGGACCAGCTGTCGGACCGGGGCTTCTTCTACCGCTCGGACCAGTTCAACTTCGCGCGCCAGGGCATCCCCGCCGCGTACTTCGGCAGCGGCATGGACTTCATCGGCAAGCCGGAGGGCTGGGGCCGTCAGCAGCGCGAGGCGTGGGAGGCCAAGCACTACCATCAGCCGTCCGACGAGCTGCGCGCCGACTGGGACATGTCCGGCGCGGTGGAGGACGCCCGGCTGTTCTTCCTCCTGGGAGCCCACGTGGCCCGCGTGCCGGAGCTGCCGCGCTGGAACAAGGGCGACGAGTTCGAGGCGGCCCGCCTGGCGGCCTTGAAGGCGCTCGAGTCGCCCAGGACGCCTCCGTCGGAGGGCGCCTCGAAGTAGGGCAGGGCGCGCTCCGTCCGCCGGTCGACGAGCGGGTACAAATGTGCAGTGTTTCGCTCCGCGAGGGTGTTAAACCTCGCGGATATGCCTGAGTTCCAGATCGTCAGCGAACACCAGCCCGAGGGCGACCAGCCGAGGGCCATTGGCGAGCTCACGGAGGGCGTGCAGCGGGGCGACCGCTACCAGACGCTCCTGGGCGTCACCGGTTCCGGCAAGACGTTCACGATGGCGAACATCATCGCCAACGTGCAGCGGCCCACGCTGGTCATCGCGCACAACAAGACGCTGGCCGCCCAGCTCTACGGCGAGTTCAAGTCGCTCTTCCCGAACAACGCCGTCGAGTACTTCGTCTCGTACTACGACTACTACCAGCCCGAGGCCTACGTCCCGTCGACGGACACCTTCATCGAGAAGGACTCGTCCATCAACGACAACATCGAGCGCATGCGCCACTCGGCCACGCACTCGCTGCGCACGCGCGACGACGTCGTGATTGTGGCCAGCGTCTCCTGCATCTACGGCCTGGGCACGGCGCGCAGCTACGTGGACCTGGCGGTGCGCGTGGACCAGGGCGGGGAGATGGAGCGCGACGCGTTCATGCGCCGGCTCGTCGAGTCCCAGTACGAGCGCAACGACATGGACTTCCACCGCGGCACCTTCCGCGCGCGCGGCGACACCGTGGAGGTGTTCCCCGCCTACGAGGAGGAGCGCGCCATCCGCGTGAGCTTCTTCGGCGACGAGGTGGAGCGCATCACCGAGTTCGACCCGCTGCGCGGCGTGACGCTCGGCGTGCTGGAGAAAGTCGTCATCTTCCCCGCCAGCCACTACGTCGCCGGTGAGGACTCGCGCAGGCGCGCCATCCAGACCATCCGCGACGAGCTGTCCGAGCAGCTCGGCACCTTCAAGCGCGAGGGCAAGCTGCTGGAGGCGCAGCGGCTGGAGCAGCGCACCATGTTCGACCTGGAGATGATGGAGCAGGTCGGCTACTGCAACGGCATCGAGAACTACTCGCGGCACTTCTCGGGGCGGGCCCCGGGGGAGCCGCCGCCGTGCCTCATCGACTACTTCCCGCGAAACCTCCTGGTGCTCATCGACGAGAGCCACCAGACGGTGCCTCAGATTGGCGCCATGTACCGGGGAGACCGCGCGCGCAAGGAGACGCTGGTCAACTTCGGCTTCCGCATGCCCAGCGCGCTGGACAACCGCCCGCTGAAGTTCGGTGAGTTCGAGGAGCTGGTGCCCCAGGCCGTCTTCGTCTCGGCGACGCCGTCCGAGTACGAACTGCAGAAGTCCCAGGGTGTCGTGGTGGAGCAGATCATCCGCCCCACGGGCCTGACGGACCCGGAGGTGGAGACGCGCCCCGTCGGCAACCAGGTGGACGACTTGCTCGAGGAGGTGCGCGTCCGCGTCAGCCGCAACGAGCGCGTCCTGGTGACGACGCTCACCAAGCGCATGGCCGAGGACCTCACCGAGTACTACGCGGACGTGGGCGTGCGCGTGCGCTACCTGCACTCGGACATCGACGCCATCGAGCGCACGGCCATCATCCGCGACCTGCGCAAGGGTGAGTTCGACGTGCTGGTGGGCATCAACCTCTTGCGCGAGGGCCTGGACATCCCCGAGGTGTCGCTGGTGGCCATCCTCGACGCGGACAAGGAGGGCTTCCTGCGCAGCCACGTGTCGCTCATCCAGACCATCGGCCGCGCCGCGCGCAACCTGAATGGCCGCGTCATCATGTACGCGGACTCCATCACCGACTCGATGAAGAAGGCGCTGGAGGAGACCTCCCGTCGCCGGGACATCCAACGCCAGTACAACCAGGACCACGGCATCACCCCGCGCTCCGTCAAGAGCCACATCACGGACCTGTCCGAGCACCTCTACGACGCGGAGTCCGCCGGCGCGCTGCCCATGGCGGCCGAGGGCGAGGACGACGTGCTCGAGTCCAAGGAACTCAAGCGCCTCATCGAGGAGTTCACCCAGGACATGCACCGGGCCGCCGAGTCGATGGAGTTCGAGAAGGCCGCCGAGTACCGCGACAAGGTGCAGTTGCTGAAGGACATGGACCTGGGCCTCAAGCCCGCGTCGCGCTCGCTGCTCAAGGGCCCGCTGAAGGCCAAGGAGGACGACGCGCCGAAGAAGGGTCGGGGCCGGGGTCGCTCGTCACGGGCGAAGCCGCGCCGCTAGGAGGCGCCTGTCATGGACGTGAAGCTCCAGGAGAAGCTCGACGCCCTCCCCACCGAGCCCGGCGTGTACCTGATGAAGGACCGCCGCGGGCAGATCATCTACGTGGGCAAGGCCATCAACCTGCGCAGCCGCGTGCGCTCGTACTTCACGCGCACGGGGGACACGCGCGTCTTCGTGTCGCTGCTGGACGAGCTGCTCGGCGACCTGGAGACGGTGCTCGTCCACAACGAGAAGGAGGCGCTGCTCCTCGAGAACGAGCTCATCAAGAAGCACCGCCCGCGCTTCAACGTCCTGCTCAAGGACGACAAGCAGTTCATCTCGCTGCGCCTGGACCGCACCCACGCGTATCCGCGCCTGGAGGTCGTCCGCAAGTACGAGCGCGACGGCGCGCGCTACTTCGGCCCGTACTCCAGCGCCGGCGCCATCCGAGAGACGCTGCGCATCATCAACCGCTACTTCCGGCTGCGCACCTGCACGGACCACGTGCTGGCCAACCGCAAGCGGCCCTGTCTGTTGTTCCAGATCGGCCGCTGCCCCGCCCCCTGCGTCCACCCCGTCCCCGAGGACGACTACCGTCGCAGCGTGGACGAAGTCGTGATGTTCCTGGAGGGCAAGGCGAGCGAGTTGGTGGAGGGGCTGCGGCTGCGGATGAAGCGCGCGGCGCAGGAGCTGAAGTTCGAGGAGGCCGCGCGGGTGCGCGACCAACTGCTCGCCATCGAACGAAGCCTGGAGCGTCAGAAGGTCGCCACCACGGACTTCAAGGACCAGGACGTGTTCGCCCTCTACCGGGAGGGGGACCGCATCCTGTTCTACGTCCTCTGGGTCCGGCAGGGCCGCCTCAACGGCGGACAGGCGTTTCCCTTCGGCAGCCAGGAGTTCCCCAACGAGGAGCTGCTCGCCTCGTTCGTGAACCTCTACTACGACCACGGCAGCTTCGTGCCGGAGGAGGTGCTGCTGCCGCTGGAGCCCGAGGACGGCCATGCCGGGCTGGAGGGCCTGCTGACCGAGCGGAAGGGCGAGCGCGTGCGCGTCCTGGTCCCCAAGCGAGGGGAGAAGCACGAGCTGGTCAAGATGGCGGAGAAGAACGCGGAGCAGGCCTTCATCGAGCGGAGGCGCACCAAGGACGAGACCGACCAGGTGCTCTCCCGCCTCCAGCAGCGGCTGGGGCTGCGCAACTTCCCGCGCCGCATGGAGTGCTTCGACATCTCCCACTTCCAGGGCTCCGCCATCGTCGCCTCGCAGGTGGCCGTGACGGATGGCGAGGCCGACAAGTCCCGCTACCGGAAGTACAAGATCAAGACCCTGGACAAGCAGGACGACTTCGCCAGCATGTACGAGGTCGTCACGCGCCGGCTCAAGCGCGGCCAGGAGGACGGCGACCTGCCGGACCTGCTCGTCATCGACGGTGGCAAGGGCCAGCTCGCCAGCGCGCACGCGGCCATGAAGGATCTGGGCGTGGACACGGTGGACGTGGTGGGCCTGGCCAAGAGCCGCGATTTGGAGGTCTTCGACCGGGACGCGGAGAGCGCTCGCAGCCCCGAGCGGGTGTTCGTCGTGGGGCGAAAGGACCCCATCGTCCTGGCGCAGAACTCGGCGGAGATGTTCATGCTGACGCGCATGCGGGACGAGGCGCACCGCTTCGCCATCACCTTCCAGAAACAGGTGCTGCGAAAGAGCCGGGTGCGCTCCGCGCTGGAGGACATCCCGGGGGTGGGGGAGGTGCGGCGCAAGACGCTCCTGAAGCACTTCGGCTCGCTCAAGCGCGTGGGCGAGGCGAGCATCGAGGAGCTGGCGGAAGTCGTCGGTCCGGCGGTGGCGGAGCGGGTCCATGCGGGGCTTCATGGACACCCCGACGAAGAGGCAGAGGACCCCGTCCGGGAGGCTTCCCTGGATGACGCCACCGAACCCTCCCACGAAAAAACACGGGGAGGGTCGCCACCCGGTGCGGCGTGATTAATTTCCGCTGCAGACTGCGGGGGGAAGCGCGCTGGAACCGCGACGTTCCTGGGGTTTTTAATTGCGACTGGGCTCCGCGCTGATTTATAGCGGTTGACGATTCGAGCACCTCACAAAGAGGGCGAGGGACCGACATGAGGCTGTATCCGAAGGTGATCCCGATCATTTCGCGAGAGACGATTCAACGGCTCATGCAGGATGGGGACATCGAGGTGGAGCCGATGCGCGTGGCGGACGCCGAGATGGACCTTTCGGCCATCATGCGTGAGTACCTCGCGAACGAAGAGCGTGTGAACCAGGCAACGCGCGAGGCGCTGGAGCGTCGTGGATACGACCCCTCCAAGTTCAACCAGGTCAAGCGCGAGATGGCCGACGTCCGCGGCTTCAAGATGGGCGACGAGGGCATCGAGTACGTCATCAACCAGATGATCGAGTTCCTGCTCATCAGCCGGAACGTCGAGGAGGTCTTCTCGGCGGATAACTCGCTGCGTCAGAAGATCCACGTGGTGATGAAGAAGCACCTGGACGTGGATGAGGACATCGACAAGGAGGCGCGCTCCCGCCTGAAGCACCTGCAGGAGGGAACGAGCAGCTTCGAGATCGAGTACAACAAGACGGTGGAGCAGATCCGCCGCGCTCGGGGTCTCATCTAGTCTTATTGGAGAGAGGGGACTGTCGTTCCCCGCTCCGCTGCCTACCTTGTTGCACAAGGAGGCAGCGTCGATGGCGGGACCTCTCACCACGCTTCTTTTGTCCGGAGTACTGGCCGCCGGGCCAGGCGGGTTCACGTTCGAGGGCCGGGAGGCCAGCGCGGGGACCGAGCGACCGGACGGCTTCTTCATCCAAGGCCCCTTGCCCTTCACGGACCTGGCCGAATCCGGCACGGGGAGCGCCGAGCTCACCGTGGAGGACCGGGTGGACTTGGCGCAGGCCACGTACGGCGACAAGGCGAGCTTCCAGGCGTCGTTCCGGCTGGGGAACACGGAGTACCGGGTGGAGCTCGCCCAGGCGGGTTTCCCGCCCGCCCAGGCCCGTTCCCAGGCCTCGGCTGCCTTGCCCCCGCCTCCCCGCCACACGGTGGGCGGCGGCGTGCTCCTGAACGTGCCCATCTACGGGGACAGCGGGCTGGGGTGGTCGGCCATGACCCGCTCGCACGCGGCGGTGGCCGTGTGGGGCGTGGGGAGCGTGTGGCGTGACGGCCGGCTGCTGACGGACACGGCGCTCATCCACGTGGCGGCGTTGGACGCGGGGGCCTTCGCGGACGACTCGACGCACCGGATGCTGCGTCAGGCGCGGGCGGGGGACACGGAGCTGGTGGTGCTCGCTTACAACCTGCCGACGGACGTCGAGCGTCGGGGCTTCGTCCAGTTCGTGTTCGAGGACGTGGCCATCGAGGTGGCCGGGGTTCCGGTGCGCTCGGTGGCGGTGGTGGAGAACACGGGGGGCCTGACGGTGGACCCGTCGCGGCTGACGCCGGTGCCGGCGAACGTCGCGCCCGGTCTGCCGCCCATCCTCCCGCAGCCGACGGCCACGGGGGGCAGCGGGCTGGCGACGGGGACGGCTGGCGTCACGACGACGCCCGAGTCGCCCGAGGTGATCAGCGGGACCTTCCCCACGACGGTGGTGGCGGATCCGCCGGTGAACAGCTCGGGGGCGACGTTGGGGACGCCGACGACGAGCCCGACGCTCGCGTCCGAGGGAGTGCTGACGACGGGCGCGGCGCCGGCGGGGACGGCCCCTGGGTTCTTCGGCTCGTCGGGGACGACGTCGAGTCTGGCGACCACGGGGTCGTTCTCGGTGCCGGTGCCCTCCGTGTCGGCGCCGAACTTCGATGCGTTCCTGGGGACGTCGCAAGTCAGCCCGGGCATCCTCTCCACGGCGCCGCCGCTCAACGCCGCGCCGGGCTCGCCTCCGTCGGGGTTGCTCGGAACACCCACGCCGCTCAACGCCACGCCCGCGCCGCCGCTCTTCGGGACACCCACTCCGCTGAACGCGGGGGCCGCCACGTCGCTGCCCGCGGCGCCAGCTCCGGCCAATGCGGCGCCTGCCACGACGGCGCCAGCAGGGAGCGCGGCTCCGGCGAATTGAGACGGGGTTTGGCGCCGATGTGACAGCGCGGCAACCGCGAGCGGTCATCGCTCGCGCTCCCGCTGAGAGCACGCGACGCTGGCCAGCGCATCCGCCTCGCGGGCAGGAGGATGCGAGGCTCCGGCGCATTGATGTGGGGACGCGTCGACGTGACAGGGTGGACCGCGAGCGCTCATCGCTCGCGCGCCCGCTGCGAGAGCGCGGTGTTGGCTAACTCATCCGTCGCGTGGGCAAGAGGACGCTCGGCGTCGACGCGATGTCGCGGAGTCCGTTCCGTGGCACCCACGGTTCCCGCATCAACGCGCCGTGGTGTCTTGCGGTCAGCGGACCCGTGAGGGCGCGGCCTGGGAGGCCATCGCTGCCGCCTGGGCCAATCGCTTGCGAATCTGGACGACGACGTCGTGGAGTTCGTCGAGTCGCTCGAGCACGCGGAGGTCGTCCCCGGCGTTGATGAGATTGACCGGGGACAACGTCGCCCCGCGCAGTGTGCCCAACACGTCGTGGAAGTGCGCCTCCACGTCACCGAGCGCATCCAGCCCCTCCCTCAAGTCGTCCTCGAGCAGGTCGACGAGCACCGCCGCGTCGGTGCGAGCGGGGAGCGCGCGGGCGAGGCGCTCGGTGGCCACTCGGACCGGGTCGGCCTGGCGCGAGAGCACGGGGGCGGCGAGGGCGAGAGGGGGCATGGGCTCGACGCTACAGGCCCGTAGCACCCCGTCAATTTTCCCACCCCGTGCCGCCTCGGCTCCCCCTGCGTCACTTCGCCGCGAACGCCTCGCGATGTGCCGACAGGAACTGTTGGATGCTGACCGGCGCTTGTCCGGTGAGGTCCGTGATGGCGGAGCTCACTCCGCTCATGCGGCCCTGCGCCACCGCCGTGTCGAACGACGCGTAGGCCTCCGCCAACGGTGCGGGCAACCCATGCGCCACCAGGCCCGCCGCGAGGCTCGCCGCGTCCACGGCGACGTACTCGACGGGGCGTCCGGACAATTCACGGGCGAACCCCGCGAGCTCCGCCTGTGTCACCGCAGACGGCCCGGTGATTTCCAGCACACGCTGTCCCTCGTACGTCGAGGTGAGCGCCGCCACCGCCGTCCTGGCGCAGTCCTCACGCGTGACATACGCCGTGGCCCCTGTCCCCGTGGCCGTGACGAGCCGCCCCTGCGCGACGGCCTGGGGCAGGCTGTGCAAGAGCATCTCCATGTAGACGTTGTTGCGCAGCACCGTGAAGCCCAGTCCGCTCGTCGCCAGCGCTTGCTCCGTGGCCCAGTGGTCCTTGGCGAGCGTGATGGGCGAGTCCGGCTCCGGCCGCGTCAGCGACGTGTAGACGACGTGCTTCACTCCCACGCGCCGCGCGGCCTCCACGGCGTGCCGATGCTGGGTGATTCGGCGGCCGGGGACATCGAGCGAGTCCGTGCTGACGAGCAACAGTCGCTCCGCGCCGGCGAACGCCGCGTCCAGCGTCGACGCGTCATCGAAGTCCGCCTTGCGCACCACGACGCCGCGCGCCGCCAGGTCCGCGAGCTTCGATGGCTCGCGCGTGGTGACGATGAGAGGCCCCTTCCTGGCTGCGAGGAGCAACTCCACGACGCGGCGGCCCAGATGGCCGGAGGCGCCGGTGACGAGCAGGGTGGGGGATGTGGCCGTCATGTGAATCTCCAGAGCGAGGGAGCGACATTGGCTCCGGCTCATGGGTAGCTCCGCGCGGCGCTCTGCACAATGCAGCCCCGTGGAGCATACTGTTCCATTGGAGGAACAATGGACCTGAACCAGCTCACCCTCTTCGTCGCCGTCGCCGAGGGCGCCAGCTTCTCCAGCGCGGCGAAGAAGCTCGGCCTGCCCAAGTCGTCGGTGAGTCGGGGCATCGCCCGCCTGGAGTCCTCGTTGGGCGTGCAGCTCATCCACCGCACCACGCGCCGGGTGTCGCTCAGCACCGCGGGACAGGCGCTCTACGAGCGGGTGTCACCGATGCTGCTCGCGCTGCGCAAGTCCGTGGGGGAGCTGCCGGAGCTGGAGGAGGAGCCGTCGGGCGTGCTGCGACTGACGTCGGTGGTGGACTGGGGGACCACGGTGCTCGCGGAGGTCATCACCCGCTTCGTGGCGCGCTACCCCGCGGTGAAGGTGGACCTGCACCTGGACAACCGCGTCGTGGACCTGGTGGCGGAGGGCTTCGATGCCGCCCTGCGCCTCGCCATCGCGCCACTGAAGGACTCATCGCTGCGCGCCCGCCGCCTCGGGGTGCTCTCGCTGCGGCTCTATGCCTCGCCGGCGTATCTGGCGCGCCGGGGCACGCCTCGCCATCCTCGCGAGCTGTCCAGTCACACCTGGGTGTCGTTCCGCTCCCCCAAGCCCTTCCGACTTGTCGGGCCCGGCGAGACACTCCTCATGCCGCAGGATGGCGCCATCGTCTGCGACGACATGTTCTTCATGCGGGAGGCGCTTCGTCAGGGCGCGGGCGTCGGATTCCTGCCGACGATGCTCGCGGAGTCGGAGGTCGCGGAGGGACGCCTTGTCGCGCTGCTGCCCAAATGGAGCATGCCCGCGGGGAGCGTGTGGTTCGTCTCCACCGCGGAGCGCCACATGCCTCGCAAGGTCGCCGCCTTCCGCGACTTCCTCCTCGAGACGCTGAAGCAGCGCGCCTTCCCGATGTGAGGCCGGGCGCGGGGACCTCCACCGCGCCTTCGTGCGCTCACCTCAGAGCGAGCCGAGGAACTTCAACACCGCGGCGCGGTCGTCAACGGACAGACGTCGGAAGTCGTCGCGCGCCGTGAGCGCCTCGCCGCCGTGCCACAGCACCGCCTCTTCAATCGTCCGGGCGCGACCGTCATGCAGGAAGCCGGAGTAGGGCAGCACCGTGTGCGTCAGCCCCAGGCCCCACAGCGCCGCCGTGCGCCACTCCGTCCCGGTGGCCGCGCCATCCGGCCGGCCGTCCGCGAGCTCCGGCCCCATGTCGTGCAGCAACATGTCCGTGTACGGATGGATGCGCTGGAAGGCGAGCTCCTCATAGGCGGCCTCGCCCGTCTCCAGCGTCTCGCGGTGGCAGGACTCGCAGCCCATCGTGCGGAACAGCTTCTCGCCACGTTGGACGACGGGGTCCTCCAGCGCGGTGCGCGCGGGGACGCCGAGCGACTCGGAATAGAAGACGGCCGCCTGCAGGATGTCCGTGGTGATTTCGTGCGTCCCGTCCGGCTCCGGGAAGAGCGGGCTGCTGATGCCCATGTCGTTGAAGTACGCCTCCGCGGACTGCTGCAGCAGGTGCGGGCTGTTCGCCTTCCACCCGAAGCGCCCGGGCAGGAGCGTGCGCAGCGCCACGTCCCAGACCTCATTCAACCGACCGGAGATGCCGTCACCGTCCCGGTCATCCGGGTCCTCGAGCGCGCGCAGCGTCTCGATGGGAACCGCCTCCAGCAGCCCCAGTCCGAAGACGGGCGGCGGCAGCCGCAGCGACATCATCATGCGCTCCGGCAACGCGGTGCCATCCGACTTGACGATGTTCACGTTCGGCGAGCGCAGCGTGTACGGCGTGCCGTCCGGATACTGTCCGGGGCGCTCCACCCACGACAGCGTGAGCGAAGCGGGCGGCACCTCGCCATAGATGGCCTGGTCGCGCACCTGCAGCCCCAGGCCCGGGACTGGCACCGCGCCGTTCGGATGGTCGGGCACGCCTTCGGGCAGGCTCACGCGCACGAGGAGCTGGGTGCGCTGCGCGGTATGGCCCATCACCGGCATGCCGCGCCCGTTGCGCAGGTGACAGCCGTTGCAGGAGACGTTGTTGTACGTGGGCCCCAGCCCCGGGTTCACTCGGGACGGCGCCGGAACGAAGATGGCCGCGAACGCCGCGTCGCCCGCACGGTGCAGCCGGTCGTACTCGGGTCGCAGGTTCGCGGCCGGCTGGGCGAACGCCTGCGACGTGCGGTTGTCGACGGTGGTGGCCCCGCCCGCCCTCGGTGGCTCGAGGGGCACCCTCGGCGCCTCCTCTCCACAACCGGCGGACCACAGCAGCAGGGCTCCCAGCATCACCGCACGTCGCATGGCATTCACCTGGCCTGACTTCCTACATCACTTGGACAGCAGGGGCAGGACCTCGCCCTGGAAGGTGTCGTGCAGGGTGCGGATGGCCTCCTGCGCGGCGACGATCTTGGGACGCTCCGTGTTGTCGTTGATGGACTCACGGAACGGCTCGCGGACGGCGGCCAGCGCGCTGATGGAGCCGGCGATCTGCTGGCGGATCTTCGCGTCGAGCGCGGTGTCCACGCCCACCACGTCCTGCAGCGACGTGCCCGTCTTCGCCTCTCCCTGCAGGTGGCCCAGGTACGCGTTCTCCACGCTGCGGATGTTGTTGGTGAAGTCCTCGAGCGAGTTGTACGCGAACTGGCTCTCCACCACGTCCGGGTCCTTGGTGTCGTAGGGCTCGGCGATCTTCCCGTTGGCGACCTCGTCGAGGATGGTGGTGATGCCGCCCACCATCTCCTGTGCGGCGGCCTCGACGGACGGGTACGCGCTGTTGCCCGACTGGCCCGCGGTGGCGAGCGTGTCACGGAACGGCGGGTTGCCGTCGTGCGCCTGCGCCCACGCGCCGTGCAGCAACTGGCCCACGGCCTTGAGCTCCGCGGACAGGGCCGTGACGTACTCGAGCTGGCGGGGCGTCAGCTGCGCCACCGTCTTCGTGCCACCGTCGCCGAAGATGAGGTACTCCAGCGTGTGGAAGCCCTTCTGCTCGTTCTTGAGGTTGCTCACGTACTGCTGGGTGAGGGCGTCGTTGTTGGCGAGCACCGCGTCCAGCTCGGTGTGGCTCACGGGCCAGCTGTCCAGCGCCGGGTCATAGCCGAAGCTGTCCACGGGACCGAAGAGGAAGCCCTCGCTCTGCTCCCAGGGGATGCGCGCCGCGCGCCACGCCGCCTTGGCCGCCGTCAGCTTGTCCGCCGAGGGCGCCGCCGCGAGCGCCGCACAGGCCGCGTCCAGCTCGGTCAGCCGCGTGGCCAGCCGCGCATAGGTCGGCACCACGACCTTGTCCGCGAACGTGACGACGAGCTCGGTGGTGACCTTGGAGTCGCCATCGGCGGGGGGGCTGGAGTCATCGTCGCCGCAGGCGGTGACGAGCAGCGAGCCGGTGAGGAGCGCGGGCGCGAGCGCCAGACGCAGGGGCAGGGAGATACGCTTCATGACTGACCTTTCGTTGGGGGTTGGGGGACGCGTTGGCCGCGTCAGTAGTTGAAGCCGGTGGCCAGGCGCAGGGTGTTCTCCGGCCGGAAGGCGTTGGAGCCCATGCGGCGGTGCCCGAAGTCGAGCTTCGCGTACACCGTGTTCAGCAGGTTGTAGGCCACGCCCACCGTGTAGACGGTGCGGCGGAAGCGGGGGTTGTCGAACAGCTCCGCGCGCGGCTTGTATTGCGTGTCCACGTAGTCGTAGCGGACGAACGGCAGCAGGTGGTGCGAGTTGCTCAGCCCCACCACCGACGCGATGTCGTAGCCGAGCTCGCCCCACGCGGCCAACGCGTTGTCGGACACCGGCGTGCGAATCACACCCAGCAGGTTCGACAGGCGCGCGTTGCGCTGGGACACCAGGTCCGCGTTCTTCAGGTGGCCGTACATCACCATGCCCTTCGCGCTCCACGGGCCCTTGGCCACGGACAGGTGCACGTCCAGCAGCGTCAGCGGCGCGGACACGTAGCCGCACGGGGCGACCTCGCGGTCATTCGCCTGCTCGCAGCTCTTCACCAGGTCGGGCTTGGGACGGTTGCGCGTGGTGTCGCCGCGGTAGGCGGACACGCCGAAGATGAACCCGTCGAAGTGCGTGACGTCCGCGCGGAACACCACGGCCATGTCCGTGGCGCGCTGCACCTCGAAGCGGCGCTGGTGGCCGCCCACCGCCCACAGCTGCGAGCTGAAGCCCGTGGAGTCCAGGCCGTTGACCAGCTGTCCCGTCAGCCGCAGGCCCCAGGGGAACTTGTAGCGCAGCCGCACGCCCATCTCGTCCCACGTGTTGGGGATGATGCCCGTCTCGGCCTCGTCGCGGATGGTGCCCAGGTAGTCGGTGGGGCGCGAGAACTCGCTCAGCGTGCCCACGGCCACGTAGAAGCGGCCCACCGCGAGCGCCGCGTTGTCACCGAGCTTCTTGGAGATGAACAGCTCCTCGACGAGGATTTCGCCACCCTTGTCGAGCTCCTGGTCGAACTCGCCGAACTCCTCGTACTCGAGCTCCATCGCGGTGCCAGTGCCGCCGTGCTCGAACTCGACCTCCACCTCCACCTCGAGGCCGTAGTCGGGCAACATGCCCTTCATCTCCAGCACGAAGCGCGTGGTGTCGAACTCCAGCCGCGAGTCGCGCTGCGCGCCACCCGTGCGGTTCTGGTTCAAGCCGTAGTTGTGGTAGCCGAACAGCAGCTCGCCGTAGGCCGTGACGAACAAATCAATCTTGGAGCGGGCCTGGCTCACCGCCGCGGGGACGGGCGGCGTGGGCCTGGCCCCGGGCTCGACGGTGACCGGAACGGGCGCGGGCGCGGGCTCCGCGGGAGCCGGTGTGGCGGGCTCCTCGACGGAGGGCGCCTGGGCCACGGGCGAATCACTCGGCTGTGCGGCGGAGACCACCGGAGCACCGGCCACATCCTGGGCACGGGCGACCGTCGTGGAGAGCAGCAGGGTGGAACAGAGCAGGAACGACGAGGAGACAAGACAAGAGCGTGGGCGCATCGGAGCGGCGCGCACCCTACGCTCGGGATTTTGATTTTGCAAACCAGAATCAATTTTGGTTCAAAGTGAAAGGCCCGGGAACACCGTCCACCGGGCCTCTTCTCGAACCGGGTCTTCTTTTCTCAGCGACTGAGGTTCACCACTTCATCTCCTCCTTGCCGGCGCCAGCCTCCTGGCGCTTCTCGCCGGGGCGGCTGACGGAGGTGAGGGTGGCGCGCACTGCGCCCAGGTCGAGCGTGCCCACGGCGGCGAGCGGCAGGCGGCGCGCGTCGTCGGAGAGCCACACGTGCACCTCGCGCTTCTGCTTGGGGCGGTCCAGGCGGACGGCGGTGCCCACCAGGTGCCAGGCGTCGAACTGGCCCAGCGGCGTGGTGACCTTCTCCTTCTTGAGGACCTGGCCCTGCATGCGCCACAGCCGGCGCACGCCGTACACGTCGAAGCAGACCGACAGGTTCTCCTCGAGCGGCAGCTGGCGCAGCAGGTAGATGGAGCCGGCCACGTCCAGGCCGTCCTTGTCGTAGGTGTAGTTGTACTGGCCCTTGGGGCGCTGGCCGATCTGGTAGTCCACCTTGATGGCGCGGTCCTTGTGGGTGAAGGCGACCTCCACCTTGCGGCGCATCTCGTTCTCGGTGGCGTCCTCGACGTAGCGCTTGGGGCGCAGCGTGCGCGGGTTGAGCCAGGTGGTGGCGCTGCCGCGCACGCGGCGGACCTTGGAGAAGAAGGAGTTGGTCTCCGCCTGCGCGAGCACGGGAATCTGGCCGTCCTGCGGCTTCTGGACGCGCAAGGTCATCTTGCCGGCCTGCGCGCCCATGGCGTCCAGGTCGAACTCGAGCACCTCGCCGGGCATGAACGCGAGCGGCATGCGCAGCGCGGGCAGCGCCTGCGCGCAGGGCTCCACGGTGACGGGGGCCTCCTCGGGCTTGGCTTCGGTGGACTCGGCGGGCTTGTCGCCCTCGGGCTTGTCGGCCTCGGTGTCGGGGAGCTGGGCCCAGGCGGCACCGCCGGAGGTCAGCATCAGGCAGGTCGCCAGGAGGGTGCGCAGGGTGCTCATCCTTCATCCTTCCAAAGAGAGACTACGGGGTGCTCTTGGGCGTGTGACGGCCCGGACGCTTCGCGAATTCTGATGCCAACCACCGCTGCCGGAGCCTCGCCGTCACGAGCTGGCGGACCTGCGCCCATTCTCGCGCATCCCGGCGGATGTCCCAACCGGACCGCACGAGCTTGCGCGCCGCGTCTTTCGCGAAGGCCTCGTCTCCCAGCGCGCTGAGCAGCCGGAGGTACTCGTAGTCCTCCAGCCCGTCGCGCAGGTGTTTGAGGCGCAAGGACGCCACGGGGTGGTGTCGGAAACCTCCCAGGCGGCCGGGCGTGCCTGGGTAGAAGAGGGTGCCGTCGCCGTTGCCGCCGAACTCGAACACGTCCGTCCAGACGTCGTGCTTGGTGTTGTAGGCGAAGACGGTGTCGAAATAGAGCTCGCCATCCACGCCGCTCGTGAAGGCGAGCAGGCCCATGGCGCGGTTGAGCACGGCGGGGTGGTCCACCATGTATGAGGCCCAACCGCTGTAGCTGTTCTCCTGGGCGCGCTTCCGCGACGGGCCTCCGTCACAGCCATGCGAGTTGCAGCTCTGGTACCACCAGACGCGGGTGCCCTCGGGCAGGTGCTCGCGCATCTCGGCCACGGTGTGCACGGCGCGGCACGTCTGGGGGCCGGTGCGTGGGAAGAAGCAGTTGAGCGTGGGCGCGAGGATGTCGGCCGCGCTCGCGAGGGGTTCCTCCATGGGCGTGGTGATGAGCACGCGGCTGCCCCCGGCGGCGCGCACGCGGCGCGACTGCTCGAGCACGAGCGGCACGTCCTCCGGCTTCGGCTCGTCCTTGGCGTAGAAGAAGAGCTGCGCGGGCCAGCCCTTCGCCCGGTGGTGCTCGGCGAACGCGCGGTAGTACGCAATCTTGCGCGCGTCGGTGTCCGCCTTGCGGCTGTCGCGCACATCCGTGGTGGTGAAGCGCGCGCCCGACTCGAGCAGGCTCCCGTCGAGGAAGGGCGCCATCTCCGCGTCGTAGGCGCTCCAGTCGATGACGGGCGTGTCGCCCTTGAAGCTCACGGACGGCGGCGTCATGCTCATGCCGTGCGCGCTCACGCGGTGCTCCAACAGCACGCGCGCGTAATCGCGCAGCAGCTCGCGGGCCTCCGGTGACTCGGGGGCGAGCCCGTGGCCCCGGGCGATGCTGTACAGGGAGATGCCGAAGCTGGTGGCCAGCGAGGACGTCACCGGCAGCGCGAAGGGCTGCACCTCCACCGTGAAGGGCACGCTCACGTGCTCCAGCTTGTTGAAGTTCGCGCGCAGGCGCCCCTGATAGGTGCCCGGCGTCTGGTCCGCCTTCGCGCAGACCTCCACGTAGAGCACGACGGGGCGGGGTGGCGCGTCGTCACGCTCGGGCGCGCCGAGCGGCAGGAGCGCGTCGGGCCACGGGCCCACGTCGCCCTCCGAGTTGGAGGGCACCTCGACGTCCAGGTAGCCCACGCGCCAGATGTCCGCGCGTAGCGCGTCCGATGGACCGCCGAGCAGGAGCGGCTTCACCTTCAGGCGACGGGCGGAGTCGGGCAGCACCACCTGCGTGCCCTCGCACTCGCCGCGGGCCACGCTCAGGCGGGCCATGGAGCGCGACGCGAAGGCGGAGCCCGGGCGCACCTTGACCAGGGGGGACACCACCCTCGGCTCCGGTGTGGAGGCCAGCGCCGCCATCACCACCCACGCCCATCCCGCGCCCATCCGCCCCCTTCACTCTCCAGCGGTGCTATTCACCGCTCTCCGCGCTCGCCACCGCCAGGGTCCGCCCCGGCTGGTAGTCGGTGATTTCCGCCACCACCGTGCCGAGCGCGAAGTCCGCCTCGATGCGCACCGGGACATGCCGCCCGTCCGTGGTGAGGTAGACGAACATGTCCCGCTTCGACGTCAGGTTGCCGCCGAACTCCGCCTGCACCCGCGTCTTGAAGACCTCCTGCGCCCCCAGCTCCGTCTTCAGCGTCTCGCGCGACTCCACCTTGGCGCGCATGGTGAAGCTCTTGCTGCCGGTGAACACCGGGTAGGCGTACTCGCCGCCCACGACGAGCTCGCGGTTGCGCAGCGCGAACGTCGCCCCCGTCACGTCGAGCGTGCCCTCGACCACCTCGGCGGTGGACTCGCGCGGCGCCTCGCCCTCCTTCTGCTTGACGACGAAGACACTCTTGCCATCCGGCTGCATCTTGATGCGCTGGCGGCGGCGCTTGCCGTTCTCGTCCGCGTGCAAGTCGCTGCCCACCACGCGCTGGGTGTCGGCCTTCCAGTAGGAGACGAACTTGTCCTTGATGGGCCACACGCCGATGAGCGCGTCCGAGCGCGCCACCGCGACGATGGGCCACACGTCCTCGCCCCACTGCTTCATGGGCGCGCCCACCGTCACCTGCGCGGTGCCCGCTGTCATGCCCAGGTACTTCACGCGATATTGCGCCTGCTCACCGGGGCCGAACGCCGGGTTCGCGGAAGCCTCCTGGCCCAGGGCCGTCGCCGACCAGACCAGGCCCGCCACCACCGCCGCGAACCCCCAATTGGACTGCGCACGCATCGAGTGAGCTCCATCGCAAGGAAGTTAAGTAGCCCGCCTGCTACTCGCCAGGCCATGCCCCCGAACCATTCCCGCCACTCCACATTTCCCATGGACGTGCCTATGCGGCGGGCATTCAACGGGTGTCCGCTCCCTCGTCGTGGGGGCGACCTGGAGGGCGGAAGGGGACGGTAGTCTCGCACGGAGGGGCCCCACGGCGCCTGCCCGCCCCCTGAACCCGGTCGCTCTGCGGCGAGCCGGGCGTGTCCACCGGCCGACACCGCTGCTAGCCTCACGGAGGACGGCGGCCCCGGATGGAGGCCGCCCCCTTGCCCTGGAGACGCGCGAACATGGCCGGTGACTACGACTTCGACGACGACGACGCCAAGGAGACCACCAAGGGCGGCAGCCTCAAGGAGTTCGACTGTCCGGGCTGCGACGCCAACAACCCCGTGCACGACGGCTTCGGGGACGGGGACGAGCTGCGCTGCAACTACTGCGGCTGTGAGTACAAGGTGAAGATCAGCGCGGAGGGGCGCGCGAAGTTCAAGGAGATCTGACCCGCGCGCCGGGCCTCAGTCCCGCTCGCCGAAGAGGGCGGTGCCCACCCGCACCAGCGTGGCGCCCGCCTCGATGGCCAGCTCGAAGTCGTGCGTGGTACCCATGGACAGCCCGGGCAGGCCATGGCTCCGCGACAGCTCGCGCAGCGCGTCGAAGTCTCCGCGCGCGCGGGCCACGTCGTCCGTGGGCGGCGGCAGCGACATCAGCCCCACCAGCGTGAGGCCGGGCAAGGCTCGCGCCTGACCCAGGAAGTCGGCGAGGGCCGCGGGCTCCAGGCCCGACTTGGTGGCCTCCCCGCCCACGTTGACCTCGACGTAGCAGGGCAGGGGAGAGGTGCCCTCGCGACGCTTGGACAGCTCGCGCGCCACCTCCAGCCGGTCCAACGCGTGGAAGGCGCTGGCCACCTTCGCCACGTACTTCACCTTGTTCGTCTGCAGGGGACCGATGGCGTGCCAGCGCAGGCCCTCCAGGTCCGACAGCTCCTGGGCCTTGTCGCGCAGCTCCTGCGCGTAGTTCTCCCCGAAGTCGCGCTGACCCGCGGCGTGGGCCTCGCGGATGAGCGCCGCCGGCTTGAGCTTGGACACCGCCACCAGCGTCACCGACTCCACCGGACGGCCCGCGCGCGCGCACGCCTTCGCGATGCGCTCCTTCACCGACGCCAGCCGCTCCGCCAGGCCCGTGCTCATGGCGCGGGCCTCCAGGCCAGGGGCACGCCGGCGCGCGTCAGCAGCGCGAGCGTCTCGCCCAGCGGCAGGCCGACGACGTTGGTGGGGCTGCCCTCGATGCGGGCGACGAGGAAGCCGCCCTTGCCCTGGATGGCGTAGGCGCCCGCCCGGTCCACCGGCTCGCCCGTGCCCACGTACCAGTCGATTTCGCCGGCGCTCAGCGCCCGGAAGGTGACGCGCGTGTGCACCGCGAGCGCCTCTTCATGCCGGCCCGCGAGCGCCACGCCCGTGTACACGTCGTGCGTCTTGCCGGACAGGCTGGTGAGCATGGCGCGGGCCTCGGCCGGGTCCTGCGGCTTGCCCAGCAGCGTCATGCCCAGCGCCACCGTGGTGTCCGCCGCGAGCACGAAGGACCCCGGGGAGCGCTCGGCCACCACGCGGGCCTTCTCCCGAGCCAGCCGCAGGACATAGGCGGCCGCCTCCTCGCCTGGGTGGGGCGTCTCGTCGATGTCCGCCGCGGAGACGGTAAAAGTGAGCCCCAGTTGCGACAGGAAGTCCCGGCGGCGGGGAGAACCGGAGGCCAGGACGAGCAACGTTTGATCAGCGTGCGTGTGCATGTTACGGCTCCAGGCCTTAGCAGACTTGCGCCTCGGAGTGGACTCTACGGATGAATCCCGCGGACCTCCTGTCGGCCATGAAGCGGACGGTGGAGCAACTGGCCGCCTACAACGAGATGGCGAAGGCGTTGACGTCCACGCTGGAGCTGCGCGAGGTGCTCGCGCTCGTGATGCAGAAGGTCAGCAGCCTGCTGCTGCCTCGCAACTGGTCTCTCATCCTTCAAGACGAGCGCACCGGGAAGCTCTACTTCGAAATCGCGGTGGGCGAGGGCGCCGGCGTCCTCAAGGGCCTGCAGCTCAACCCCGGTGAAGGCATCGCCGGGGCGGTGTTCTCCTCCGGCGTCGCCCGGCTGGTGCACGACGTGGGCGGGGACCCGAGCTTCGCGCCCCGCTTCGACGAAGCCTCCGCCTTCCACACCCGCTCCATCCTCGCCGTGCCGCTCCTGTCGCGCGGCCACGTGCTGGGCGTCATCGAGCTGGTCAACGGCCCCACGGATCCGCCGTTCTCCAACGACGACCTCACCACGCTGACGGCCATCGCGGACTACGCGGCCATCGCGATTGAGAACGCGCGCAACTTCCGCCGGGTGCAGGAGCTCACCATCACCGACGAGCACACCGGCTGCTACAACGCCCGGCACCTGCGCGCGCTCCTGGACACGGAGGTGAAGCGCTCGGCGCGCTTCCGCCACCCGCTGTCGCTCGTGTTCCTGGACCTGGACCACTTCAAGAGCGTCAACGACAGGTTCGGCCACCTGATGGGCAGCGCCACGCTGAAGGAGGTGGGCGACCTGCTCATGTCCCTGGGGCGCAACGGGCTGGACGCCGTGTTCCGCTACGGGGGCGACGAGTTCGCCATCCTCCTCGTGGAGACGGACCAGGACGGGGCGGCCCAGATTGGCCAGAAGGTGTGCGAGGCCTTCCGCGGGCGCTCCTTCCTCGTGGAGCACGGCCTGGACGTGCGCGTCACCGCCAGCGTCGGCGTGGCCACCTACCCGGACCACGCCACCTCTGCGCTGGACCTCATCCGCTCCGCGGACTTCGCCATGTACGGCGCCAAGGCCCGGGGCAGGGATGCCCTCTGTGTCGCGGAGCCTCCAGGCCCGGACTCGTCCTCCGGTGGCTCCGACTTCCCGGTGCGCTGAACCACGGACCTCGCAAAAGAGAGAGGGCCGGGGAGGGAAGTCCCTCGGCCCGGCCCTCACGTGCTGCTCGACGAAGCGGTGACTACCCGGCGCCGACCACCGAGTCGATGGCCTCGGGGTTGGTCACCACGTTGCCACCCTTCTTCAGGGCCTTGAGGAAGGACTCCGTCACCTCAATCTGCTTGGCCTGCTGGGCCTGCACGCGCAGCCCTTCCTTCTTCTGCTCGAAGCCCGCGGTGTCCGGCTTCTGGCGCTCCACCACCTGCGCCACCACGAAGCCCTCGCCCACCGGGAAGACCTCGCCCAGCGCCTGCGGGCCGCTCGCGGCGAAGGCCGCCTTCACCAGCGCGGGCGCGGGGCCCAGGTGCGGCACCGCCTCACCCTCGGCCGTGAAGCTGTCCGTCTCCACCGCCTCCGGACGGGTCTCCGTCTCGAAGCGCAGCAGCGCCGGCTGCTCCTTCTCCGCGGGGAAGAGCTCCTTGAGCGTCTTGCCACCCTGCACCGTGGCCAGCGCCTTCTGGGCCTCCGCCTTCGCCGTCTCCTTGGCGCGCTCCTGCTTGAAGAGCGTGGTGGCGATCTCGTCCTGGACCTCCTCCAGCTTCTTGTCCTGGGCGGCCTGCTTCTCCTCCACCTTCACCAGGTGCACGCCGAACTTCGTCTCCACCGGCGCCGTCACCTCGCCCGCCTTGAGCGCGAACGCCGCGTCCGCCAGCACCGGCTCCCAGCTGCCGCGCTCCACCCAGCCCAGGTCGCCACCGCGCGCCTTGCTGCCCGGGTCCTCGCTGGAGTCACGCGCCACCTGCGCGAAGTCCTTGCCGCCGTCGATCTCCTTCTTCAGGGCCTCGGCCTTCTTCAGGGCCTCCGCCTTCTGCTCGGCGGTCGCCTCCGGGGGCAGCTTCACCAGCACCTGGCGCGCGCGGATGCGCTCGGGCTGCTGGTACACGAAGCGGTTGGCCTCGAAGTAGTCCTTCATCTCCTTCTCGTGCGCCTTCTTCCACTCCGTCAGCTGCGCGGGCGTGGGCGCGGCGACCTTGTCCGCGTACATGGTGGGCAGGAAGCGCGCGAAGACGACCTTCGCCTGGTTGCCGTCCTTCTCGTAGCGGGCGCGCACCTCGTCGTCGGAGACGGTGGCGTTGGCGCGGACGACCTCCATCATCTTCTGCGCGGCCAGCTGCCGGCGCAGCTCCGTCTCGAACTCGGGCGGCGTCTTCCGGTAGAAGTCGCGCAGCACCTGCTGGTAGCGCGCGAAGTCGAACCCGCCCTCCTTGGCGTGGAAGTCCGTGTTCTGATGGATGAGCTTGCGCAGCTCCTCATCGGACGGGGTGATGCCGCGCTGCTCGGCCGCCTGGGCGAGCAACTCCGTGTTCACCAGCCTGTCGAGCACCTGATTGTGCATGCCGAACTGGCGGGCCACGGACTCGGGGATGGGGCTGCCCTGCGCTCGCAGGAAGCTCATCTGCCGGGCCCAGGCCGTGGCGAAGTCGCGCAGCGGAATCTCCTTGCCGTTCACCGTGGCCACCGAGCCGGGTGCCGTCACCGGACCCGAGGCGCCGAAGCCGGTGCTGCCCGGCCCGAATTGCAGCGTGAACACCACCGCAATGCCGATGATGAACAGCAGGGAGAGGACCTTCCGGGGGTTCAGACCGTCCATTGTCGTCACTTCGGAGAGCAAACGCGCCGAGAAAAGTCGTGCGGAAGGACTCGCGACGCGGTGTTGTTGGTAGCCCGGCTGAAGGGTGGCGGACCAGCGACCACCCCCCTCGCGGGCCTTGACTGCCTAGGACACTGCACCAGAAAATGCAAGCGATTTAGAGAGTTTAGCCGCACCCCCTGCCTCCGCTTCCTCCTCCCACCCCGGAATTCCCCTCTGTGCTGTCGCTCCTCAAGCGATACCGGCGTCCCCTGATTGTCGGCGTCCTGCTCCTCTACCCGCTGGTCGCCTTCCTGCTGAGCGGGCGCAAGGGCAGGGACCCCAACCCCATCGACCGGGCGGTCATCGCCGTCACCTCGCCCGTGCAGCAGGCGCTCACCGCCACCATCGAGGGCTCGGTGTCCGCGGTGCGCCACTACCTCGATCTGCGCGGGGTGAGGCAGGAGAATGACGCGCTGCGGCTGGAGAACCTCCAGCTGCGCGCCTCGGTGCAGGCGCTGGGGGAGTCGCGCACGGAGAACGAGCGGCTGCGCAAGCTGCTGGGGTACGCGGAGGTGGCGCCGGGGCCGGAGATTCCGGCGCGGGTGGTGGGCGTCAACCCGGTGGCGAAGCTGCTGTCGGTGCGCATCAGCGGCGGGGAGAAGGACGGGGTGTTCCGGGGCATGTCGGTGGTGACGCCGGACGGAATCGTGGGGCAGGTCATCCGGGCGACCTCCAGCTATTCGGACGTGGCGCTGGTGACGGACACGCAGAGCCGGGTGGCGGTGCTGGTGCAGCGCTCCCGCGCGCGGGGCACGGCGTCGGGGGCGGGCAGCGGGCCGCTCAAGCTGGAGAACATGCTGCGCACCGAGGACGTGGACAACGGCGACCTCATCATCACCTCCGGCACGGATGGCATCTATCCTCCGGGCCTGGTGGTGGGCCGGGTGACGAACCTGGAGAAGAAGGAGCACGGCATGTTCCAGGGCGCGGACATCGTGCCGGCGGTGGACACCAGCAAGCTGGAGGAGGTGCTGGTGGTGGGCAGTCCCTACAAGGCGATGGCGCAGGGCAGCGCGGCGGAGGGTGCGTCGAAATGAAGTTCCTGGTGACGGTGGGCATCGCGCTGGCGCTGCTCACGTTGGAGTCCGTGGTCGTCAAGCAGGCGGGGCTCGTGCTCGGCCGCATCGACGTCACCGTGGTGCTGGTGGCGTTCCTCGCGCTGCGCGCCACGCTGCTCGAAGGGGCCTTCTCCGCGTTCGCGGTGGGCTACCTGCTCGACCTCATGAGTGGCCAGCCCACGGGGCTGTTCACCTTCCTCGCGGTGTTCACCTTCCTCGTCGGGCGGCTGGTCTCCACCTTCGTGGACGTGCGCGGCGCGCTGTCGTTCGCGCTGTTCGCCATGGGCGCGGACGTGGGGCACGGCCTGCTCGCGGCCTTCTTCACCTGGCTGACGGTGAAGGACGGCGGCACGGCGCCGGCGCTCGCGGGGCTGCCGCTCCAGGTGGCGCTCACCGGCGCCGCGGCGCTGGCGCTCTTCCCGCTCCTGCGCCGCTTCGAGGCCGCGCAGGACCGTCCGGCGGGGTTGCTGAGGTGACGCCCCCCACGTTGGGCAACACGACGCCGGGCCGCGAGCTGCGCCGGCGCTTCCTGTGGCTGGGCCTGGCCATGACGGTGGGCCTGGCCCTGTTGTCCATCCAGCTCTACCGCCTGCAGATCACCCGCGGCGAGGAGTACTCCGCCAAGAGCGTGGCCAACTTCGTCAAGGAGGTGCGGCTGCGCGCCGACCGCGGCGTCATCAAGGACTCGCGCGGCACCATCCTCGTCGACAGCCGCCCGTCGTTCGACGCCGTCGTCACGCCCGCGTTCTGCACGGACTGCTTCGACCAGGTCATCCCCCGGCTGGCGGAGCTGCTCCAGTGGGACGCGGACCAGGCGAAGAAGGTGGAGGACCTGGTGCGCCAGGGCCGCCGCAACGCGCCCTTCCAGCCGGTGCCGGTGCGCGTGGACCTGACGCGCGACGAGTACGACCGGCTGGCGGCGCGCCGGGACATCCTGGACGGCGTGGAGGTGGCGCCCGTCCCGCACCGCTTCTACCGGACCAACACGGTGCTGTCGCACGTGCTGGGCTACATGAACGAAATCACCCAGGAGGAGCTCGAGCGGCTCAACGGCGACGGCGCGCGCTACGCGCTGGGCGACTACATTGGCCGGCGCGGCCTGGAGCGCTACTTCGAGCAGCGCCTGCGCGGCCAGGACGGCGTGCGCAAGGAAGTGGTCAACGCGCGCGGCCAGAAGATCGAAGAGCTCAACGTCAAGCTGGGCGACAACGCCGTGGTGCAGCCCAAGGCGGGCAGCAACCTGGTGCTGTCCATCGACATGCGGCTGCAGGAAGAGGCCGAGCGCGCCTTCCCCGGCGTCACCGGCGCGGTGGTCGCCATCGACGTGCACACGGGCTTCATCCGCGCGCTGGTGTCCCGGCCCGGCTTCGACCCGAACCTCCTGACCGGCCGCGTGACGCCCACGCAGATGGCGCAGCTGTCGAGAGACCCCCTGGAGCCCATGGTCAACCGCGTGGCGGCCGAGCACTACAGCCCGGGCTCCACCTTCAAGGTCGTCACCGCGCTGGCGGCGTTCAAGTCCGGCGCGTTCCGCCCCGAGACGGTGGTGAACTGCCCCGGCGGCTACCGGCTGGGCGCGCGCACCTGGCGCTGCCACCTGGACCGCGGCCACGGCCACGTCAACGGCCTGGACGCGATGAAGAGCTCCTGCGACACCTGGTTCTACAAGGTGGCGGACACCATCGGCCTGGACCCGATTGGCGAGATGGGCAAGTCCCTGGGCCTGGGCAGCCCCACCGGCATCAGCGTGGTGGCGGAGGTGCCCGGCATCATGCCGACCAGCGCGTACCACGACAAAGCCTCGCCCGGCGGCTACACCAAGGGCATGGCGCTCAACAGCGCCATCGGCCAGGGTGACAACAACGTCACGCCGCTGCAGCTCGCGCTGATGTACGCGGCCATCGCCAACGGCGGCACGCTGTACAAGCCGCAGATGGTGCAGCGGCTGGAGAACCTGGACGGCCAGGTCATCGAGGAGTTCAAGCCGGAGATCGTCCGTCAGGTGGACCTGCCGCCCGCGCACCTGAAGGCCGTCATCGAGGGCCTGGTGAAGGTGGCCCACGAGCCGGGCGGCACCTCGTACCGCTCGCGCCTGAAGCACATGCGGGACCTGGACGTGAAGGTGGCGGCGAAGACGGGCACCGCGCAGGTGGCGCGCCTGGGCGCCATCCGCCTGAAGACGCACCAGATGAGCTTCTTCGAGAGAGATCACGCCTGGTTCGCGGGCTTCGCCCCGGCGGACCATCCTGAAATCGCGGTGGTGGTGCTCAACGAGCACGGCGGCCACGGCGGCTCGGACGCGGCGCCCACGGCGATGGCCGTCATCCAGAAGTACCTGGACCTGAAGAAGCTGGACGCCACGGCGCCGCCGCCGCGTCCCAACCAGCCCTACACCCCGTCGATGTTCCGCGCGCCGTCCCCCGACGAGGCGGCCATGACGCGCGGCGTGCGTCCCCCCACGCAGCTTCCGGGCGACGAGGAGTCCGAGGACAGGCATGCAACTCAGGATTGAGCGGCGCATGGTGCCCCACGTGCCGTGGGGGCTCATCTTCTGCGTGCTGGCCGTGGCCCTGCTGGGCATCTGGAACCTGGCCTCGGCGTCGCGTCCCCCGCTGGCGCCGGTGTGGTCCAGCCAGGCCCTGTACCTGGGCCTGGGCGTCGTCGCGGTGCTGGTGGTGTGCCTGGTGGACTACCGCTGGATCCAACGCATGGCGATGCCCATCTACGTCGCCAACATCCTGGCGCTCATCGCGCTGCGCTTCGTCGGCCACACGGCCAAGGGCGCGGAGAGCTGGTTCGCCATCGGCCCGTTCCGCCTGCAGCCCGCGGAGTTCATGAAGATTGGCGTCGTGCTGATGCTGGCCAAGGTCTACCACGACGACTTCCGCCCCAATGAGCCGTCCTACGGCCTGGTGCGGCTGTGGAAGCCGCTGCTGGTGGTGGGCGTGCCCTTCCTGCTCGTGCTGGTGCAGCCGGATCTGGGCACCGCGCTGATGATCGGCCTGTCCTCGCTCACCGTCATCCTCTTCGGCAAGGTGCGCTGGTACCTGGTGGCCACGCTGGTGGCGGGGGTGCTCGCGGGCGCCATCGTCATCTGGAACGACTACATCCGCGAGGTGCCCGAGCCTCGGCCCACCATCGTCCGGCACCACCTGAAGAAGCACCAGAGCCAGCGCATCTCCGGGTGGTTGGACCCGGAGGCGGACCTGCGCGGCAGCGGCTACCACGCGGCGCAGTCGAAGATCGCCGTGGGCAGCGGCGGCGTGTCCGGCAAGGGCTGGCGCGAGGGCACCCAGACGGGCCTGCGCTTCCTGCCCGAGCAGCACACCGACTTCATCTTCTCGGTGTGGGCGGAGGAGCACGGCTTCGTGCTGTGCACCCTCCTGTTGGTGCTCTATGGCGCCATCTTCATCTTCGGCCTGGGCGTGGGGTTCAGCGCCCGCGACAGGTTCGGCGCCTTCGTGGCCGTGGGCGTCGTGGCCATGCTCTTCTGGCAGGTGTTCGAGAACATCGGCATGGTCATCGGCTTGTTGCCCGTGACGGGAATCACCCTGCCGCTGATGAGTTATGGCGGGTCTTCCATGATGTCCGTGATGCTCAGCATTGGATTGCTGGTGAACATCAGCATGCGTCGTCACATGTTCTGAGACATCGCGAGCCGTCGACGACGCGAGAACCCACGAGGTCGTGACGAGCGCTCGGCGCACGGCCAAGGGTGGTGTATGAATCAACCCACCAATTCCGGGGGGAGGGTGAATCCCTCCCGGGCCGGTGGAGGTCAGGCATGCAGAGGAAGGGTGGGCAGAAGGCGATGGGGAGTGTCCGCGTGGCGGAGCTTCCCCAGGCGGCCAGGGACGTGAAGCCGCAGGCGGCGACGGGGGTGAGCAGGCCGGGCCTCCCGGTGAAGGAGGAGCCGCGCAGGCCTCCGACGGTGGCCCCCACGCCCGTGGCGGCGCTGTTGCCCGTCATCGAGAAGAACCAGGGGGAGCCGGAGCACCGGGAGTTCCCCCGGGCGCAGCTGACGACGCGCTTCGAGGTCTGGGTGGACGACGACCAGGGCGGGCGCCGGTTCGCGGCGAGCCTGGCGTCCATCAACGTCAGCGTCAGCGGCGCCTTCCTGGAGAGCACCTTCTTCCTGCCGCTGGGGACGGTGCTGGGCGTGAGCTTCGCGCTGGAGCCGGGCGCGGCGCCGGTGAGGGCCCGGGCGGAAATCGTCCGCGAGGAGCGCGACGACGGTCCGGACGGACGCAGCGGCTTCGGCATCCGCTTCCTCGACTTCAGTGGACAGACGGAGGTGGCCCTGGCCCGGCTCTTCGTGGGCAATCGCCTGCGCGCCTTCGCCGAGGACTACCTGCGCTCGCAGCGGGCGCGTTCGCTGCCCAATGAGCTGGAGCGGGTGGTGGATGTGCTTTCGGCCTGGGAGCTGCTCAAGGCGACGAGCACGGAAGCGGACCCCTGGCAGGCCAAGTGACGCATCGTCCCTCGCTCGCGAGCCTGCTCATCTTGCGAGGGAATGCCCACCCCTGACACGCATTGACGACGGGTGGCTCGCCCAGGGCCGTGGGCGCCACCGCGAACTGCTGTCTCAGGCGGGCTTGCCACCCGCCAGCAATCGACGCCGCTCCGCCTGGTAATGGGCTGAACACAGCCCCTTCGAGCGCTGCTCCCGCGTGCAATCCGGCATCGTGCAACGCCGGTCCGCCGCCACCATGTTGCCCGCAAGGGCCTTGGGCGGACGGCCCCGCCGACGGCTCGCCGCCAGCGTATTGCCACCCGAGCTGCTCGACAGCGGCATGCCGTGGTTCATTGCCCGGAGGACGCCTCGGCCAATCGCGTCGCCCAGCGCCTCCGCCCAATTCACCATGGCGGGGGTCAGGGGGACCTTCGACAACTCCTTACGTGGTCGTGCCATGAAAACTCCCGTGAAAACAGTCAAACAAAGCCAGACTCCCAATGCGCTTATTTGGCGGTGGATGTCAACGTTGTCAATACAGCCTGGGAGGGGTCTCTCATGACTCGCAAGTCGTGCCGAAAAATTGGTGACACGACTGCAAAGGGATACGTGTTTCCCACACGTGCCATGCGCGCTGATTTGCGCATCGCGGTGGATTTGTCCGCGCGGATGAAAATGGCGCGGAGTCTGAGAAATCGCTGAGAGGGCGCGAAAAGTTTGCGTGCGCGTGGCGTGGGATTGGGGCGGCCGCGGCACTGGCTCACGCCGGGTGCGAGACGAAGCGCGTCACGCGGGGGAGCAGCGTCCCGGAAGCGAAACAGCCAGGGGGCGTCTCGAGCTTTGGGAGGGTGCGACGAAGCGCCGGACAGGGCGTGGGCGGGAGGCATTGGCCTCACCGCGCGCCCGTGCCCGGCGCCTGGGTGGCTACAGCGCCTTCTTGAGGGCTTCCTCGATGCGCGCCTTGGGGACGGCGCCGACAATCTGCTCCACGACCTGGCCGCCCTTGAAGACGAGCAGCGTGGGGATGGAGCGGATGCCGTAGTTCTGCGGCGTGCCCTGGTTGTCGTCGATGTTGAGCTTGGTGAACTTCACCTGGCCCTTGTACTGGTCGGCGAGCGCGTCGATGGAGGGCGCGATGGCGCGGCACGGCGCGCACCAGGTCGCCCAGAAATCCACCAGCACGGGCTGCTCCGAGTCCAGCACCTGCTTCTGGAAGTCGTTGTCTCCGACATTCGTCACGTTGTCGCCTGCCATGATGTCTCCTTGGGGCCCGCTGTGGCCTGCACGGCGCGTCGTCTAGTACGCGCGTCGTGGGGCTGCAAGAACCGGTGGGCCACGGCCAGTCCGCCCGCAATGATGCGGCCGGGGCCCCCGGGTTTCACCTGGAAGGAACATCCGCCCCCGGGCGCGGCGCTGGTGTAGGCTGCCGGGCGTGACGAAGCTCTTCCTGCCCCAGGCCCAGCTCGAGGAGTGGGCACTGGCGGACAAAGCGGACCTGCGTGACGGCCGGCTGGTGGTCATGGCCGAGGGTGGAACGGCCTTCGCCGTCTCGCCGGCCGTGCATTTCCTGCAACTGGTGTCGGGCGAGGACACCCACGGCCTGGTGGCCAAGGTGAAGACCGAGGAGCAGCTCTCCCGATTGGGGGCCGAGCAGATGGCCGACTCGGTGCTGGTGGGGGAGTCCGCCTACGAGGTCGTTCCGGGGTATGTGGCGGAGGTGTCCGCCGGCGCTCCCAAGCCGGAGTCGGCGGGCAAGAAACCCGATTCGGAGACGGACCTGTTGGCGGCGTTCCTCCTCAACAAGATGGGCTGATTCGCCTGTCTGCCGCGGTTATGTGCCTGATTCCATGAGCCACACGCTCGTATCGCTCGCCTGCCACGCTTACGGCATCGCCGCCGTGGCCTACCTCGCCTACCTCGTCCGCCAGTCGGACGGGCTGGCCATGGCCGGTCGCGTCCTGGTGGGCGGCGGGCTCGTGCTCCACGGAGTGGCCCTGTTCGAGCTGCTGGGGGCCCAGGGCGGCCGCCCGGTGGGCCTGGCGCAGGGCTTCTCCACGCTGGCCTTCCTGCTGCTCGCCATCTTCCTGGCGCTGGACGTGCGCTACCGCAGGCCGGTCATCGGCGCGTTCCTGACGCCGCTGGCGGTGACGGTGCTGTTGCCGGGCCTGCTGCTGCATGGGGGCCAGTCGCCGCTGCCCCCCGGGGTGCGTCAGCCCTTGCTGCCCCTGCACATCTCGCTGGCGCTGTTGGGGCTGGCGGCGTTCGCGGTGGCCGCGGGGGTGGGGGTCATGTACCTGCTGATGGAGCGGCAGGTGCGGGCCAAGCGCTTCGGGCTGCTGTTCGCGCGGCTGCCGTCGCTGGAGTTCCTGGACACCCTCAACCGGCGGTTGGTGGTGTGGGGCTTCATCGCGCTGTCCATCACGCTGGCCACGGGGGCGTTCTTCGTGACCACCACGGTGGGCTGGCAATGGGATGGCAAGTCCATCGCCACGGTGGTGGCGTGGGCGGTGTTCGCGGCGCTGGTCAACGCGCGCATCTTCGCGGGCTGGCGTGGGAGGCGTGTGGCATTGCTGACCATGGCGGGCTTCTGCCTGGTGTTGGTGTCCTTCCTCACCTCGTACGACGCGACGCCGAGCGCGGCGGCCGTCATGAGGATTCCCTGAGTATGGAGCTCGTCTGCATTGGCCTGTCCCACCGCACGGCGCCCCTGGTGGTGCGCGAGCGGCTGGCCCTGTCCGAAGCGCGTCAGGTGGAGGTGCTCCAGAAGCTGGCGCAGGCTCCGGTGGAAGTGTTGTGGGTGTCCACCTGCAACCGGGTGGAGGTCTACCTGTCCGCGCCGGATGGCGTCGTGGCGCGGGAGCGCGCCGTGTCGGAGCTGCAGGCGCTGGGCGGGCCCGAGGCGGCCGAACACCTGTACGAGCACCGGGGCGAGGCCGCGCTCATCCACCTGTTCCGGGTGGCGTCCAGCCTGGACTCCATGGTGCTGGGCGAGGCCCAGATCCTGGGCCAGGTGAAGGACGCGTTCGAGCGCGGGCAGGGCGCGGGCGCGGTGCGCGGTGAGCTGACGCGGGCGTGCGCGGCGGCGTTCGGCTGCGCCAAGCGGGTGCGCACCGAGACGGCCATCGGCCGGGCGGCGACGTCCATGGCGTCCGCGGCGGTGCAGCTGGCGAGCAAGGTGTTCGACGGGCTGAAGGGCAAGACGGTGCTGGTGGTGGGGGCGGGGGAGATGGGGGAGCTGGCGGCGCGGCACCTGCAGCAGGCGGGCGCGACGAAGCTCTTCATCACCAACCGCACCCTGGCGCGCGCGGAGGCGCTGGCGGCCGAGGTGGGCGGGACGGCGCGGCCCTTCGAGGAGCTCTTCACGCTGCTGACGGCGGCGGACGTGGTGGTGTGCAGCACGGCGTCGCCGGTGCCGCTGTTCACGCGGGAGAACGTGGGCGCGGTGGGCAAGGCGCGCCGTGGCCGCCCGCTGTTCATGGTGGACCTGGCGGTGCCGCGGGACATCGACCCCGGGGTGGGCACGCTGGACTGGGTGCACGCCTACGACGTGGACGACATCCAGAAGTTCGTCGCGGACAACGCGGCCGCGCGCGCCGAGGAGGCGCACAAGGCGGGTGTGTTGGTGGCGCAGGAGGTGGCGCGCTTCGTCAAGGAGCGTGCGCTGCGCGAGGGGATGCCGGTGCTCGCGAGGTTGCGGCAGCGCGCGGAGGCCATTGCCCGCGCGGAGGTGGAGCGGACGTTGACGTCGCTGGGGGATGGGTTGACGGACAAGCAGCGCAAGAGCATCGAGGCCATGGGGCGCGCCATCGTCAACAAGCTGCTGCACGAGCCGACCTCGCGTCTGCGCGCGGTGGGCCCGGAGGGTGAGGGCAACCGGCTGGCGGGCGCGGCCGCGGAGCTGTTCGGCCTGCTCGAGGCGGAGCTGGAGGCGGCGGAGCAGCAGTCGCAGGCCATGCCCGCGCAGGGCCCGGCGCAGGTGGCCACGGGGGCGAAGCGATGACGTCCGTGCGCATCGCCACCCGGCAGAGCCCGCTGGCGCTCTGGCAGGCGCGTCACGTGGGCGCGCTCTTGAAGGCCCACCACCCGGGCCTCGAGGTGTCCTTCGTCGAGATGACCACCGAGGGGGACCGGTTCCTGTCCGCGCCCCTGTCCTCGGTGGGCGGCAAGGGCCTGTTCGTGAAGGAGATTGAGCAGGCGCTCATCGACGGGCGCGCCGACATCGCGGTGCACAGCCTGAAGGACATGACGTCCGAGCTGCCCGAGGGGCTGGTGCTCGCGGCGGTGCCCGAGCGCGAGGACCCGCGGGACGCCTTCTGTGGAATCGGCGGTCAGACGACGGTGGCGTCGCTGCCCGAGGGCGCGCGCGTGGGGACGTCCTCGCTGCGCCGCAGCTGCATCCTGCGCTCGCGTCGGGCGGACCTCGAAATCGTGAGCGTGCGCGGCAACGTGCAGACGCGCCTTTCGAAGACGAAGGAGCTGGGGCTCGCCGGCGCGCTGTTGGCGCACGCGGGGCTCAAGCGCCTGGGGCTGGAGCACGTCATCACGGAGGTGCTGTCCACCGACGTGAGCCTGCCGGCGGTGGGGCAGGGCGTGCTCGCCATCCAGTGCCGAGGGGACGACGCGCGGGTGTGCGGTCTGCTCGCGCCGCTGGAGCACGCGACGACGCGGGTGGCGGTGACGGCGGAGCGGGCGCTCCTGGCGAAGCTGGAGGGGGGCTGCACGGTGCCGCTGGCGGGACATGCCACGGTGTCCGACGGCTTGGTGCACCTGCGCGGACTCGTGGGCCGGCCGGATGGCGCACACGTGGTGCGGGGCGAGGTGCGTGGCCCGGTGGCGAAGGCGGCCGAGCTGGGCGAGGCGCTCGCGGATGACCTGCTGTCGCGTGGCGCGGCGGACATCCTGCGTGATTTCGCTCGCCGCCCGGGCGCGCGGCCCTAGACTGCCGCGCGCGTGGAACGGCGACTGGAAGGCATCCGAGTCTTGGTGACGCGCCCGCGTGAGCGGGCCGAAGAGCTGTGCTTCCTCCTCGAGGACGAGGGCGCGGAGGTGCTCAGCCTCCCGCTGCTGGAGCTGCGTCCGCCGGAGGACCCGCGCCCGTTGGCGTCGGCCGCCGAGCACATCCAGCGCTACCGCTGGGTGGTGTTCGCCAGCCCCTCCGCGGTGGACGCGCTGCTGGACGCGCTCCGGGAGGCGGGCACGTCCGACAGGCTCTCCCGCGCGAAGCTGGCGGCGGTGGGGCCGCGCACCGCCCGCGCGGTGCGGGGCTACGGGCTGGACGTCGCCGCGGAGCCCGAGGAGGGCACGGGGCAGGCCCTGTTCGAGATGCTCAAGGACGGCCTGCAGTCGGGGGACGAGGTGCTGCTGCCCGCCGCGGAGGACGGTCGGCGCGAGCTGGAGGACGCGCTGCGGGAGGCCGGGGTGCTCGTCACGCGGGTGACGGCCTATCGCTCGCTGCCGGCGGAGCTGCCGGCGGAGGCGCTGGAGCTTTTGGGGGCCTCGCCGCCCGACGTGGCGGTGTTCGCCTCGCCGCGCACGGCGGAGGCCTTCCTGGAGGTCGCGGGGCGTGAGCGGTTGGGCGCCGCGCGGGTGGTGGCCATCGGCCCGACGACGGCCTCCGCGTTGGAGCAGCTGGGGCTGCCGGCCTCGGCCATCGCCGAGCGGCCCACGCCCGAGTCGCTGGTGGACGCCACGGTGCGCGCCGTCCGGGGGAATTGAAGCCCCGTCCCGGCTGGAAAGTGGCGTGGGTGCCACGAGGCGAATCGTTCGCGAGTAGACTGGCCGTCCCATCGCCCTGCCGGCCGCATGCCGGGAGCCAGGCGACGTGGAGGGGTCTCATCGATGAATCGGGGTTCGCAGCGGAGCGCCGTCGTACTTGGGCTGTTGTTGGCCGCCACGGCGGCGGCGCAGCAGGTGCTGGAATACAAGGACCTGGGGCACCGGGTGCTCAGCACGCCGTCGGACCCCTTCGTCTTCTACGTGGATGGGCGGGTGGCCCAGCCCGCCGGCAACGATTTGGCCCTGGTGACGGCGGCCAGCCGCGCGGCCTTCCAGACCTGGCAGGGGACGAGCTGCGCGTGGCCCACGTTCTCCTTCCCGGCGGACGGGGGCGTGGCCACCACGGGCTCGCCCATGGCGAACGTCGATGACCCGGCGGACCGCTTCAACGTCGTCCCCGTCTGGGTGACGAGCTCGAGCGACCCTCGCTACAGGGACACGCTCAACGGTGGAGACAGGCCCGCGGCCGCGAGGGCGCTGACCTTCAGCGGCTACGTTTACCAGTGTGACATCTACCTCAACGCGGTGAACTACTCCTGGTCCACGCTGACGCCCACGCCCGCGGGGCGCATGGACATCCAGAGCGTGCTGACCCACGAAATCGGTCACTGCCTGGGGCTCGGCGACACATATGAGGCCATCGGCGCGGTGATGTCGTTCGATTTGCCCGCGGGCGAGACGCGCAGGGACCTGGCGGACTACGACAGGACGGCGCTGTGCCGCTTCTATCCGAAGACGGGCGCGGTCGGCTCCCCGTGTGAGAGCGGGACGTGCACCACGGGCCTGACGTGTGTCACCGCGCCGTCCACCGTGTCGGGCAAGGACCTCAAGGTCTGCGCGAAGGGCTGCTTCGGCAACACCTCCGGCGAGTGCCCTGCGCCCTATGTCTGCCGCGACTCGTCGGCGGTGAATGGCTATACGAAGGCCTGTCTGCCGGCGCTGCCCGACGGCATCACCCCCGTGGGCCGGGAGTGCGCGCCGGGCCCGCGCAGCTGCGGCAACACGAACGGCATCTGCATCGCGCCGGTGGCGCTGCCCTCGGGCAACGGCGAGTTCGACCGGTGGGACCTGGGCTACTGCACGGAGCCGTGCAGCGGCGCGGACTCGTGCCCCGCGGGCGCCGAGTGCTCGAATGTCCCCGGCCAGGGCTCCATCTGTCTGAAGACCTGTACGCCCGGTGGGAGCGATTGTCGGCCCGGCTATACCTGCGAGGCGCGCCCCGAGGGAAACCTCTGCGTGCCCGGTTGCTATGGTGACGCGGATTGCGACAGCAACTCCGTCTGCAGGACGTGTGACCGCATCTGCGTGCGTCGTCAGACGGCGGGCAAGCAGGTGGGGGACGCGTGCACGGCGGATGCGCAGTGCGGCACCAACCAGTACTGCCTCTTCGCGGAAGGGGGGACGGAGGGCGTCTGCGCGCAGCCGTGCTCGGTGTCGTCGTGCGCGTGCCCGGGTGGGACGTCGTGTCAGGTGGTGAACAAGGACGGCGAGCGAGCCTGTGTCCGGGCCTGCTCGGCCTCGTCCTGTGACACGACGCTGAGGTGCGGCACGGTGGAGCAGGGCAGCTCCGCCTGTCTGCCCGTCTGTCGGACGGAGCAGGACTGCGCGCCCTCCATGCTCTGCTCGAGCGCGGGCACCTGTTACGATCCGCTGGCCAAGCCGGACGCGGGCTCGTGCACGCTGTGCAACGACGCGGGGACGCCGCCTCCGCCGCCCGTGGACGCGGGGCCGCCGAAGGGCCCGGGTGGCCCGGACGGGTGTGGCTGCCAGGGAGCGCCTGTGTCGGCGGCGGCGTTCCTGGGTGGACTGGTCTTGTTGCTGCTGGTCGCTGGAAGGAGAAGGACGTGGCACAAGCCGTGAGCGGCCCGAATGCGTCTGCCGTGAGGAGCCGCGTGGACTTCACCACGCTCTTCGTCCTGGAGGCGCTCGTCGGCCAGGGGCTGTTGACGCCCCAGCAGGCCCAGGAGGTGCTCGCGAAGGAGTCCGCCGCGCGAGCGCGTGTGCTCAAGGCGCAGACCGCCGCGAGCGGCAAGGACGCCGCGCGCTACGACGTGTCTCCGGTGGAGGTGGTGGCCGCGTTCCAGGTGCCGTTGGCCAATGGCCGCGGCGTGCTGGACGAGGACCGCGTCACCGAGGCCGCCGCCCGGGCCTCGGGGTTGACGTACCGGAAGATCGACCCGCTGAAGCTCGACATGGGGCTGGCCACGCGCACGGTGTCACGGCCCTATGCGCAGAAGCACGTGCTGCTACCGCTGGAGCGCACGCCCCAGGGGCGCCTCGTGGTCGCGGTGGCGAACCCGTTCGACCGGGAGCTGTTCGAGAGCTTCCACCGGCTGACGGGGCTTCCGGTGGAGCCGGTGCTCAGCTCGAAGGCGGACATCCTCAAGTCCATCGCCGACATCTACGGCTTCAAGAAGACGCTGGCGCGGGCGGCGGATGACTTCAGCGCGGCGTCGGGTGGGGGGCAGGTCGCCAACTTCGAGCAGCTCGTCTCCCTGAGCGGGACGCAGGAGCTGGAGGCCTCGGACCGGCCCGTGGTGCAGGCGGTGGACTACCTGCTGCGCTACGCGTTCGACAACCGCGCCTCGGATATCCACATCGAGCCCAAGCGCGCCACGAGCATGGTGCGGCTGCGCATCGATGGTGTGTTGCACCCGGTGTATTCGCTGCCGGCGCAGGTGCATCCGCCGATTGTGTCGCGTGTGAAGATGCTCTCGCGCATCGACATCTCGGAGAAGCGCAAACCGCAGGATGGGCGCATCAAGACGGAGCGGGACGGGCGCGAGGTGGAGTTGCGCGTCAGCACGCTGCCCACGGCCTTCGGCGAGAAGGTGGTCATCCGTATCTTCGACCCGGAGACGTTGGTGCAGGACATCGCCCAGCTCGGCTTCGAGCCGGACGAGAAGGCCAACTTCGAGTCGTGGATCGACCAGCCGCACGGGCTCATCCTGGTGACGGGCCCGACGGGAAGCGGGAAGACGACGACGCTGTACTCCGCGCTCAAGGCGTTGGCGGGGCCCGACGTCAACGTCACCACGATTGAAGACCCCATCGAAATGGTGTGGGACGCGTTCAATCAGGTGCAGGTGCAGCCCAAGGTCGGGCTGGATTTCGCCGGGGCGCTGCGGCACATCCTGCGTCAGGACCCGGACGTCATCATGGTGGGCGAGATTCGCGACGCGGAGACGGCGGAGAACGCCATCCAGTCCGCGCTCACCGGACACCTGGTGCTGTCCACGCTGCACACGAATGACGCGCTCGGCGCGGTGGCGCGCATGCGGGATTTGGGCGTGCCGTCGTTCCTGCTGGCGCAGAGTCTGTTGGGGGTGATGGCCCAGCGCCTGTTGCGGCGGGTGTGCAGTCATTGCGCGGAGGAGACGGCGTTGACGCCCGACGAGCTGCTCGCGCTGCAGGTGCCGTTGCCGCTGCTCCCCGGCGGTGTGCGATTGCTCAAGGGCGCGGGCTGCGTGCGTTGCCGTGGCACGGGTTTCATCGGTCGTACGGGTGTCTTCGAAATCGTCACCACGGGCAGGGAGCTGCGGGAGCACATCTCCCGCGAGGCTCCGTACGAGAAGCTGGTGGAGGTGGCCCGGCTCGGAGGGATGCGCACGCTGCGCGAGGCCGCCGTGCGCAAGCTGGCGCAAGGGCTCACCGCGTTCGACGAAGTGGTGCGGATGACGTCCGCGTGACCGAGCAACCCGCGCTTGCTGGTGTGGCGGGGGGGCCACTTCGGCGCAGCGGGGCGGCTGGCCGATGGCGAAGGGGTGTCATTCGACCGTGGGCTCTCCGAGCACGAAGGATGTCGCGGGAATCTCGGCGCCCACTCGCCAGTAGGTGGCTCCAGGTTGCCTGGCCATTTCGAAGCACTGCGTGGAGCCATCGAGCGAGACGAACTGCTTGAAGATTACTCCGTCATGCCGAGGCCCAGTCGCATGGACCCGGAAGCCTCCCGTCGACGCGTCACGGAGCGTGGCAAACGAGGCCTGACGACATTCGTCTCGAAGGGACTCGAGCAGGGGCTGGGTGCATGCTTCGTCCGCATGAATGCCCGCGAAGTTGAGCTCGAGTGAAGATGGGAGGCAGCGCGAGCGTCCCTCCACGTCCTTCGCGAATCGACACTCCATTCCTACCTGAGGGTCGAACAGGGCCGTGGGTATCACCGCCGAATGGGCCAGGCTCAATCCGCGGACCGTGAGTCGTCCATGTGTCTTCAGGTCGATGGGAATGGCTTCGGGCCAGGTCTGGGCTGGGATTTCCTCGCCAGCTCGCACGTAGCAGGGGGAGGCGAGGACAGTGGGTTGGCAGGTCCCATCCGCTTGCTGGAGATGGGTTTGGGTGAGCCGCTCCTTGACGGAGAGGACGTGGATTCGAGGGGTGCATTGCTTCGATTCGAAGTGCACCGCGAGGCGCGGAAGTGTGCAGGACAGGGATTGATATGCGGGCTCGGTACAGGTCTCGTTCGCCCAGACGTGCGGCGCAGGGCCCGACGCCATCGGGTTGTTGAGGGGGAGGGGAAGACAGCGGGAGACGTCATCGCTCGCGAGGCCCGCGATGCAGGAGAGGTCGTGCTCGGTGGCGCGGAGATGGTCGAAGTGGGAGGAGCCATCTTCTCCCTCGATGAAAACAGTCGCGATGCCAGGGCCTGCGTGCCGCTCACGGAGCTCGCCGCGGACGAAGGTCCCAGCGGGAACCTCGGGACCGACGTGAAAGGCAGTGACTCCAGGGGAGCTCCCTCGCCGCACACAATCGCCGCCTTGTGTCCTGGTGTGGACCGTCCCGGTGAAGGGCTCACCTCGCGTGAAGAATCGAGGGAGCTGCTCGGGGGGCGCGGAGCGCAGTGCGATGAAGGGCTCGGTCTTCTCCCTGCTGGAGGTGAGCCAGAGTCGCTGCGTACAGTCCGCATCGGCGAAGAAGTCACCCGTCTCCGCTCCGCGCAGAAGGATGCCTTGCTGTGCGACTCCGCTGACGCAGTAGAAGGCTCCGTCGGGAGCGGCTCTCCTCCAGTGGCAGACGGTGCCGCGCTCCGGGTCGAAGAGGTTTCCGGGCCAGCGCAGGCCGTCGCGGGTGGTCGTGACCTCGAAGCGCAGACGCGAGCCGCTGCGGAAGAAGTCCTCGGTGCTGGGAGGTTCGCTCGGCGCAGGGGCTTCCGGTGCCGCTCCGTCGCACCCAGTCATCCAGAGGATGACCAGGACCGATGTCATGACGATTCCACGCATGTCGTCTCCTGCTCGCTGTTCATGGGCACACGAGAGGTCGTCCCGAGGGCCGCTCAGGTCTTGCTGAGTAGCAGGCAGGGGAGGGCGGGAGTGTCAGTGGTTCGTAACCGGAAGGGTCAGACCCGGCCGAGGCGGGGCGGTGAGATGATGGGTGGGACGCAAGAGATGTCTGTCTTGAGCGATGACAGGCATATCGCGGGGTGTCGGCGGCAAAGGCCCTGATGACGCCCACGAACGACAACGGCCCGGCTCCCAGGACGGGAACCGGGCCGCATGTCTCACTTCAAGTGAGTCCTAGAAGCGCGCCTGCAGCAGCGTGTTGAAGCCCAGCGCGTGCGGCTTCTCGAACGTCGCCTGCGCGACGCCCGTGATGTCGTCGCGGAACGTGGTCCGGTTGGTGTCGTACGTGTAGTAGACCTCGCCGACCGCCGCGACGGAGTCGGACAGGTCCCACCGGAACGTCGCCTTCGCGGAGTAGATGGGCTCCGCCTCGCACGAGCCCGACCCGCCGCACGTCTCCGGCAGGATGCTCAGCATGTTCACGTCACGCACCACCACCGTGCGCGTGCCCGCGAGGCCCGGCGGCGTGTCGTTGCCACCCAGCAGCGGCCGGGGGCTGCGGAACGACGCCGGCCGCTGCACGCCCAGGATGAATCCCGGCGTGAAGTGCAGCTCGGGCAGGTGATAGTCCGCGCCCAGCGCCAGGAACATCTCGGGGTTCAGCTTCGTCCCCTCGGGGAAGTCCTGGAACGGGGGGAAGCCCGGCACGTCGAACTGGATGAACGAGAGGCTGCGGTACAGGCCCAGGAGGCTCACACGCAGCAGGCCGAGCTTCGCGCGCCCCTGCAGCGCCAGCGCCGTGGCGCCCTGCGGCTGCGTCGCGCCGAACGTGTCCGGCTTCTCCAGCGTCTGGGACAGGTAGCTGCCCTCGAGCGACACGGAGTAGGACAGGCCACCCGGGTACTGCTCGGGCGCGAAGAACCGCTCGTAGATCTCCGGGTCGTTCTTGTAGAGCCGGAAGTCCACGCTCGTGCCGACCGGCACGCCCACGTGGTAGACGACCTGGCCGGACACGCCGGCCGCGTTCACCGGCGCTTCCACGCCCAGCGTGGCGAGACCCGGAACCAGGCCCTTCTGGAAGTAGCCGCCGCCCGCCTCGATGCGCAGCGTGTCCAGGATGTCCCAGCCCGCGCCCGCCATCACGCCGTAGAGCGTCTCCTCCTCGCGGATGAGCTCGTTCTGCACCAGCGCCGTCTTGCCACCGACGTACGCGTACCACCGGTCCCGCGTGATCTGCAGCTTCGCGCCAGGCACGCCGTTGGTCGCCGAGCGCGTGGTGAACGCGCCGCTGCCACCCCAGGAGATGCGGTACGCATAGCCCAGACGGAAGCGGTCCGCGGACACCGGGAAGCCCACCAGCGAGATGCCTTCCTTCTCACCCCAGCCCGGCGGCTGGTAGTTGAGCCGGATGTAGCTGGAGTTGTCCTGGATGGCCACCTGGCCGCTGGGCCGCTCGAGCACCAGCAGCGTCAGGGCCGCCTCCGTCGTCAGTCCCTCGAAGAAGGCGGGCGCCTTCTTGTAAAGGACCACGTTCGAGAGCGACTCGAAGCCGGAGAACCGGGTGTTGAAGTTGTCGTAGAACTGGGTGTTCTGATTGCCCGCGCCAAACCGCGCATTGGGGCTGTTGGGCGTCGTCTCACCCGAACCCGCAAGCACGTTGTCGTCCGCGAAGACGAACGACAGACGCGTGTCCACGAAGTCACTGGCCCAGGCGGGCGCACTCAAGGAGATAAGCCCCGACAGGGCCAGCTTCTGCAGCGTTTTCAATGTCCCTCTCCACGGAGCGCCCGCTTGGAACGCTCCTCCTTGCACCCCGGTGGAACCGGGGCACGAGCTCGTCAAAAGTCTAAGGAATCACGCAAGGCTTGATGGGCTTCGGGCACTCCAGCCCCGGGCCGGGATAGCAGCAGAGGTCGTCCTGGTCGCGCGGCAGGACAATCCAGCGAGGCCGCGCCGCGCTCACGTGGCGCAGGTGGCCCACGATGTCGAAGGTGGCCTCGTGCAACAGCTTGCACTGCCGGGCCCGCTCCGCGTCGCCGTCCGTCTCGCTGCAGTTGACCACCAGGTCCGGGACGGCGTCCTTCGTCACCAGGTTGATGCGCGCCTTCGGGTGCTGGCTCACCGTGCAGCGGGCCGCGCCGTTGGCCGGGTCCGCGACGGAGACCCACACCACCATCTGGTTGTTGTCCATCAGGTGCTCCAGGCGGGTGGCCGCGGGCAGCGCCACGTTGGTCGCCGGGCCCGGGGCGCTCGTGCCACCGAAGCGCACGTTCGTGGCCTTGTCACACCAGATGTTGAGCGTCACGCCGATGCTGTAGGTGTTGGTCGAGCGCGTCCAGGCCTCGGTGGCCGGGGCCACCGGAGGCGCGGCGTTGAGGGTGTGCAGGCGGCCCGCCACGGAGTTGTCCAACCCCGCCTCGGCCGCGCCCATGGGCACCATCTCCACCACGAACTGGCCGAAGCTGTCGTAGGTGTTCTTCTCCGCGCAGATCTGGTTGCGGTACTGGCCGATGCCCAGCGTGCAGTCGACGTTGCACTGCCGCTCGGGGACGTCCGGATCATTGGGCGTGTCCGCGCCGCAGGCGCCGAAGGTGCCGTTGCGCGCGTCCGGGCAGAAGAAGGGCACGGAGCCGTTGCCATTGGCGTCGCAGTTGCGGAACACCGTGGGGAACTTCACCTGGCGCACCTTCACCAGCGAGGACTCCAGGCCCTCCATCTTGTAGTTGCCGTAGCTGTAGCCGCACATCACGTCCGTGATGTAGGGCGAGCCGCTGAAGCCGCACAGCCGGCCGTTGATCTCCGTCGGAGGCGCCAGCGCCAGGTACTTGTTCCACTCCGTCTGCGGCAGCAGGCGGACCCGCTCGCGGATGCTCCACGACGGGAAGGTGAGCTGCGTGGTGGCGGTGAACTCCTGCACCGAGCCCGCGATGGACCACAGCAGGTCGCCCGGATCCAACCCCTCCGGGAAGGAGTAGTTGTAGATGTAGATGGAGTTGAAGCGGCCCGGGAAGAAGCCGGAGGGCTCCGCCGTCTGGGTGTTCGCGCCGGGGATGGTGCCCTCGCGCACGCGGCACGCTGTCAGGTCCGTCACGAAGAAGCCGCTGGGGTCCGTGCCCGTCACCAGCAGCGTCACCGGCTGGTTGTGGTTCGGGTCGTCCGCGTCGCAGTTCTGCAGGAGCGGGGGACCGCCCTCGGGCGCGCGGCCGATGCGCATGAACGTGCCGGCGTACGCGGTGAGCTGGTCGCTGTTCTGCGGCACCTGCACCGTGGCGATGGTCGGCTCCTCGAAGAACACCGAGCGCGACAGGCCCGTGGCCGAGGTGCGGGTCGCGGGCTCCACCGGGAGCTCACCGTCGACGACGGCGCCGTCCGCGTAGTCGACCTCGACCGGATCATCCTCGACCCACACATGGGCCTCGCCGTACAGCTGCGAGGAGCGCACGGTGCCCGTGCCCACGCCGTTGGTCAGCTGCACCCAGCGGTAGCGGTAGGGGCCGGTGAGGTTGCCCGGCACGGTGCGGAAGGACACCGGGCCGGTGAACGACGCCATGGGCTGGCCCTTCACGTCCAGCGCCTGGATGTCGATGTCCACGTCCACCGCGCTGCGGGGCATGGCGAGGCGACAGTCCTTCGTGCCCCGAAGCTCGAGCGGGACCGCGGCCTGGTTGCCGGAGCCGTGCTCGGTGGCACAGCTGGCCACCACCGGCACGGCCGTGCGCGGGTTGGAGTCCGCGACGTAGAACCCCTTCACCGTCACCTTGAACGACGAGACCCCCGTGGGCTGAGGCGTCTCGTCGGTGTAGCAGCCAGCGCCAGCCAGGGTCAGCGCGGACAGGAGAACCAGTCGCTTCATTACTTCACCCTCCGGCCGATGCGGCCGTCTTCCACGGCGTCGGCGATGGGCATCGCCGTCGGGTTGTCACAGAAGTTGCGCAGCTGCTGCGTCACGGTTCCGCACACGGGGTTGCTGCCGCTCAGGATCTCCCGGCAGTCACACCGACCGGTGAAGGGACCCGGGGACAGCGCGCAGGCGGCCTGCACCTCCACGGGCTCGGTGACGTCCGGGATGTTGCAACCCTCCGGGTTGTAGCCGCGGGCCGCCAGGTCGCCGCAGGTGCAGGTGCCCACCTGCTTGGCCGCGATGCAGGCCGCGCGGGCCTGGTCCGGGTTGGTGATGGTGTCCACGCCGCAGCCCGCCGGGTTGAAGCCATTGCGCAGCAGGTCGCCGCAGGTGCAGCTGCCCACGCGCACCTCCAGCTCGTTCTTGTAGTCCTGCATCTCCCGGCACGCGGCGCGCAGCCGGTCGTTGACCACCCACTGGCCATTCACGAGGGATCCACAGCTCTGGGCGCCCGGCTTGTTGCCGCGCGTCGCGTGGCCCGCGTTGATGTCGTCGCAGGTGCAGAAGTCCTGCATGTAGCCGATGAGCGAGTCACGCAGCGAGATGCCCGTCTCCTGGCGCGTGGTGTTGCGCTTGAGCACGTTGAAGCCCGAGCCACCCTTCGCGATGTAGTCGTTCACCGCCACGCGGTAGGTGCCGAAGGGGTTGAGCGGCTCGGGGCCGATGCGGATGTCCGTGCCGGGGTTGGCGTAGCAGCGGCCACGGCTCGAGGCGCTGCTCTCGTCCTGGAGGCACTGCCACGGCGCGTGGCCGGTGCGGCTCTCCGGGGGACAGTCGGCGCCCTTCAAGGCGATGTCGCAGGAGATGCGCAGGTCGTTGATCTGCACCTGGGCGCAGTCCATGGTGAACTTCGCGCCGGAGATCTGCGCCTGGCTGACGCAGCCGCGCTCGGCGGAGCGCTCGGCGACGAAGTTGAACATCTCCTGCATCTCCTTGCCGGAGAGGTACATGATGTTGATGGTGTTCTCGAACGGGAACACGTTGAACATCGACTCCTGGGTGATGACGCCCGCGTAGAGGTTGTCGCGGATGCCCAGCGAGTTGGTGAGTGCCATCTGCGCATCGACGCGGCGACGCTTGCGCATCGAGTCCGCGGCGATGTTGCCCAAGGGCGAGTCACCCCCCGTGGAGTTGTTCCGGCGCGTCACGTCCGCGGGCGCGTACGAGAAGATGTTGGTGAGCTGCAGCCGCATGTCCATGCCGATGATGTAGGGCTGGAGCAGGTGCGTCGTCGGGCGGTCCTCCTGCGTCTCGCAGGCCTCCATGGCCGCGCGGACCTCCGGGGTCTGGATGAACTGGCCGTCCTCCCAGAAGATGTTCGAGTCATACCGGTACTTGCGCATGGCCTCGTTGCACCAGAGCCTGTCGAGCGGGAACACGCGGTAGTCCTGGCTGACGACCTCGCCGCCCTCGCCGCTGCCGAGCACCTCCGGCATCTTCACGACCAGCTCCAGCCGGCCCACGTACTTGGCGAACGCGCCGGAGTGCGACAGCACCACCTTGCGGCCGCTGGGGTCCGCGAGCAGCTGCGGCGGGTTGAGCACCACGTGCAGGTGGCCGCCCATCACCACGTCCACGCCGCTGACGCCCGGGATGTGGACGCGCACCACCGACTTGTCGTTGCCCTCGGGGCCGAACCACTCGAGCACCTGCCAGGGGTTCTTGTCGCGGCGGATGAAGGAGCGGGCGCGGCCGTACTCGTAATAGGCCTCGTAGCCCTGGATGACGTCCTGGTCCTCAGTGAGGCCCAGGTGGCTGACGATGACGATGAGGTCGGAGACCGGCCGCAGCAGGTCCACGTACGCGCGCACCACCTCGTTCTGCTCCAGCGGCGTCACCTGGAGGCTGTTGCCACCCTCGACGATGGAGTTGAGCGAGGAGATGTTCGCCATGCCGAGGATGGCGACCCGCAGGCCCTTGACGTTGCGGATGGTGTACGGCGCGGCCTCCAGCGCCGTCTCGTTGCTGCCGTTCTGCCGCCAGTCGTTCCAGTTGTAGTTGGCGGCGAGCAGCGGGAAGGAGGCGAACTGCTTGGCCTGGTTGGTGAAGTTCAGCGCGCCCGCGTCGAACTCGTGGTTGCCGATGACCGCGGCGTCCAGCCGGGCCTGCGACAGGAAGCGGAACTCCACTTCACCGTTGTTGAGGTTGAAGATGGGGGCGCCCTGGAAGCAGTCGCCCGAGTCCACGTGCAGCACCCGCTCACCCTTGGCGCGCTCGCGCTTGAGCACCGCGGCCATGCGCGTGGCGCCACCGAACGGACCGGCCTCCGGGATGAGTCCCAGGTCCTGGTCCGTCTTCAGCGGCGCGAAGTCGTAGGGGATGAGGCGTGAGTGGATGTCCGAGGTATGAAGGAGCGTCAGCCGCACCTCCTGCCCCTCGAGGTGGTAGTCCTGGCCTTCCATCACTGGCATGCATGAGGCCGAGACCAGGGCGCAGAAGAGGCCGAGCAGGAGGCGACGCATCAGGAGATTCCGTGTTTCGGTAGGACGTCGGGAGTAAAGCGGGCGCAAGGTACGGTATCGGACACGGGCGGGCAAGCAACGCCGCCATGGCATTCGTACAGTCCCCCTATTCTGGGTCCCCTTCACGGAGAGCAAGCAGACATGCGGCAGCGTCATTCCAGTGTGACTGACATCGAGATCATCGAGGATTTCTCGTCTACGGCGCGCTGCGACGAAGGCTTCCTCCGAGTGAAGCGGCTGCGGTGTCGAAACCGACGCGCGGATGGTTCCTCGTCGTCCGTGTACCGCGTGGATGTGGTGGACCGGCCCCGGTTGGACGCGGTCGCGGTGCTGGTCTATCGACGCGGTGCGGCGGGGCTCGAGGTCCTGACGCGGATGAACCTCCGGCCCGCGGCGTACTTCCGGAAGGATCAGCGCGACGCGATGACGGTGCCGGACCCGGGCGCGGGCTACCTGCGGGTGGAGGAGATCGTCGCGGGGCTGCTGGAGCCGGAGGACAAGGGCGAGGAGGGCCTGAGGAAGCGCGCGGCGGCGGAGGTCCACGAGGAGGCGGGCTATCCGGTGAGGCCCGAGGACATCCAGCTTTTGGGCGGCTCGTTCTTCCTGGCGCCGGGCATCCTGTCGGAGAAGGTCTTCCCCGCGGCGGTGGACGTCACGGACGTGTCTCAGGAGGAGCCGGAGGGAGATGGCTCGCCCCTGGAAGAGGGGACGCAGCTGCACTGGCGCCCGCTGCAGGAGGTGCTGGAGGCGTGCCGGCGCGGAGACATCCCCGACGCGAAGACGGAGGTGGCGCTCACGAGGTTGCTCGCCCGATGGGGCTGAGCGAAGCGAGGTCGGAGTTTCTCAGGGGACGGCGGCCGGGGTAGGGTGCGCGGCGTTTTCGCACTCCACTGCCGAGGTCGCTGCATGTCGTCGCTGCCCCCGTGGTTGGCCAACCTGTTGCCCATCCTCATCCTGCTGGGAGCGGTCGCGCTCGTGCTCGCGCGGCTGCCCAAGGTGGAGCTGGGCCACACGGACGCCTTCCGCCGCCGCCGCTTCTTCAACTGGTTCCCGCTGGGGATGACGTACGCGTTCCTCTACATGGGGCGCTACAACGTCAACGAAGCCACCAGCGCGATGAAGGGCCACACGTCCAACGCGGACTTCGGCACCATCTTCTTCTGGGGCACGCTCGTCTACGGATTCGCGTTCCTCATCAACGGACCGCTGACGGACAGGCTCGGCGGTCGGAAGACCATCCTGCTGTCGGCCGCGGGCTCGTCGGTGGCCAACGTGCTGATGGGCGTGGTCGTCTACAAGGTGCTGACGGAAGGCTGGCAGCCGCCGGGCGGCATCGTGGGGACGCTGTCGTTCCTCTACGCCGTCAACATGTACTTCCAGAGCTTCGGCGCGGTCTCCATCGTCAAGGTGAACGCGTCCTGGTTCCACGTGCGCGAGCGCGGGCAGCTGGGCGGCGTCTTCGGCATCCTCATCTCGCTGGGCGTCTACTTCGCCTACGACTGGAGCCGCTTCATCGCCAGGGCGGCGCCCACGTACTGGGTGTTCTTCGTGCCGGCGGCCATTCTCGCGGCCTTCGTGGTGCTGGACTTCTTCGTCATCCGCGACACGCCCAGCCACACGGGTCACCCGGACTTCGACACCGCGGACGCGTCCAGCGGCGAGGTGGCGTCCAGCAGCGTGTGGGAAGTCTTCAAGAAGATGATCAGCAACCGCACCATCATCATCATCCTGATGGTGGAGTTCTGCAGCGGCTTCATGCGCAACGCCATCATGCAGTGGTACCCCAAGTTCGCGAAGGCGACGGGCCTGTCGGAGTCGTTCGTCGCGGCCAACTGGGGCATGCTGCTGTGTGTCGCGGGCATCACCGGCGGCATGTTCGCGGGCGTCATCAGCGACCGCGTGTTCGACTCGCGGCGCGGGCCCGTGTCGACGGTGCTCTATGCGGGCATGAGCGTGGGCGCGGTGGCCACGCTGTTCCTGCTCAACAGCCCGGCGCTCGGCTGGACGGTCATCTTCATGTCCCTGTGTGTCATCGGCGTGCACGGCATGCTGTCGGGCACGGCGAGCATGGACTTCGGCGGCAAGAAGAACGCGGGCCTCGCGGTGGGCATCATCGACGGCGCCGTCTATGCGGGCACCGCCCTCCAGGCCATCCTGCTGGGTCGCATCCTCCCGGCGGGAGAGGTGGCCAAGGACCCCAACAACTGGGGCAACTGGCCGCTGGCCATGCTGCCCCTGTCCTTCGCGGGCCTGCTGCTGGCCACGCGGGTGTGGAACGCCCGCCCCCAGGCCAAGGCGGCCCCCGTCGGGGGGGCCTCGGCGGTCACCCAACCCGTTGCAACCCAGAAGACCGGTACGGGAGGCTGAGGCCCCTGTGGACCGCAGGACGTCACGGGGGCGTCACTCCCCCGTGACAGGGTTGTGACGTACAGTGTGGACGTGTCCCAGGTTACCGCCCCACTGCCGCTGCAGAGCCGCTTCGAGGTTCACGACCGGAAGCAGTTCGAGATCAAGCTCGAGTACCAGCCCTCGGGGGTGGACGAGACGCGCTACCTGGTGGAAGCGCATCTGTTCCTCCCGGGGAGCCTGAACATCGACGCGGAGACGTACCCCCGCGCGGACTTCTACGCGGACATCCACAACTACGTGCGCTTCAAGACGCCGGTGATGGCGGTGCAGGAGGTGCTCACGTCGGATGCCTCGCCGCTGGTGCGGCTGGAGGCGTGGCTGCGCACGGGGCTGGGCTCGGAGAAGGACATCGTCTACCAGGCGAAGCTCCTGTCGTGCGTGCTGCGCGGGGCGCTCAGGCGCTTCGCCACGGGCGTGGAGACGCGCTGCGAGGGGCCGGTGGCGCTGCCCACGGAGGCGTGCGCGACGCTGGAGTCGGACGTGGTGGCGATGCAGGCGGGCGTGACGCAGGTGCTCGCGCGCTTCCGGCAGTGGCTGCGCTCGGTGGGGGAGCTGCGGCTGCAGGAGCGCTCGCGCGCGTCGCTGCGGCTGGTGGACGAGTACGTGAGCCTGCTGGTGGAGAACGGCTTCCGGCGCGCGGTGGCGGACATGAAGGCGCTGCCGCGAGGGGAGCCGTGGCTGCAGCTTCGCAAGGGGCTGATGGAGGCGGTGCTGCGCGAGGAGTCCTACCGCAAGGAGCACCGGCTTCGCAGCGTGCTGAGCCCCACGGGGGACAACGAGGAGTACCTCCAGCGGCTGGGCATGCTGAAGAAGTTCTGCATGAACGTGCTCTTCCTGTCCTCGCGCCGCCGGCAGAAGCGCCAGGGCTGGGAGGAGGTGCTCTTCGCGCTGGCGGCGGGCATCGCCATGGCCTTCGCCACGGCGGTGGCGCTGTGGGCGCAGATCCGCTTCACGCAGGTGAGCCTCAACTTCTTCCTCATCGCCGTGGTCGGCTACATGATGAAGGACCGCATCAAGGAGGGCCTGCGCCGGGTGCTCAGCCGGGTGGCGGCCACGCACCTGTCGGACCGCACCGCGGACCTGGTGGACCCGGTGACGGGGCGGACCATCGGCACGTGCGAGGAGCGCGTGGACTACGCGCCCAAGGTGCCCGACTCCGTGGCCTCGCTGCGCCACCAGGACGACTTCCTCACCGTGTCCCAGGGCGAGCTGACGGAGATGGTCATCCGCTACCAGAAGCACATCATCCTGGACGCCCGGCTCCTGCCGCGCACGGAGCGGGGCCTGTCGGGCGTGACGGACATCCTGCGCTTCAACGTGGAGCGCTTCCTGCGCGACATGGACGAGCCGGAGCTGGCGCTCGAGTACGTGGACCTGGCGGATCTGTCCGTGGGTCACATCCGGGGCGCCAAGCGTTATCCGGTGGACGTCGTGCTGCGCTTCACCGTCGAGGAGGAGGAGACGGACCGGCGCCAGGAGAGCACGCAGCTGGTGCGGCTGGTGCTGGACCGCAACGGCATCCAGCGCATGTTGCGCTTCGCGGACACGGCGGCCGGGGCGCCCCCTGGCCCCATGCCCTGGCAGTCGGCCGCCTGACCCGGGCGGTTTCGGCGGCGCTTCCGGGCCCGCGCGGGTAATGTTCGCCGCGCTCATGGCCCACGAAGACTTCAAGAAGCGCATCCGCGACGACTGGCGCGACAGCCTCCACGCCATCCTGGCCAAGGCCCGCTCGCTCGGCGAGCAGGCGGTGCTCGCGTTCGACCTGGACTCCACCCTGCTCGACAACCGGGAGCGCCAGGCGCGCATCCTCCGGGAATACGGCGCGGCGCACTCGGTGGAGCCGCTCTCCACGTGCGCGGCCCACCACTGGAACTCCGGCTGGGACATGCGCGAGGCGATGCGCGCGTGCGGCCTGGAGGCGTCCCTGGTGGAGCGGCACTTCGAGCCCGCGCGCCAGTACTGGGGCGAGCGCTTCTTCACCAGCGAGTACTGCGCGGTGGACGAGGCCATCGAGGGCGCGGCGGCCTTCACGCACGCGGTGGTGGGCACGGGCGCGCGTCTCGTCTACGTCACGGGCCGTCACGAGGGCATGCGCGAGGGCTCCGTCGCCTGCATGCGCCGCCTCGGCATGGCCATCCCGGACGGGGAGCGGGTGATGCTCGTGATGAAGCCCGCGCCCTACGACGACGACGATGCGTTCAAGCGCGAGGCCCACGCGCAACTGGGCCGGCTGGGGACCGTGGTGGCCGCCTTCGACAACGAGCCCACCCACGCCAACGACTACCGGCGCCGCTTCCCCGACGCCACCGTGATTCATCTGGCCACGGATCATTCCGGCCGGCCCGTGACGCTGCTGGACGGCATCATCAGCGTGCCGCATTTCACGCGGGTTTCCTGACGCACCGCGCCTGAATTTTCGGGGGAAGGGCGCGGGGTTTGAAAGGCTTTGAAGTCCCAGGTCCGCGCGCTATGAGGCGCACGGCATTCGCCGTCCCCGGGTGAGGAGGGGCGGCCTGCATGGAGGCACCCGCGGTGGCCAGCCCGTACTCGAAAGAACAGCTGTTGACGATGTACCGGAAGATGTACCTCATCCGCCGTTTCGAGGAGCGCGCGGGCCAGCAGTACACGCTGGGGAAGATCGCCGGCTTCTGCCACCTGTACATCGGGCAGGAGGCGGTGGCGGTGGGGCCCGTGGAGGCCATCCGCCAGGACGACTACATGCTCAGCGCCTACCGCGACCACGGCCAGCCCCTGGCGCGCGGCAGCGACGCGGGCATGGTGATGGCGGAGCTGTTCGGCCGGGGCTCGGGCTACAGCAAGGGCAAGGGCGGCTCGATGCACATCTTCGACATCGAGCACCACTTCTACGGGGGCTACGGCATCGTCGGCGGGCAGATTCCGCTCGCGGCGGGCATGGCCTTCGCCAGCCGCTATCGCAATGAAGACCGCGTGACGGTCTGCTACTTCGGCGACGCGGCGGCCAACCAGGGCGCGCTCCATGAGACGTTCAACATGGCGTCCAAGTGGAAGCTGCCGGTCATCTACATCTGCGAGAACAACCGCTACGGCATGGGCACGGCCATCGCGCGCACGTCGGCGGTGCCGGAGATCTACAAGCGCGCCGCGGCGTACGACATGCGCGGTGAGCCGGTGGACGGCATGGACGTGCTGAAGATGTACGAGGCCGTGAAGGACGCGGCCGCGTGGTGCCGCGCGGGCAAGGGCCCGGTGCTGCTGGAGGCGAACACGTACCGCTTCCGGGGCCACTCGATGGCGGACCCGGCCAACTACCGCACCAAGCAGGAGGTGGAGGAGGAGCGCAAGAACGACCCCATCCCCAAGCTGCGCGACTACGCCCTCAAGAATGGCCTGGGGGCGGACGCCGACTTCGAGCGCATCGAGGAAGAGGTGAAGGCGCAGGTGGACGCCGCGGTGAAGTTCGCGGACGAGTCCCCGGAGCCGAGCCTGGAGGAGCTGTGGCGCGACACCATCGTCGAGCCGGGCGAGGAGGACGTGCGCCCGCGTGAGCGCGTGCTCGGCACGAAGGTGACGAACTGGCCGAAGTACCCGAGCGGCCAGGAGCTGAAGGTCACCTGGGACCTGGAGCCGCGCGCGCAGGCGGAAGCCGCGGACAAGAAGGCGGGCCTGAGCAACTAGCCCGGCCCGTCACACCCCAACCCTTTTTGATTTCGAGTCGGAGCCGACGATGCCCGAGTTGATGTACCGCGAGGCCCTGAACCAGGCGCTCGCCGAGGAGATGGAGCGCGACGCCAACGTCTTCCTGATTGGCGAGGAAGTGGGCCGCTACAACGGCGCCTTCAAGGTGTCGCAGGGGCTGCTGGACAAGTTCGGGAGCGCGCGCATCATCGACGCGCCCATCTCCGAGCTGGGCTTCGGCGGCATGAGCGTGGGCGCGGCCATGGTGGGCCTGCGTCCGGTGGTGGAGATGATGACCTGGAACTTCGCCATCCTGGCGATGGACCAGATCGTCAACAACGCGGCCAAGCTGCGCCACATGTCCGGCGGCCAGCTGCGCTGCCCCATCGTGTTCCGCGGCCCGGGCGGCGCCGGTGGCCGGCTGTCCAGCCAGCACAGCCAGGCGCTGGAGGCCAACTACGCGCACTTCCCCGGCCTGAAGGTGATTGCGCCGGCCACGCCCGCGGACGCCAAGGGCATGCTCAAGGCGGCCATCCGCGACGAGAACCCGGTCATCATGTTCGAGGGCGAGCGGCTCTACGCGCTCAAGGGCGAGGTGCCCGAGGGCGAGCACGTGGTGCCGCTGGGCAAGGCGGACGTGAAGCGGGAGGGCACGGACGTCACCATCATCACCTGGAGCCGCATGTATTACTTCTGCATGCAGGCGGCCGAGGAGTTGGCGAAGGAGGGCATCAACGCGGAGGTCCTGGACCTGCGCACGTTGAGGCCGCTGGATGAGGAGGCCATCCTCGCGAGCGTGCGCAAGACGAACCGCGCCGTCATCGTGGAGGAGGGCTGGGCGCTGGCGGGTGTGGGCGCCTCGGTGGTGGACATCATCCAGTCCAAGGCGTTCGACGACCTGGATGCGCCGGTGGAGCGCGTGACGGGGCTCGACGTGAACATGTCGTACGCGGCGAACCTGGAGAACGCGACGCAGCCGGACGCGCCCAAGATCATCGCGGCGGTGAAGAAGGTGCTGTACCGCGAGGGAGCCTGATCCGTATGGCCACGCCCATTCAGATGCCGAGCCTGTCCCCGACGATGACGGAGGGGAAGATCGTCAAGTGGCTGAAGAAGGTGGGGGACAAGGTCACCTCCGGTGAGGCCATCGCCGAACTGGAGACGGACAAGTCCAACCTGGAGATCGAAGCCTACGACGACGGCTACCTGCTGGAGATCGTCGTCGGCGAGAACCAGACGGCCCCCGTCGGCGCCCCCATCGCCTATGTCGGCGCAAAGGGGGAGAAGGTCGCTGCCGGTGGCGCGCCCGCGCCGAAGGCCGCTGCTCCCGCGCCCGCCGCTGCTCCCGCGCCGAAGGCCGCCGCGCCCGAGGCCCCCAAGCCCGCGGCTCCGGCCGCGTCCGGTGGTGGGGACCGCATCGCCATCCAGTTGCCGAGCCTGTCCCCGACGATGACGGAGGGGAAGATCGTCAAGTGGTTGAAGAAGGTGGGGGACAAGGTCTCCTCCGGCGAGGCCCTGGCCGAGCTGGAGACGGACAAGTCCAACCTGGAGATCGAGGCGTACGACGACGGGACGCTGGCGGAGATCGTCGTCGGTGAGAACCAGACGGCCCCGGTCGGCTCGCCCATCGCGTACCTCACGCCCAAGGGAGGCAAGGCGGCCGCCGCCGCGCCTGCTCCCGCGCCGAAGGCCGCCGCGCCCGAGGCCCCCAAGCCGGCTCCGGCCGCGCAGCCGGTCCAGGCCGCTGCTCCGCAGGCGCCTTCCGCGTCCGGGGGGCGCCGGGTCCGGGCCAGTCCGCTCGCCAAGAAGATCGCCCAGGTGCGCGGGCTGGACATCGCGCAGGTGCAGGGCTCGGGTCCCTCGGGTCGCGTGGTGAAGCGCGACATCGAGGAGGCGCTGGCGAAGGGTGGAGCGAAGGCCCCCGCGCAGGCGCCGTCCGCGCCGGCCGTGAGGAAGGGCCCCGCTGCGCCGACGGTGGCGCGCGCGGAGTCCCGCACCGAGCCTCTGTCCTCCATGCGCAAGGTCATCGCGCAGCGGATGACGGAGGTGAAGCCCGGCGTGCCGCACTTCTATCTCACCATCGAGGTGGAGATGGACGCCGCGGTGAAGGTGCGCGAGGAGGCGAAGGCGATGGACCTCAAGGTCTCCGTCAACGACCTCATCGTGAAGGCCGTGGCCATGGCCGTGCGCCGCTACCCGAAGGTCAACGTGTCGCTGCAGGGTGACCAGGTCATCCACCACGGTTCGGTGGACGTGGGCATCGCGGTGGCGCTGGAGCAGGGCCTCATCACCCCCATCGTCCGCGACGCGGACACCAAGGGGCTGCAGGCGCTGGCCACGGAGATTCGCGAGCTGGCGGAGCGCGCGCGCAAGCGGGCCCTCAAGCCCGAGGAGTACACGGGCGGCTCCATCACCGTGAGCAACCTGGGCATGTACGGCATCGACAACTTCGCCGCCATCATCAACCCGCCGCAGGCCTCCATCCTCGCGGTGGGCGCGGTGACGGACAAGGTCGTGGTGCGCGACGGGCAGATGGTCATCCGCAAGATGATGTCGGCCACGCTGTCGTGTGACCACCGCATCGTCGACGGTGCCATCGGCGCGGAGTTCCTCCGCGAGCTGCGCGGCCTGTTGGAGCACCCCACGCGGCTGCTCTTCTAGTCCGCTGGCAGGTGAGTGGCCCGCTTCCTCGCTCCGCCCCGGAGCGACTGGGAGCGGGCCCTCTCGTTTCTACTCACGGGTGGGTTCGCGCCCGCTCGCCTCTTCCTCCTCCAGCTTGCGTTGCGCCTCCGTCACCCGGGCCTGCTGCTCGCGCGGCGTGCCGGTGGGGAGCTCCTGCTCGTCTTCGTGCGAGCGTCCGCGGATGCCGGGCCAGGGCTCGGGGCGCGTGGCCTCCACGTGGTCGATGCGCTCCGCGTAATCCGCGTCACTGCCCGCCTTGCGCGGCTTGTCGTCGGGCTTGTCCTGGTGCGCCATGACGAAGTCCCTCCTGAGGGTGCGTGTGAAGTTGCGCGATTAACGGTGGGGCGCCCCTCGGAAGGTGGCCACCCGGGGCCCGCTGTGCGGCCCGCCCTCTCGGTTGCTGGGCGAGCACGAAAAAAAGGCCGGCAGCCGAATCGGTTCGCTGCTTAACTTCGTCCAAATGAACGACGACATGACACGCGAACGGCTTGTCCAGGGTGTGTCGGAGTTGGAGGAGCGGGTGGGCCCGCCGCTGCCTCTCGCGCAGTCGCTGCACCAGGCCCTGCTCGGCGCGGTGTTCCCCCTCACCGCGGAAGAGCTCACCTGGGTGGCTCGTGAGAACGAGGCCCCGCCCACGGTGCTCTCGCTGCTGGGTGCCCTCCCCAGGGGCCGCTTCGCCTCCGTGGACGCGGTGGCGGTGGCCCTGGAGCAGGACACCCGCGACGCGCTGGCGTCCCCGGACGCACCCACGCCCGTCCTCACCTCCACTCGCTGAAGCCTCCATCACCCCACGCCCTCCCGTTGCCGGCATGCCCGGTGAGCGGGCAGGGTGACGGGCACTCGTCTGGATTTTCCTGGGGGTCAAACCTGTCTGGCTGGTCTAGAGTTCGTGAGGCATTACGTCCCGGGGGGACGGTTCCGTCGGCACCCAGAAGAAAGGGAGTCGGAGGAGGCGCTATTCTAGGCGGCACCAGCCTGGCCTCTTTGAGGGATAGCCGGCCAGGAGGAGCGTCATGAACCCGTCTGAACTGCCCGCGGTGCTGTACGTCGACGATGACGCGCTGAACCTGCGGGTCTTCGACGCGAACTTCGGACAGCGCTTCCGCATCTTCCGCAGCGCGTCTCCCAGCGAGGCGCTGGCGTTGCTCGAGCAGCGCAAGGGGGAGATTGGCGTCATCCTCTCCGACCAGCGGATGCCGGGGATGACGGGCGTGGAGCTGCTGGAGCGCGCGCGTTCGATTGCGCCCGACGCCAAGCGCATGCTCGTCACGGCGTACGCGGACATGCAGGCGGTCATCGACGCGGTGAACCGCGGCCAGGTGACGCGCTACTTCGTCAAGCCGTGGGATCGCTCGGAGCTGCAGGCGGCGCTGGACGACGCGCTGAAGATTGCCCGGCTGGAGCTGCGCATCCGCGAGGTGGAAGGGCGGATGATGAAGTCGGAGCGTCTGGCCACGCTGGGGCAGGTGACGGCGGGAATCGCGCACGAGCTGATGGGCCCGGTGGGCTACCTGTCGCAGAACGTGTCCTCGCTGCAGCGGGATTTGACGAGCGTCATCCAGTACGTGTCCAAGCACCTGTCCGCGGACCCGAACCCGTCGGTGGCGGAGACGGTGGAGGACCTGCCCGCGCTCATCAAGGACCTGTCGGACGGCGCCGAGCACCTTCGCCAGGTGGCGTTGGGCTTGAGGGCCCAGGCGCGCGGCGAGGACATGGAGGCCACCGCGGACGTGGCCGAAGTGGTGTCCTTCGCGGTGAAGCTGGCGCGGGCGGAGGTGAGAGACCGCGCGCGGCTGACGAGCAACGGCGAGGCGGTGCGCGTCATCTTCGGGCCGGTGAAGCTGTGCCAGGTGCTGCTCAACCTCGTGGTGAACGCCGCGCAGGCGATGTCGGGCACGGGGCGCCAGGGACGCATCGAGGTCCGCTGGACGGTGCGGCCCGACGACGTGGTGCTGACGGTGGCGGACAACGGCTGCGGAATCCCCGTGGACCTGCAGGAGCGCGTGTTCCAGCCGCTGTTCACCACGAAGCCGGTGGGAATCGGCACGGGCCTGGGCCTGTCCATCTGCCGCGAGCTGGTGGCGCAGGCGGGTGGCAACCTGCGGCTGTCGTCCACGCCCGGTGAGGGCACGGACATCGAAATCACCCTCCGGCGAGCCCCGCCCCTCTGAGTCCGAAGGCGTTGCTGAGCATGCGCCACACGCGGTGGAGCGTCTCCCCCTCCGCGTGGCGCACCTGCTCCACCAGCACGGCGCGGCGGGCTTGCGCGCCCTGGGGGCCATACTCCACCACCAGCGCGTAGCCGGAGCCGGGGCGCTCGACGATGTGCACGGCGCGGACCTCGTCGAAGGGGATGAGCTCCGCGCGGGTGGCGCTGGGGGCCCAGGCCAGTCGCTCGACTCGCAGGGTCTCCGAGCGGAAGTGGAGCACGAAGCGGCGGCGGACGAGCCTCGACTCGAGCCGGAGGGCGGCTCCTATCAGGGCCGCGGCCACCAGGGCCAGGGCGGCGGAGGCGGCGGGGAGCGAGCCCTTCTCCTGTCCCACCAGGACGGCGGCGCCCAGGGCACAACCCACGGCGACACCGACACACAGGCCCGGCAGCATGCGCGCGTCCCACCGGGGAGGGCGGGATTCTCCCACCAGCCGGCCCCCGTCGTAACGCAGGCGCACGTCCCCCAACAGCGGGGGCACCCGATTCTCCTGTAACGCGTCCTCGAAGCTCGCCACGGCGGGAAGCATACCGGTCCTCGCATGCGAGCCTCGAAGTCCGCGTGAAGCTGTGCGAATCTCCAAAGCCATGGATCTCCCGTTCGAGACCGGTGAGGGCGACGGTGGGGAGGGGGGAACGCTCGCCTCGACGGTGTTGGTGGTGGACGACGAGCCGGTCGTGCTCGACATCTGCGCCCGCTTGTTGGAGCGCGAGTCGGACCTCGTGGTGCTGGTGGCGGCGAGCGCGGAGGAGGCGCTGCCGATACTGGGTGAGCAGCGCATCGACGTGCTGGTGACGGACAAGAACCTGCCCGGCATGGGCGGGGTGGAGCTCGTCGCGCAGGCGCGGACGCTGCAGCCCACGTTGGAGGCGCTGATGATTACGGCCTACGCGAGCAGCGAGTCCGTCATCGCGGCCTTCGCGGCGGGGGCGAGCGACTACATCCTCAAGCCCTTCGACGACCTGCGGGTGCTGCGCGCCAAGGTGCGCGCGGCGCTGGAGCGGCGCACGTCCGGGACACGCGTTCGCGAGCAGGCGCGGGAGGTGGCCCGCGAGGCCGCCGCGTTGTTGGCCGCGGGGCAGGACGCGCCGGAGCCCGCGCACGTGGCGCTGGAGGAGGAGCTCCGGGCCTACGAGGAGTCGTCACGTCAGGTCCAGGCGGGCCGCGTGGCGGTGGTGGGCAGCGTCGAGGCGTTGGAGTCGCTGCGCGAGTCCGGTTTCGAGGTGCGCGAGCTGCCGCCGTACGCGCCGGAGCTCGAGGAAGTGGACGTGGTGGTGGTGGAGACGGGAGATCCGCAGTGGCGCACGTTGGCGGAGCGCCTCCAGAGCCGGCCCCCGGATGTGCTGCTGCTGGCCAGTCCCGAGGCGGACCTGGGCGACCTGCTGGAGGCCATCACCCTGCGCATGGACCTGGTGGGCTTCGGGACCACGCAGGGCGCGAGCGTCCTTCCGGAGAAGGTGCGGATGCTGCTGCTTCGCCGCGGTGTCCAGCGCGCGCAGGACCGACTGGCCGCCGCGCTCACCACGTTCCGCCAGAGCATCCTCGCGCCGTCGGCTTGAGCCGGGGGCGGGGCCGCTTCAGGTCCCGTCGCCGTCGAGCTGGCGCGCGAGGTCGAGCTGGAGCGCCAGCAACTCCGTCATCGGAACAGGCCGGCGGGACACGCGGGTGAGGTCCTTGCCCTCCGCAGTCCAGAGGGGAGGGTGGAGGGAGAAGCCCTGGTCCGGTGAGAGCTTCGAGACGTCCTCGCTCCAGCCGGCCGCGCGGTACCCACCGTAGAACCCGGCGAGGTCTCCACCGAGGAAGAACGCGAGCAGGTCCGAGTAGCCACGTTCCAGGTCTTCCCAGCGGAGCGTGTCGGGCGCGAAGTAGAACGCGCCGCCGCGTCCTTCGCCGAGCGCCCCGCCATCGAGCGCGAAGAAGCCGCCGACGGCGTCATGGGCCACGAGCAACATCCCTCGCGTCGAGGCCACCGCCGGATGCGGGCCCAGCGCATTCCAGGTGGCCAGGCTGCCGCGCATGCGCGGATCCCCGCCGCCGCCCAGGACTCGGAGCCAACCTCCGTCGATGAGCAGGCCTCCTGTTTCGTAGGCCACCGCGCCCAGGGGAGAGCGCGTCGTCACCTGAAGCTGGTGGAGCACTTCTCCAGCGGTGGCTTCGTCTCGGGGCAGCACCTCGGCCAGGTTGCTCGCCGAGCCCAACCGCTCCCGCACCCACGGCCACGCGGGGTCCGTGGTTTCGAGCAAAGCCTCGAGCGACCGCATGCGCCACCACGCTCCGGAAAAACAAAACGCCCGCCTTCTTTTCAGAAGGCGGGCGTCCGAGTGACCCTGCCGGGATTCGAACCCGAGTTTGTGCCGTGAGAGGGCACCGTCCTAACCGCTAGACGACAGGGCCGACATTTCGCTGCAACCACCGTGTTTCTGCTGCTGCTTCCTACATCCTGCTTCAGCTCTCGTCAACCACCTTGATTCGAGCTTTTTTTGCTGCGGACTGCGGTGCTGCGAGCTGGGGAACTAGGATTCGAACCTAGATAAGCAGAGTCAGAGTCTGCTGTCCTGCCGTTAGACGATTCCCCAATCACTGCGGCTGCCTCTACTACCAACACCGCCCATCGACTGCAACAACTTCGGTGGGCGTTTCCTGCGGACTGCTCTACTTCTTCTTCCCTGACTTCGGCTCCGGCTTCTTCGCCGGCTTGACCGCCTGCTGCGTCGGGACGATGTAGATGCGAACTTCCTCGTTCGCCTCGTAAATATTCAGCCCCGCGAAGTTCTTCCCCGAGGGGTTGGTGATGTGAACCGCCTTCACGCCCGGCTGGTTGACGATCTGCCTCCGAGGATAACTGCTCGTCGAGTAGACCGAGCGGTAGTAATCCAACGTCGCCTCGAAATCTTTCGGCGCCCGGTACCGATTCTCCCCCACCTTCTGGGAGCCGTCCGGGAGCTGGGCGCCACTGACCACCTCGGCGCTCGCCACCACCGCCCAGAGCGCACACATCAACGCGCCGAGCGGGCGCGCCTTATAAAAACGCTGTCTCATGGTGTCAAGCGCTCGCATCATGGTTCGCGAAGATAGGGGCCGAAGCGACGGACGTCCACCGCTTCGGCCGTGAGAAGTCACGCGCCGCGCGCCAGGGCGGCGTCGATGCGCCGCAGGGCCTCGTCACGACCCGCGAGCAGCAGCGTCTCTCCGATGCCCGGGCTCGTCGTGTTGCCCGTGATGGCCACCCGCACGGGCTGTGCCACCTTGCCCATGCCCACGCTGGAGGACTCGCTGACGGACTTCACCACCCCGTCCAGCGCCTCCACCGTCCACTCCGGCAGCGCGGAGATTCCCTCGCGCACCTTGCGCAGCAGCCCCAGCGAATCCCCCGTCAGGTGCTTGGCCGCGGCCTTCTCGTCCAGCGTGACGCCGGAGCGGAAGTAGAGCGAGGCCGTGGTGGCCATCTCCTCCAGCGTGCGGGAGCGCTCCTTGAGCGCGTGCACCAGCGGCACCAGGCGCGAGTCGCCCTTCACCTGGAAGCCCTTGGCCTCGAGGAAGGGCACCAGCCGCTCCGCGACGGTGGCCTCCGGCAGCTCCTTCATCCACTGCTGGTTGAGCCACAGGAGCTTCTCCGGGTTCCACACGCCGGAGGTGGTGCCGACGCCGGAGAAGTCGAACCACTCCTTCATCTGCGCGCGGCTGATGACCTCGTCATTGCCGTGGCTCCAGCCCAGCCGGATGACGAAGTTGTTGAGCGCCTCCGGCATGATGCCCGTGCGCTTGTGCAGCATCACGTCCGCCTCGGGGTGCTTGCGCTTGGAGAGCTTCTCGCGGTCCGGGCCCAGGATGAGCGGCAGGTGCGCGAACTCGGGCGGCTTCCAGCCCAGCGCCATGTAGAGCATCAGCTGCGGGAAGGTGGAGTTGACGTGCTCCTGCCCGCGCGCCACCAGGGTGATGTCCATCAGGTGGTCGTCGATGACGCAGCCGAAGTTGTAGAGAGGGATGCCGTCCGCGCGCAGCATGACCCAGTCGTCCAGGTCCGAGTAGGGCTTGGTGATGACGCCCAGCGCCTTGTCGTCGAACGACACGGTGCCCTCGGTGGAGGGCATCTTGAAGCGGATGACGGCCTCCTCCTCGCGGCGGCCCTCGGGCGGGCCCTTCAGCTCACGGCACGTGCCCGGGTACTTGTAGAAGGCGCCGGACTTCTCGGCCGCCTCGCGCTGCGCCTCCAGGTCCTGCCGGGTGCAGTAGCAGCGGTAGGCCTTGCCCTCGGCCAGCAGGCGCTGGGAGTGCTCGCGATAGGTGTCCAGGCGCTGGGTCTGGAAGTAGGGCGCGTGGGGGCCCTCCTTGCCGGGGCCCTCGTCCCAGTCGATGCCCAGCCACTCGAGGCCGTCGAGGATGGCCTGCACCGACGCCTCCGTGGAGCGCACGCGGTCCGTGTCCTCCATGCGGACGATGAAGGTGCCGCCGTAGCGGCGGGCCTGCAGGTAGTTCATCAACGCCGTCCGGGCACCGCCGATGTGGAGGTATCCGGTGGGAGACGGAGCGAAGCGGACGCGAGGGGCGGAAGTCATACGGGCGCGCGGATTAGCAGGGAGGCGGTCGAGGGGTCAACGCGGATGGGCGCGCTGAGGTATGGTGCGCGCCGAGGGAGATACCGCGTATGTCGATTCGTCAGCGATTTCGCTTGGGAATGTTGACGGTGGCGCTCCTGGGGGGATGGACCGCGTCCGCGACCACGCAGCTTCGCGTGGACGTGACGCAACTCTCCCAGGAAGCGGATGCCGTCGTTCATGGCGTCGTGCGCCGCGTGGAGAGCCGCTGGAGCGGGGATGGTCGGCGCATCGTCACCGACATCGAGGTCCAGGTGACCGACCCGCTCAAGGGCCAGCCGGGCAACACGGTGCTCGTCACGCAGCCCGGAGGCGAGGTGGGCGACGTCGGCCAGACGGTGCATGGCCTGGCGACCTTCAAGAAGGACGAGGAGGTGGTCGTCTTCCTGCAGAAGCGCGGCGCCAGCGCCTTCCGCGTCGCCGGCATGGCCCAGGGCAAGTTCCACGTGCGCCGCGACGAGGTCGGCAAGCCCGCCATGGCCGTCCCCGAGCACTCCGACGCGCTCCTGCTGGACCCCGTCACGCGCAAGCCCACGACGGCCACGCAGAAGCCCCAGACGCTGGAGGCGCTGAAGGCCACCGTGCGCGCGGCGCTGAAGAAGGGGTCCACGCCGTGATGCCCGTGGCCACGCTGCTCACGCTGATGGCCGTCGGGCAGTTCGACCCGTACGTGCGCAGCCGGGTGACGGCGGGAGACCCGTCCACGCAGGCGCTCTACTGGACGGTGCCGCTCGTCACCTGGAACCTGAACCGCGAGGGCAACCCCGTCACGCCGGGGGAGACCGAGTTCCAGGCCGTCCGGACCTCCTTCCAGAGCTGGCAGGACATCTTCACCACCTGCGGCAACCTGTCGCTGCAGGAGGGGCCCCTCGTGGACTCGCGCGAGGTGGGCTACCTGCGCGGCAAGACGAACCACAACCTGGTGCTCTTCCGCACCCAGGACTGCGGCGAGCTGGCGCCGCCGACGGACCCCTGCTGGAAGGCGGAGACGTGCGCCAACGTGTACGACTGCTGGGATGACGACGACGGCACGCTCGCCATCACCCTCACCACGTACGACAAGCGCTCGGGCATCATCTACGACTCGGACATCTCCTTCAACGCGAGCCGGTACTTCTTCACCGCGGTGGACGGGCCGCCGTGCACGGCGCAGGGGCAGGGCAACTGCGTCGCCACCGACGTGCAGAACACCGCCACGCACGAGATTGGCCACTTCATCGGTCTGGACCACACGCGCGTGACGGGCTCGACCATGTTCCCGAGCGCGCCGCCGGGCGAGGTGTCCAAGCGCAACATCGACTCGGGCTCGCGCGAGTTCGTCTGCGACGTCTATCCGAAGGGCAAGCCCAGCCAGTCCGACTTCCACCCGGCGATGGACACGCTGGTGGGCGGCCCCAAGGGCGACGAGGGCTGCTCCGCGACCGGCGCCACCGCGACGTCGATGGGGCCCGCGCTGCTCGCCTGGGCGTGGCTGCGTCGGCGCAGGCGCGCGGCGGAGGGCCGCTCGTGAGAAGGCCCCTGGTGCTCGGGCTGGCGCTCGTCGCCACCGCGCCCGCCGTGGCCCAGGACACGTTCCCCTATCGCCGCACCACGGCGAACGGGAACAGCCGCATGTGCCTGGTGTGGCCCGCGCCCGAGTACGTCTACCACCTGGACGCGGCCGGCAGCGCGCGCACGCCGGGCGACACGGAGGTGGCCGCCATCGAGGCCTCCTTCGAGTCGTGGCGGCGCGTGGCCGCGACCTGCAGCGACTACACGTTCCGCCGGGGCAGGGACTGGGAGGGGAAGGTGGAGGTGGGGTACGTGAAGGAGAACCCCGCGTCCAACTACAACATCATCACCTTCCGCGAGGACTACTGCTTCGACGTCGCCCCCGAGGACGACGAGTGCTGGGCGCAGATGACGTGCGCCAACAAGTACGCGTGCTGGGACGAGGACTCGCGCACGCTCGCCATCACCATCTCCTCCCACGGCGTGGAGAGCGGGCGGGTGTGGGACGCGGACATCGAGGTCAACGCGGCGGGTTACCTCTTCACCACCGTGGACGCTCCGCCCTGCGTGGAGGGCTCCGAGTCCGTCGACTGCGTGGCCATGGACCTGCAGAACACCATGACGCACGAGATTGGCCATGTGGTGGGGCTGGACCACGTGCCCTATCCGGGCGCGACGATGGAGCGCACCGCGCCGCTCGGGGAGACGCAGAAGCGCATCATCGACGCGGGCTCCGCCGAGGGCTTCTGCTCCATCTACCCCAAAGGGCTGCCGCCCAATCAGTGCCTCATGAAGAACACGGGGCTGGCGCTGCTGGGCGACGGGCGCGGCACCGGCTGTGCCTCGGCTCCGGGCGCTGTCGTCGCCGGAGGCTGGCTGGCCGCGCTCGCGCTGTGGCGTGGACGGCGGCGGCGCACGCCGGGCCACTGAGGCCTGGAGACAAGAGCGCCGCCCTTTCCGGAGATCGGGGGCGGCGCTCACGTCATCGACGACTCGGTGGGACGTCAGCGGCGCGGAGCCACCAGTCGCATGCTGAAGGTGTAGTCCACGTTCACCGGATGGCCCTGGTAGATGACGGGCTTGTAGGTGCGCGACTGGAGCGAGTCCAACACGGCCTTCTCCATGTACTGCACCGTCTTGATGACGCGGCACTTCTCCACGCGGCCCTTGGTGGTGATGGTGCAGCGGGTGATCATCACACCCTCCGCCTTCGCCGCCATCGCCTCGCGCGTGTAGATGAGGTCCTTGCTCTGGTCGACCATCTCCGGCCGGGGCATGTCCTCGTTGTAGGGCAGCACGTCGCCGCGCGCGGAGGCCAGCGCCGCCGTGGGCAGCACGGGCACCGTCAGTCCGCCGGAGACACCCTTGGCCTGCGTGGCCGCCGCCGCGCCCACCGCGCCCGCCGTGGGCGGAACGACCGGCTCCACGGGCGCCTGCGTGGGCGCGAGCATCACCGGCGCGGACATGCCGCCGGGCGTGGCCACGGGCTCGGGCACGTCGACCTCGTCCGCGGGTGAGGAGGAAGCGGTCGCCACCTCCACGCCACCGCTCCGGCCGCCGCGGCGCTTCTGCAGCTTCTGCGACAGCACCACGTCACCGGAGCCGCCCGTGACGACGGTCTCCATCTGGTAGCCCTCGAGCGCGAACGTCAGCTCGACGGTGATGGTGCCATCCTCGCCCGGCGGCAGCTCCAGGGTGAACGGCGTCACGCCGCGCTCCTTGCCCCGGTAGAACACGCGCGCGCCGCTCGGCTGGCTCATCAGCTTGAAGCGGACCTTCTGCTGGCCCGCAGGCGTGGGCGCCGCCTGCGCCGCGGGCGCCGCCTGCACCGGCGCCTGCGCCACGGCGGCGGGCTGCGGCTCGGCGGGCTTGGGCGTCTCCTTGTTGCCCAGGAAGAGCACCGCGCCCCCCGCGATGAGGCCGGCCACCACCAGGCCGCCGAGCCCACCCATGAGCAGCGTGCGCTGCCGGGCGCGCTGCACCGCCACCGGCACCTCGACGCTGATGTCCACGGCGATGGTGTCACCGGACTCGGTGGCCGCGCTGCCGACGCTGGAGAACAGCGGCGAGGGGTAGGGGCCCGTCGTCGTCGCGCCGCCGGGGCGCTTGAAGATGCCGCTGTTGCCGCCCGCGGACATGCTCGCCTCGCGCAGGCCCTCCAGCAGCTCGTCCATCGTCTGGAAGCGGCGCGCCGGGTCCTTCTCCAGACAGCGGCGCACCACGCCCTCGATTTCGGGCGGAATGGCCAGGTCCGGACGCAGCTGCTGGAAGGTGGGCGGGGCTTCCTTGTAATGGGCGAAGATGAGCTCGATGTGGTCGCGCGCGATGAACGGCGGCCGGCCCATCAGCATCTGGAACATGACGATGCCCAGCGAGTACACGTCGCTGCGCGCGTCCGTCTGGTTGCGCGCCTGCTCGGGCGCCATGTACTGCGGCGAGCCGAGGAACGTGCCGTTCTGGGTGATCTCCGGGGAGATCTGCCCCTCCTGCGGCGCCGCCACCGACTTCACGAGCCCGAAGTCCAGGACCTTCACCAGGTCCTGATCCTGCTCGTTGAGCAGCATGATGTTGGCGGGCTTCAGGTCGCGGTGGACGACGCCCAGGCTGTGCGCCTCGCGCAGCGAGCGGCAGATCTGCTGGGCGATGGCCACCGAGCGCGACCAGGACAGCGGCCCCACCTGCCCGAGCACCTGGGCCAGCGTGCGACCCTCCAGGTACTCCATGGCGATGTAGAAGATGCCGTCGTCCGTCTGTCCATAGTCGATGACGGTGACGGTGTTGGGATGGCGCAGCTTCGACGTCAGTGAGGCTTCACGCAGGAAGCGCTTCTGGAAGCCCGGATCCCTGCTGCTGGGGAAGCTGGGGTTGAGCACCTTGAGCGCGACCACTCGCTCCAGGGGGGTCTGCAAGGCGCGGTAGACCTTGCCCATTCCACCGACACCCAGGGGCTCCAGGATGCTGAAGCGGCCATTCAGGGTGCGACCGATGAGCGGATCCGCGCCCGGCGCGCCAGGCGTCTCGGGGTTCGGCGAGTCGCCCTTGATCATTCGTACCCCCTGACAACAAGCAACATGGATTCTCCAGGAGTGTGCCGGGTCCGCATCAAACCATATCTTCACTTCCGGACGCACTCCCCACCCGGTGGACACCCGACGTGGCGAGGCGGGTCAACGCACACATCCGCCGCGTCGTGTGGGGGACGGTCAGTTTGACCCCGCATTGACGGTTATTCCAGGCTCGGACTAGCGTGAGTCGACCCGCGCGCCAGGGCCGAAAGCGGGCGGGGCCGTCCCCATGGCAGACACCCCCAACAACCCCGTGGACACACAGGTGCGCCGGGCCTCCGTCGAGGAGCGACTCGGTGCGCTGGAGCTCGAGCAGGCGCGGCTGCGTCAGGAGTTGATCTCCCTGTCGGGAGAGCTGCGACTGCCTGGACTCTTCCTCACCCTGGACGCGGCGGGCACCAGCGCGCTGCTCGCGGCGGACGCCGTGCAGGAGGTGGTGCGACTGGTGGAGCTGGAGCCGCTGCCGGGGGCGCCGCCCCATGTCGCGGGCACCTTCATCTATCGAGGCAATCCCGCCGTCGCGGTGGACCTGGCGGTGTTGCTGGGCGTGACGCGGCAGCCGGAGCTGGATGCGCACCTGGTCATCTGCAAGGGCGCTCGCCCGGTGGCCGTGCTGGTGGACCGCGTCAGGGATTTGGTGGAGGCGCCCACATTGGTGGAGGGCACTCCCGATGGCACGGTGACTTTGCCGTGGGACCGGACGGGATTGATGGCGGGCCTGTGCCGGACGCCCGAAGGGGTGCGGCCGTTGCTGCGCGTCTCGGCGGTGTTGGTGGGGTCGGAGGGGGCGTGAGCGAGGCCGTCCTCGATGACGCGACGCTCATCCAGGTGGAGGAGGTCCTCCGGGCCGCCTGCGGCCTGACGCTCGCGCACAGCCTGCGCCGCACGTTGGAGACGGCGCTGGCGCGCTCCTCGGAAGCGCGGGGGCTTTCGCCCGCGTCGTTCCTGCGGGGGCTGTTGCGTCGCGACGCGCAGGCGGTGGAGACCTTCATCGAGCACGCCGTCATCGGCGAGACGTACTTCTTCCGCCACCCCGAGCACCTGCGCTCGCTGGCGCGGCTGGCCGTGCCGCAGGCGGGGCCCTTCTTCCAGGTGTGGAGCGCGGGCTGCGCCACGGGCGAGGAGCCGTACAGCATCGCCATGGCGCTGCTCGCGGCGGGTGTGCCCGAGGGTCGCTTCCGGGTGCTCGCCACGGATGTGTCCAACCGTGCGTTGGACCGCGCGCGCGCGGGGCTCTATGGCCCGTGGTCGCTGCGGCACATCGAGCCGGAGCTGGAGCGCCGCTACCTGGAGCCGCAAGGTGAGCAGCTCTCCGTCGTCGCGCAGGTGCGCCGCTCGGTGGAGTTCCGTCGCCACAACCTGGCCACCGAGCCGCCGCCCGTGAGCGGGCCGAGCGCCATCTTCTGCCGCAACGTCCTCATCTACTTCCCGCCCGAGCTGGTGCGCGAGGTGCTCACGCACTTCGTCTCCGTGCTCGCGCCGGGCGGTCTGCTGTTCGTGTCGCCCGCCGAGGTGCCGCTCACCAACGGGCTGGGGCTGGAGACGGTGGACGCCGAGGGCAGCGTGGCGTTGAGGGTGCCGCCTCCGGGTTGGACGCGTCCCGCGCCGCCCACGCCCCGGGCCGTGCGCGACGCGGCCCAGGCGCTGCTCCGGACGGCGGCGCGCGCCGCGGCGCGTCCCCCTGCGCTGGGGGATGGGACCTCGACGCAGCCCGCGCGCACGCCCTCGGGGACCGAGACGCCCGTCGTGAGTCTGTCCTCGCTTCCCTCCGTGGCGCTCCCGCACCAGTCCCCGAGCGCGGGTGCCGTGCGGGGCCCGCAGGCGGTGACCGCTTCGGAGACGCGGCCTGCGAGTGGGACGGCCGGGCCGATGGAGCGCGCGCTGGACGCGGCCCGCGCCGGACGCTTCGAGGAAGCGGAGGCGCTCGCGCGCGAGGCGGCGAAGGCGTTGGTGCCGGAGGCGTACCTGCTGCTGGCCATGGTGGCGGAGGGGCGCGGGGACTTGAACGGCGCGGTGGAGGCGGTGCGCAAGGCGCTGTACCTGGAGCCGCGCCTGGCGCTCGGTCACGCGACGCTGGTGGCGCTCTACGGACGCATGGACCGGCCCGAGGACGCGGAGCGCGCGCGACAGAACGCGCTGCGCTCGCTCGACGGATTGGATGATGAACACCCGCTGCGTGGGGTGGAGACGATGACCGCCGGTGGCCTGCGACAGGCCCTGGTACCCAGAACTCAGGCTGGATGGCAGGGCGCGCGCTAGCGGCGCGCTTTCGCCCGTGGGAGTCAACGTGGACCTCGAGAAGACGAAGCTGACGCTGCCAGGGCTGCTCGCGATGGGCCGCCTCAGCCTGCGCTTCAAGATTGTCGCCGTCACGGGCGTGACGGGGGTGCTCGTGGCGGGCATCCTCGTGCTCGCCTTCTGGCTGCAGATGAGCAACGCGCAGCGCGAGGACCTGTCCCGGCGCTCGCACGCGGTGAGCGCGGAGCTGTCGAAGACGCTCACGCCCATGCTGTCGGCCAACCCGGACGCCAGTCGCCTGCAGGCCACCGCGCACGGCGTCCTCCGCCATGTCCCGGACGTGGCCTACGTGCTGGTCCGCGACGCGAAGGGCGAGCTGCTCGCGGAGGTCGCCGCGGAGCGCTTCGCGGGCGCGGACCAGCCCTCGGCGGGGGGTGACGACGCGGTGGAGCGCCGGCTGGTCATCAACGACGAGGCGGTGGTGGAGTCCTCCACCCCCGTGGTGGCGCCGCAGGGTGGCACCTCGCGCCGGGTGGGCACCGTGCAGGTGGCCCTGCACGAGGAGGCGCTCACCAACGCGCTGCGTGGCACCACGCGCTTCACGCTGGTGCTCGGCGTCTTCATCCTGGCCGCGTGCCTGGTGGCCTCGTGGTTCATGTCCGGGCTGCTGGTGGTGCCGCTGGAGCGGCTGTCGCACGCGGCGGCGGGCATCGCCGGGGGCAACCTGCGCCAGCGCTTCGACACCGAGGCCAACGACGAGATTGGCGCGGTGTCGCGCAGCTTCGCGGCCATGTCGGAGGGGCTCGCGCACCTGCTCGAGGACCTGAAGGGCGCGGCGACGGAGATGGAGAAGGAGGCGGCGGGCGTGCTGACCACGTCCTCGCAGCAGTCCGCGATGGCGCACCAGCAGGCGTCCGCCATCAGCGAGACGAGCACCACGGTGGCGGAGATTGCCCAGACGTCCAAGCAGGCCACGGCCTACGCGGACTCGGTCATCTCCCAGACGCAGAAGTCGGAGACGCTCAGCACCGAGGGCCAGAAGGTCGTGTCGGAGAGCGTGTCCGGTATGGAGAAGCTGGGCGAGCAGGTGAAGGCCATCGCCCTCTCCATCACGGACTTGAACGAGCGCACGCTCCAGATTGGCGACATCATCAGCACCGTGAAGGACGTGGCCGAGCAGTCGAACCTGCTGGCGCTCAACGCCTCCATCGAGGCGGCGAAGGCGGGCGAGCACGGACGCGGCTTCGCGGTGGTGGCCACGGAGATGCGCACCCTGGCCGAGCAGTCCCGACTGGCCGCGGAGCAGGTGCGCGGGCTCCTCAACGAAGTGCAGAAGGGGACGCGCGCGGCCGTCACCGCGACGGAGGAGGGCAGCCGTCGGGCGCAGGCGGCGATGGAGCTGGCGCGCGGCGCGGGCAACGCCATCCTCGGACTGTCCGAAGTCATTCGCGAGTCGTCCGGCGCGGCGCGACAGATTGCGGGCAATACCCGGCAGCAGACGATTGGCGTGGAGCAGATCGCCGCGGCGATGGGCGAGCTGACGTCGGCCATGGGAGACTCGGTCATCGGGACGCGACGCATCGAACAGGTGGCTGGAAACCTGACCAATCTCTCGAAGCGCTTCTCGGACCTGGTGGGTAGGTACCAGCTATGAATGTGAATGTGGCGACGGAACGAAAGTCCTTGAAGGTCCTCATCGTGGAGGACACGAAGACCATCACCAATCTGCTCCAGGTCTACCTGATGGGCTGGGGCCTGGAGTTCTTCGACGCACCCAACGGCGCGGTGGGGCTGAACAAGGCGCGGGAGTTCAAGCCGGACCTCATCATCTCCGACGTGCAGATGCCGGAGATGGACGGCTTCGCCCTGTGCGCGGCCGTGCGCGCCGACTCCAACCTGCATGACACGCCCTTCATGCTGCTCACCTCCCTGAAGGACGACGCGAGTCGCAAGAAGGGGCAACTGGTGGGTGCGAGCGCCTTCCTCAACAAGCCGGTGTCGGTGGACGACCTGCGCTCGAAGGTGCGTGACATGTTGAAGCTGCCCGCGACGAAGTGACGCGCCCATGCCGGGTGACGAGGTCAAGGTGAGCAAAGACTCCACGGGGCCCAGGCCCCAGCTCGGGACGTCCGGGGTGAGCGGGGACAAGCGCCGCGAGGTGCTCGGCGCGCGCGCTCGCGCCCTGGCCGAGTCTCGTCACGAGGAGCATCAAGAAGTGCTGTCCGTGCTCGCCTTCCAGGTGGGCGGGGAGCGCTACGCCGTCCGAATCGAGCACGTGGACCATGTGCTCGAGGCGCGGGGCATCTCCTCGCTGCCCGGGGCGCCGCGGCACGTGCTGGGCGCGCTGGCCAGCCGCTCGCGCGTGGTGCCGGTGCTGGACCTCCGCCAGCTGCTGGGGCTGGAGGGCGGCGGCATGTCGGACCTGGGGAAAATCGTGGTGGTGGAGGTGGACGAGGAGTGCTTCGGCCTGGCGGCGGAGACGGTGGAGGGGCGTAAGGAGTTGCCGAAGTCAGAGCTTTCGCAGCCCCCGCCGGGACCCTTCCTGTACCTGACTCCGGACCGGCTGACGGTGCTGGAGCTGGAGCAGCTCGGGGGCCCGGCCGCGGGACGGCAGGCGCAGGAATAGGGGCGCGACATGGATCCGCAGCTCTTGCGCAGCATCTGGCCGGTCTTCTCCGCGGAGACGCGTGAGCAGATCCAAGCCATTGGAGCGAAGGTGCTCGGGTTGGAGGGCCCCTCGCACGAGCGCGAGGCGGACCTCCTGCCCTCGCTCAAGCGATTGGTGCACAGCCTCAAGGGCTCGGCGGCGAGCCTGGGGCTCGACGACATCGAGCAGGTGGTGCACGCCATCGAGGACGGGCTGACCCACATCCGCACGGATGACGGCCTTCCCCGCGCCGCGGTGGAGTCGATGCTGCGCGGCCTGTCGGGCATCGAGGCCGCCATGGCCCGGGGCGACGCGGGGCAGTCGCCTCAAGTGGATGGGCTGGCGGGCCTGCTCAAGTCGCTGGGCCGCGACGTCGCGATGCCCGAGTCGGCCGCGGTGCTGTCCGGGCTCGCGGCGAAGGGGCTGGAGGCGCTGGAGCTCCTGGAGGCCGCGCTCGGCGCGCTGTGCTCGCCGGACGTGCCGGACCGCGCGGCCGTGGTCCGCAAGGCGATGGAGCGGGCGCGCGGGTTGAAGCTGCAGGCGCTGGAGGCCGGCTCCGCGCGGCTGGCCACGCTGTCCGAGTCCGCCGCGCTGGGGTTCGCGCGCATGGAGCCGGGCGGCGACGCGGCGAGCCTCGCGGCCTCCGAGGTCGCGGGCACGCTGGTGGACCTGCGCGGTCAGCTCGAGTTCGAGCGGCCGCCTCAAGCCGTGGCGCGCGCGGTGGAGACGTTGCGCGCGGCGCCGGTGGCCGTGGAGAACGGCGCGTCCGGTGTGGCGCAGGCGCCCGCGCCGCAGGAGGCTCGGGCCGCGACGGACCACACGGTGCGCGTGGCGGTGAAGACGCTGGACTCGCTGGCGCTCCAGGTGGAGCTGCTCGTGGCGGGTCGTTCCCAGCAGGCGCGTCGCTCGGAGAGCTACCGCGCGTTGTCGGATGGGACGCACGAGGTGCTTCGCCAGCTGGAGCGCGCCGCGTCGGAGCTCACGCTCGCGGGAGGCGGAGCGGCGCTGGACTCGCTGCGCTCGGGCGTGGCGTTGATGCGGAGCATGCAGAAGCGCTTGCTGGAGGTGTCGCGCGAGGCGCACCGGGACAGCGAGCAGCTCGCGTTGGTGGCGCAGGTGGCGCGCGATGACCTGCGAGATTTGCGCATGGTGCCCGCCTCGCAGCTGCTGGAGCCGCTGCGTCGCACGGTGCGCGAGGTGTCCGCGCGGTTGAACAAGGACGTGGCGCTGGACCTGGCGGGAGGCGAGGTCCGGTTGGACCGGCGCATCCTGGATGCGCTCAAGGACCCGTTGCTGCACCTGGTGCGCAACGCCATCGACCACGGCCTCGAGACGCCGGACGAGCGCCGCGCGGTGGGCAAGCCCGGGACGGGGCGGTTGACGGTGCGCGTGGAGCCTCGGGGCGCGCGCATCGCCGTGGTGGTGGAGGACGATGGTTACGGTCTGTCCCCGGAGCGTGTGAGGGCCACGGCCGTGCGGCGGGGCCTGTTGACGGAGGACGCGGCCGCGAAGCTGACCGATGCGCAGGCGGCGCGGCTGGTGTTCCAGCCGGGCTTCTCCACGCGTGAGCAGGTGACGGCGACGTCGGGCCGCGGCGTGGGACTGGACGTGGTGCAGGCCACGGCGGCGCGGCTGCAGGGCTCGGTGGATGTGGAGTTCTGGGCGGGGAAGGGGACGCGCTTCACGGTGGACCTGCCGCTGACGCTGGCCGCGGCGCTGGGCCTGCTGGTGCGCACGGGCACGACGGTGTCCGCGATTCCGTCCGACAGCGTGGAGCGCGTGCTGCGGCTCACGCCGGACGATGTGGGCACGGTGGCCGGTCGCGTGGTGGCGCGCGTGGACGGCTCGCAGCTCACGTTCCTCCCCCTGGCGGAGGCCATCGGTCTGCCCCGGCTGCCGCTGGCCATCGAGTCAGGGCGCGTGCAGACGGCGGCGCTGGTCGTCGTGGGGGGAGACAAGGTGCTCTACGCCATCGACGAGGTGGTGGGGCAGCAGGAGATTGTCGTGCGCTCGCTGGGCAAGCACCTGCAGAGCGTGCGGCATCTGGCCGGCGCGGCGGTGCTGGACGATGGGCGCGTGGTGCCGGTGCTCAACGCGCCGGAGCTCGTCCGCGCGGCGAGGCCGGAGACGCGCTCGATGGCGACGGAGTCGCGTCGTCCGCGCATCCTGGTGTGCGACGACGCGCTCACGACGCGCTTCGCGATGAAGTCGCTGCTCGAGATCGCCGGCTTCCCGGTGGTGACGGCCGCGGACGGCGAGGAAGCCTGGGGCATCCTGGAGCGCACCTCGTGTCAGCTCGTGGTGAGCGATTGGCAGATGCCTCGCCTGGACGGTGTCGGGCTCGCGCGGCGCATCAAGTCGCACCCGACGCTGCACTCCACGCCCATCATCCTCGTCACCTCGCTCGACAGCCCCGAGGACCGCGCGGCGGGACTCGAGGCGGGCGCGGATGGCTACCTCGTCAAGCGCGAGGTGGAGCGCGGCAGGCTGCTGGAGTTGGTGCGACAGCTCCTGCCCGCGAACGCGGCGTAGCGGTTCGCGTCGCGGAATCGGCCTGGGCGGCGCTGTCCCGGCGTGTGGCGTTGAGCCGCGCGCCGGAGTGGATGGATGTGTCGCGCCCGGAAGTTTCACGCAGGCCTGCCGCGTGACTCGCGAGAGGGCGGAGTGGAGGCGCCGCGCCGGCAGTGGCCGGGTGTGCGAATCGCTCGGTTTCCGCTCGCTCAGTGGGTGCCGGCGGCGCCGGGAGGTCCGAGCTCCGCCGGAAGTTGAGCGACCCAGCGCGGCGCCGCGTCGGTCGGCGTCTCCAGGGTTCCTCCGAGCCGGCGCGTCAGCTCCCGCATCTGCGTGAGGGCCTTGGCCGGGGGCGCCTCTCCGCTCCGGGGCGTCACGAGCACCCGCCAGCAGCTCGTGGGCTCCATGGCCTCGACCTGGAGCTCCATCGCAGTGGCGCGCGTGGACGCGAGCCCTCGCGACATCGCCCGCATCCAGGTCTCCACCTCGACGCGGGCACCCTTCACCAGCAAGGGACGCTCCGGTAGCACCAGCGTTACCGTGCACCGCTGCGCGTGTCGCGACGCGGGACCGAAGGCCGCGAGCAGCAGGGGCCGCAGGTCCGTGAGTGCCCCACGCCCCAGTCGATGGTCGATGAGCGCCCGTTGGTCCTGCGCGGCGCGCATCATCCGGTCCAGATAGCGCTGCGCCGTCGTGTTCACCGGCCCCGCGATGCCCTTCATCATCATGTCCAGGTAGCCCTTGATGACCATCAGGGGCGTCCGCAGGTCATGGGCCGCGTGTGAGCGGCGCTGCTCCCACCGCGCCACCTCACGCTCCAGTTCCCTGCGCTGGGCCAGCAGCCTCATATGACGTGTGTTCGCGGCCGACTCCCGCGCACGCGCCGCGAGCAGCGTGCTCCCGAAGGCGGACAACCGTCCGAGCACCTCGCCGTCCGCGCGCTCGGGCCAGACCTTCAGCAGCCGTCCACCACCGGACATCGGCAGCGGAATGCCCGTGCCCACGCGCGCCACACAGACACGTCCATCGAAGAGCGCCGCGCCGGAGGCCCCCGTCAATCGGAGCGTCTCGCGCAGCAACAACTCCATGCCCGCCTGGGCGCCGCGGCACAGTGCCCTCTCGGCCACCGCCACGAGCGCCTGTTCCACCCCCGCGGCGACATCCGGGTCGACGCTCCGCCCACTCCAAGCACCCGCTTGCACGTGCAGAGGTATGGGCACGGCACCTCCAGGGCGCAACACTGCCCACGGTGGGCAAAGAAGGCGCCGGCACCCGGCAATCCTTTACCCATGCCCATCGGCGACCTCCCGACTTTTTACTGTCCCGCGGGGAGGGATGATCGCCCAAACCCTCTCAACTCCTCGGAGAGCCCCCTTGGCCGGACCCTTGCTAACGGCCACTGCGAAGGGCGGCGGAAGGGACCGATGGGCACACTCGACTACTACGCGGCAATCGCCAGACTGGCTCCGGGGGCCTTGGCCCTCAGCGCGGTGCGGCGCGTGCAGGGCGTGGCACGGCAGGCACGATACCGACGGCGTGAGCGCACCGATGAGGTGCGGCTCTTGAGCGCGTTCGGCGTGGCCCGCGCGGACGAGCTGGCCCAGAAGGCGCTCGACCAGCGCACCTCTCGCGCCTGGTGCGAGGTTTCCCAGCGCGAGTCCGTGCTCGCCACGCTCTCCTCCATTCCAGGCGCCCGTGAGCGCGCCACCGCCCGCGCCCAGGCCGCGCTCCGTCAGGAGTGGGACGTCTTCGGCACGCGCGTCGTCTTCGGTGAAGGCAAGCCGGTGGACTGGTCGCTCGACGTGCTCAGCGGCCACCGTTATCCGCTGGCGCCGGTGGAGCGGATGCCGCTCCTGTCGAAGGGGAATGATCCGAAGTACCCCTGGGTGATGGGGCGGCTCGACAGCGTCATCGCGCTGGCGCAGGGCTTCTGGGTGGAGAACGCTCCGCGTGAGCGCTCGCGACTGGCCTCCGCCTTCGTGATGCAGGTGCTCGACTTCCTCCAGGCCAATCCGGTGGGGCAGGGCGTCCAGTGGTCCTGTGCCATGGAAGTGGCGCTGCGCGCGGCCAACCTGGCGCAGGCCCTGGCCATGTTCGCCGACGCGCCTGAGGTGCGCCGCGCGGAGTTCCTGGTGCCGCTGCTCGGCTCGCTCGCCGACCACCTGTCCTGGGTGGAGGCCCACCTCGAGGACCGGGGCGCGGTGCCCAACAACCACCTGGTCTCCAACTACGTGGGCCTGCTCGTCGTCGGCCTGCTGTTCCCGGAGCTGCCCGGCGCCTCGCGTCAGGTGGCGCTGGCGGTGGCGGGCCTGTGCGAGCAGATGTCCGCGCAGGTCCACGTCGAGGGCACCTCCTTCGAGGGCTCCATTCCCTACCACCGTCTCTCGGTGGAGCTGTTCACCCTGGCGCTGCTGGTGGCGCGGGGCGCGGGCGTGGCGCTGGGCACGGCCTACGAGACGCGGCTCAAGCGCATGTTCCACGCGGTGCGCGCGTGGTCCTCGGAGACGGGACTCGCGCCGCAGATTGGCGACAACGACTCCGGCCGCGTCTTCCCGCTGAGAGACCGCGGCGACATGGAGCAGGGCTATCTGGTGGGCCTGGGCGCGGCCCTCTTCGGAGACGCGGGCCTGGCGGGCAGCGAGCTCCCGGACGAGGCCGCGTGGCTGCTCGGGCACGTGGGCCTGGAGCGTCACCAGCGCCTGTCACCGGGCACGGCGCCGCAGTCCATCAGCTTCCCGGAGGGCGGCTTCCACGTGCTGCGCGGCGCGGGCGCCGTCGTCACCGTGAGCGCGGGCAAGCAGGGCCAGCGCGGGGTGGGCGGCCACAGCCACAACGACAAGCTCTCCTTCGAGCTGCACCTGGGCGGCCGTCCCGTCATCGTCGACCCGGGCACCGGCTCGTACACGCGCGACCCGGCGATGCGCAACGCGTTCCGCGGCACCGCCGCGCACAACACCGTGCAGGTGGATGGCGCGGAGCAGTCCACGTTGGACCCGGCCCGGCTGTTCGCGCTGCCCGAGGAAGCCAAAGCGCGCGTGGTGGCCTTCCTTCCTGGCACCCTCGTGGACAGATTGCGGGTCCGCCATGATGGTTACCGCCTGTTGCCGGCCCCGGTCGGCATCGAGCGCACGTTCCGGCTGGACCGGCGCGAGCGCTCACTGGCGGGGCGGGATTCCTTCATCGGCACCGGCGCTCACGAGGTCATTGGACGCTTTCATCTTCCCGATGAGCAGGCCCGGCGGGTGACGCCGGATGCGCAGGTGCTGGCACGGGCGCAGCGCGCGGCGGAGGAGCCGCTGGTGTTCTCGCGTGTCGCGGTGGAGCTGGGCCCGGAGGGGGCGCCGCTCGCATGGATTCTGCTGGAAGAGGGCCTGGAGTCGCAGGTGGTGCCCTCGCGCTACTCGCCCGGTTATGGGCGGGTGGTGCCCGCGGTGACGGTGGAGTTCCGGGGGCAGGTGAAGCCTCCGACGAGTTTGAAGTGGGTCGTGGTCTTCAGGTGAGTGTCTGGGTCGGGGCGTGACCGCTCTGCGGCACGTCGCATCAGGAGAGGTGAGGACGATGAGGGTGATGGTGGGCAGCCCGCTGCTGGAGCGCATTCGTCGGCGGGAGGCGAAGGTCGGTGTGGTGGGGCTGGGGTACGTGGGTCTTCCCCTGGGCATGGCGTTCGCCGAGGCCGGCTTCCCGGTCGTCGGGCTCGACGTCGACAAGCGCAAGCTCGACAAGATTGAGAAGGGCGAGAGCTACATCAAGCACATCCCCAGCGCGCCGCTGGCGGAGCTGACGAAGGCAGGCAAGCTGAAGGCCACCGGGGACTTCTCCCGGTCCAAGGAGCTGGACTGCGTCATCATCTGCGTGCCCACGCCGCTGACGGCCTCGCGTGAGCCGGACATGAGCTACATCATCCAGACGGGTGAGTCGCTCGCGCCGCACGTGCGCCGCGGCCAGCTGTTCATCCTGGAGTCCACCACCTACCCGGGCACCACCGAGGAGGTGCTCAAGCCGATTCTCGAGCGCAACGGCCTCAAGGCGGGCGTGGACTTCCACCTGGCCTTCAGCCCCGAGCGCGAGGACCCGGGCAACAAGAGCTTCAACACCAAGACGATTCCGAAGATTGTCGGTGGCTACTCGCCCGAGTGCTCCGAGGTCGCGGCGGCGCTGTACGGCAGCGCGCTGAAGGAAGTGGTGCCGGTGTCCTCCACGCGCGTGGCGGAGCTCGCCAAGCTGCTGGAGAACATCTACCGCTGCGTCAACATCGCCATGGTCAACGAGATGAAGATGCTCTGCGACCGCATGAACGTGGACGTGTGGGAGGTCATCCAGGCCGCCAGCACCAAGCCCTTCGGCTTCCAGCCCTTCTACCCGGGCCCGGGTCTGGGCGGTCACTGCATCCCCATCGACCCGTTCTACCTGACGTGGAAGGCGCGCGAGTACGAGTTCCACACCAAGTTCATCGAGCTGGCCGGCGAGGTGAACTGGCAGATGCCCTACTACGTGGTGCAGCGCACCATGGAGGCGCTCAACAAGGCGAAGAAGACGCTCAACGGCGCGAAGGTGCTGTGCCTGGGCGCGGCGTACAAGAAGGACATCGACGACATGCGCGAGAGCCCGTCTCTGCGCATCATGACGCTCCTGGCGGAGAAGGGCGCGGAGCTGTGCTACCACGACCCGTACGTGCCGGAGCTGCACAAGGGCCACGGCTTCAACATGGAGATGAAGTCCGTCCCGCTCGAGCCGGAGAAGCTCGGCGAGTACGACGCCGTCCTCATCCTCACGGACCACACCAACATCGACTACGCCGCCGTGGTGGCCAACGCGACGTGTGTGATTGACACGCGCAACGCCACCAAGGGCGTGCCCCAGGGCCGCGAGAAGGTGACGAAGGCGTAAGAGACGAGCCAGGGCCCGGAAGCCGACCCTCCGGGCAGGGGTTCGCGACTCCAGGTGTCGGGAGGGGCACCTGGAGTCAGCGGACCTGCTCGTCTTGCGGGGTGGTTTGGGTACAGTGGGGGCGTGACAGCCCTCACCCGACCCGTTCTCCCCCTGCTGGTGGCCTCGGCCATGTTGCTGGCGGCGGCTCCCGCGCAGACCGACTCGCGCCAGGTGCTCCTCGACGCCATGTCGAGCGAGCTGACGCGCAATCAACAACAGCTCAAGCTGCAGAGCCACGAGCCGCCGTACTTCATGAGCTACCAGCTCAAGGACTACGAGCAGGAGGTCGTGGCCGCGCGCTTCGGCGCCATCTTCATGGACGACGGCTACCGGGAGCGGCGGCTGTATGTCGACGTGCGGGTGGGCGACTACGCCTTCGACAGCTCGGTGGCCGAGGGCCTGGACTTTTCCTTCTCCACCAAGGGCACCAGCTTCACGGCGCGCAAGGAGGGGCCGCTGGACGACTCGCCCCTGGCGCTGCGCACGGCGCTGTGGCTCATCACCGACGAGAAGTACAAATCCGCGCTCTTCCAGTTCCTGAAGAAGAAGGGCGAGGACGTCTACTCGGTGGAGGACCCGAAGCGGCCCGCCTCCTTCACGAAGGAGAAGCCGAGCACCTTCGTCCAACCGCCGGTGGCCCGTCCCTTCGACCGCGCGCGCTGGCTGAAGGTGGCGCGCGAGGTGTCCGCGCAGTTCAACGCGCATCCGGAGCTGTTCGACTCGGAGGTGCGCATCACCGCCGACAAGGTGACGCGGCTGTTCGTGTCCACGGAGGGCACGCGGCTGGTGACGGAGGAGACGCTGTACGGGTTCCACGTCTCCGCGGTGACGCGCGCGCCGGATGGACAGCTGCTGGATGACTCGCGGGACTTCTACGCGCCCACGGAGGCGGGGCTGCCGGACGACGAGCGCATCCGTCAGTCGGCGGCGAAGGTCATCGAGGAGCTGATGGCGCTGCGGCAGGCGCCAGCCATCGACCCGTACACGGGCCCCGCCATCCTCGCGCCCGAGGCCTCCGGCGTGCTCTTCCACGAGACGGTGGGGCACCGGTTGGAGGGAGACCGGCAGGACGGCGACAACGAGGGGAAGACCTTCAAGGGACAGGTGGGCAAGCTGGTGCTGCCCGGCTTCCTGTCCATCCATGATGACCCGTCGCAGCGCGCGCTCGCGGGGGAGCCGCTCAACGGCTACTACCTCTACGACGAGGAGGGCGTGAAGGGGCAGCGGGTGACGCTGGTGGAGAAGGGCGTGCTGCGCAACTACCTGCTGGGGCGCCGTCCGGTGGAGGGCTTCCTCCAGTCGAACGGGCACGGTCGCAGCCAGGGCACGCTCAAGCCGGTGGCGCGCATGGCCAATCTCATGGTGGAGAGCACGCGCCAGGTGAGCGACGAGAAGCTGAAGCAGATGCTCATCGACGAGGCGAAGAAGCAGGGCAAGCCGTACGGCCTCATCATCCGCGACATCACCGGTGGCAACACGAACACGTCCAGCTATGGCTATCAGGCCTTCAAGGGCGTGCCGCGCATGGTGTACCGGGTGGACGTGAAGACGGGGAAGGAGACGCTGGTGCGCGGCGTGGAGATCGTCGGCACGCCGCTGTCCGCGGTGAACCGCATCGTGGCCACGGGACAGAAGCGCGGCATCTTCAACGGCTTCTGCGGCGCGGAGAGCGGGAACGTGCCGGTGTCCACGGTGGCGCCGGCGGCGCTGCTGCAGGAGATCGAGCTGCAGCGCGCGGTGGAGGGCAAGGACCGTCCGCCCCTCCTGCCGAGCCCCGCGGCGCAGCAGGCTCCGGCGCCGGCCGAGAAGCCCTGAGGCACGCCGATGCGGGGGGCACGGCGAGACAGACCCCCGGCGTCTCCGGGGAGTGACGGTCGGGTGGAGGCGTTGCTCCCGAAGGCGCCGCGCGTCCTGTCACCGCCGCGCGACGCGGTGCCAGGCCGAGGCGCGTGGGGATGTGTCGTTCGAACGCCTGAGACCGGATGCCGCGGAGTGAGGGTGATGCGCGGGGTGTTCCCGAAAGGGGGCCATGTCGTGCGGAATCGGCTGTGCGAGAGGCGTGGTTCGGCGTCACCGCTGCGTCGGGTCGTGGCTTCGTCGCGTCCTCTCTCGGGTGTCGGGGCGCGTGCCCGACGTCGACAGGCGTCCCAGGGCCTCGGGCGCCGTCGCGCGGCGAGGGCGTTCGCGGTGTCGTGGCTTCACTCCGCCAGGGCCCCGCGTCCCCACTTTTTCGCGCGGACGCTGGATTCTCGGGCGAGGACAACGGTCTTTTGGCTTCCATCCCACCCGAAAGGGGAGCCAGGCGGCATGGGGCACGCCCTCGGACTGCGGTCACGGGGGCGGCGTGTGCTCGCGGGGTGTCTCTTCCTGCTCGCGATGCTCATGGCGGGCAGCGCGGGCGCCGAGCCCGTGGCGACCGGTGATGCGTGGTTGGAGCTGGCGCACGATGACAGGCTCGGCAAGGACGGGGCCTGGGAGCTCGTCTCCGTGGAGTACACGTTGGATGGGCGGACCTTGCCGTCCGCGACGTCTCCGGGGGCTTCCGTGCCTCGACACGCGCTGCCGCTCGGGCTGCGCTGGCTCGACGTGTCCGTGGTGTACGAGGGGCGCTCGCAGGTCTTCTCGTACGTGGATGAATACCGCTTCGTGATGCGCGGGCGTGTCACCCTCGACGCGCGGCCCGGGGACACGGTGCGAGTCACCTCGATGGCCTACGAGCGCGACGGCGTCACGGTGCAGTGGCAGCAGCGTCCTGCCTTCATGCTCCTGGGCCAGCCGCAGGAGGCCATCGTCGGAATCGAATACGGCCCCGTGGTGAACACGCCGCTCCCCGATGAAGTGGCCGCGCGTGTCGTCGACGAGGTGCTCGCGGAGGCGCGCCGACTCTCGCCCCAGCGTCAAGCCACCGCGTCCATCTCGGACACCGTCGCGCCGCCCGTCTCGTGCGAGCTCGAGCCCGTCTTCTTCGCCTTCTTCGACACCCGACTCTCGACGGAGGGCGAGGCCTCGCTGCTGCGCGCGGCGGAGTGTCTCCACCGGGGCCCACAGCTGCGCGTCCGACTGCGCGGACACGCGGACATCCTCGGCCCCGAGTCCGTCAACGCCTCGTTGGGCCTGGGCCGCGCGCAGTCCGTGGCCGCGAAGCTCCAGGCGCTCGGCATCGAGGGCGCGCGGCTCGTCCTGGAGACCCAGGGCGCGGACCTGCCACCGTGCAACGACGGCACTCCGGGATGCATGGCGCGCAGCCGCCGCGTGGAGCTGCTCGTGGAGTCCTCGCCGCCCTAGCTGGACGCGAGGATGACGCGCGCTACCGGGGCTTGGTCTCCTTGGGTGGGGCCGTGCCGAGCTGCCGCGCGTCCCAGCCGCCTCCCAGGGCCTTGATGAGGCCGACCGCGGCGACCATCCGCTGCCCCCGGATGCTCACCAGCTTCTGCTCGGCGCCGAAGGCCGTGGTCTGCGCGACAATCACGTCGAGGTACGTCGCCGTGCCCGCCTTGTACTGGTTCGTCACGATGTCCACGACCTGCCGGGCCGACTGGACGCCTTCCTCCTGAAGGGCGACCTCCTGCTCGAGCATCCTCAACGACACGAGGGTGTCCTCGACGTCCTGGAACGCGGCCAGCACCGTCTGCCGGTAGTTCGCGACGCTCTGGTCGTACTCCGCGCGGGCCGCCTCGGTCTGGGCCGCGCGCAGGCCTCCATCCAGGAGCGTGGCCACCAACTGGGGGCCGAGCGACCACACCAAGGCGGGCGCGCTCAACCAATGCGCGAGCGTCAGGCTGCTGAACCCTCCGGACGCCGACAGCGTCAGCGACGGAAAGAAGGCGGAGATGGCGATGCCGATCTGCTCGTTCGCGGCCGCCGCGGCGCGCTCGGCCGCCGCGATGTCGGGGCGTCGCTCCAACAGGGATGAAGGCAGCTGCGCGGGAATCTCCGGCGGCGTCGCGCGGAGCGGTTCGCGGACGATGGCGAAGCTCGACGCGGGCTCGCCCACCAGCACCGCGATGGCATGTTCGAGCTGTGCCCGCGCGATTTCGTTCTCGGCCGCCGCAGCGCGCGCCAGCAGCCACTGGGTCCGGGCCTGGAGCACGTCCGTGCGGGCCGCGACCCCTTGCTCGTAGCGGTTCTGGGTCAGCGTGAGCGTCCGCTGGTACGCGAGGACGATGTCATCCAGCAGTTGCTGGGTCGCGTCCGCCGCGCGCAGCTGGAAATAGCTCTGTGCCAGCAAGGCCTGCGCGGACAGCTTCGCGTTCGCCAGGTTCGCGGCCGCGCTCTGCGCGGAGGCCTTCGCGCCCGCCACCTGTCGGCGTACGCGCCCCCAGAGGTCCGGCTCCCATGAGGCATCCAGGGCGAGGCTGTAGTCGTTGCCCACGCTGGTCGCGCCCGCGTCCGCGCCCGTTCCGCGCCCTCGGCCCCGGGAGCGCCCCACCGACGCGGAGGCCCCGAGCACGGGATAGGCCCCCGCGCGAGCCTGGGCCACCAACGCCCGAGCCCGCCGATAGGCCGCCTCGAAGCCCGCGACGGTCTGGTTCGCGAGCGCGACGCGCTCCTCGAGCGCGCTCAACGTGGGGTCCTCGAACACCGCCCACCAGACGCCTCGCTCGTGGTGGTCGCTGGGGCGCGCGGGCTTCCAGCCCTCCGTCGCCTCCTTGAAGCGCTCGGGGATGGCGACCTGCGTCCGTTGATAGTCGGGGCCCACCGCGCAGCCGCCCAGCATCACCGTGGCGAGCACCCGGGCTCCCAGCCGGCACGAGCGGATGCGGCCCCACCGGTGGAGGAGGCTGGCGCGACATGGAGGGGGACTCGCGGACATGAGGCTGCTCTCCCGAATCACGGAGCCTTCGGAGTGACGAGGGGGGCGCGCCGGCCGCGCTGTCGTCGGGCCCAGTGTCCGAAGCGGTCCAACGTCAGGTAGATGACCGGCGTGGTGTAGAGCGTCAGGACCTGGCTGACGCACAGGCCCCCGACGATGGCGACCCCCAGGGGCCTGCGCAGCTCGGAGCCGACGCCCGTTCCCAGCGCCAGGGGCAGCGCCCCGAGCAGCGCGGCCATCGTCGTCATCAGGATGGGCCGGAAGCGCAGTCGCGCCGCGCGGTAGATGGACTCGCGCGGGCCCAGCCCTTCCTCGCGCTCCGCCGCCAGCGCGAAGTCGATCATCATGATGGCGTTCTTCTTGACGATGCCAATCAGGAGGATGATGCCGATCAACGCGATGATGGAGAGCTCCAGCCGGAAGAGCAGGAGCGCGAGCAGCGCCCCCACGCCCGCCGACGGCAGGGTCGAGAGGATGGTGATGGGGTGGATGGTGCTCTCGTAGAGGATTCCCAGCACGATGTAGACGGCGAGCAGGGCGGCGGCGATCAACATCGGCTCGGAGGCGAGTGAGGCCTGGAACGCCTGCGCCGTGCCGCTGAAGTCGCCGTGCACGCCGGCTGGCAGCCCCAGTTGTTGGACGGCCGCTTCGATCTGCGTCACCACCGTGCCCAGCGAGGTCCCCGGCTGGAGGTTGAAGGACAGCGTCACCGAGGGAAACTGTCCCTGGTGATTCACGGAGAGCAGCGTGTCGGACGCGGCGAACCTCGAGAACACCGCGAGCGGCACCTGCTTGCCGTTCGCGGAGGGGACGTAGATGTCGTTCAGGCTCTCCGGGCGCCGCCAGAAGCGCTCCTGGACGACCATGACCACGTGGTACTGGTTGCTGGGGGTGTACATCGTCGACACCTGCCGCTGGCCGAACGCGTCGTAGAGCACGGTGTCGATCTGCGCGGGGGTGATGCCGAAGCGACGGGCCGTGTCGTGGTCTACCGTGACGAAGGTCTGCAGGCCCCGGTCCCGCTGGTCGGTGTTGACGTCGACGACGCCGGGGAGCTGCTGCAGCCGCGCCATCACCCGAGGGCCCCACTGCCTGAGGACGTCCAGGCTGTCGGCGGAGAGCGTGTACTGGTACTGCGCCCCGCCTTGCCGCCCGCCTATCACCAGGTCCTGCGCGGACTGCATGAACACGGATGCTCCCGGCACCGCCGCCAACCTTCCGCGAAGCCGGCGGATGATGGCGTCCGCGTTCGTCTTGCGCACCTCCAGCGGCTTGAGTGTCACGAAGAATGAGCCGGAGTTGGTGGAGCCGCTCGTGCCGCCCAGCGTCCCCGACACGGCCTCCACCGCGGGGTCCTCGCCGATGATCTTCGCGTACGCGGTGAACTTCCGGGCCATCGCGTCGAAGGAGATGTCCTGCTCCGCCTGGACGCTCCCGCTCAGCCGGCCCGTGTCCTGCTGCGGGAAGAAGCCCTTCGGCACGGCGATGAACAGCGTCACGTTCAGCGCGATGGCCGCGAACAGCACGAGCAGCAACAGCCCGGGATGTCGTAGCGCCCAGTCGAGGCTCCTGGCGTAGCCGTCGCGCAGCCGCTCGAACAGCCGCGGGTGGAAGCGCGAGCGCGGCTTCGTCCGGGGCGCACGTGCTCGCAGCAGCCAGGCGCACATGACGGGCGTCACGGTCAGGGACACCAGCAACGACACGAGGATGGCCACCGACAGGGTGACGGCGAACTCGCGGAACAGTCGGCCGACGATGCCCTCCATCAACAGGAGGGGGATGAACACGGCGATGAGCGAGAGGCTCATCGACATGACGGTGAAGCCGACCTCGCGCGCGCCTCGCAGCGCCGCCTCCCAGGGGGGAATCCCTTCCTCGACGTGCCGCTCGATGTCCTCCAGCACGACGATGGCGTCGTCGACGACGAAGCCCGTGGAGATGGTCAGCGCCATCATCGACAGGTTGTCCAGGCTGTAGCCCAGCAGGTACATCACCGCGAAGGTGCCGAGCAGCGACAGCGGCACCGCCACGCTCGGAATCAGGGTGGCGCGAACGCTGCCGAGGAACGCGTACACGACGAGAATCACCAGGGCGATGGCCAGCAGCAGGGTGAACTCCACGTCATGGAGCGAGGCGCGGATGGTCGTCGTGCGGTCCATCGTCACCGTCATGTCGATGCCCGCCGGCATCTGCGCCTGGAGGGTCGGCAACATCTGGCGAATGCCATCCACCGTGTCGATGACGTTCGCCCCTGGCTCCTTGAAGACGACCAGGAGCACCGCCTGCTTGCCACGGGCCAGGCCCAGGCTGTGGACGTCCTCGACGTTGTCGTCGGTGACGTCCGCCACGTCCTGGACCCGCACCGGCGCGCCATTCCGGTAGGCGATGATGACGGCGCGGTACTGCTCCGCGGTGAAGAGCTGGTCGTTCGTCTGGAGGGAATAGGTGAGGGCCCCCTCGTCGAACTGTCCCTTGGGCCGGTTCGCGTTCTGCGCGGCGAGCGCGGTCCGGACCGCTTCGAGCCCCAGCCCGTTCTGGTTGAGCACCGTCGGGTTCACCTCGACGCGCACGGCCGGCAGCGCCCCTCCGCCGACAATCACCTGCCCGACGCCGCTCACCTGCGACAGCTTCTGCTGCAGCCGCGTGGAGGCGAAGTCGTACATCTGCCCTCGAGTGAAGGTCTCCGACGTCAACGCGAGCAGGACGATGGGCGCGTCCGCGGGGTTCACCTTCCGGTAGCTCGGGTTGTTCGGCAGGTTCGCGGGGAGGTTGCCCCGCGCGGCGTTGATGGCCGCCTGGACGTCGCGCGCCGCCCCGTCGATGTCTCGCGACAGGTCGAACTGCACGACGATGCTCGTCGAGCCCAGGTTGCTGGCCGAGGTCATCTGGGTGATGCCGGCGATGCGGCCCAGCTGGCGCTCCAGCGGGGTGGCCACCGACGTGGCCATGATTCGAGGACTGGCGCCGGGCAGCTGCGCCTGCACGGAGATGGTGGGGAACTCCACCTGGGGCAGTGGGGCGACCGGCAGCAGCTTGAACGAGAGCGCCCCCAGCAGCGCGATGCCCACGCCCAGCAGGGACGTGGCGATGGGGCGACGGATGAAGGGCTCGGACAGGTTCACCGCGTCTGCCTCGTCGGCGCGCGTGGCGCGGTGTGCCAGGAGAACCAGCGGGAGGCCCCGCGCGAGAGGCTGTCGAAGCCCAGGTAGATGACGGGGGTGGTGAAGAGCGTCAGCACCTGGCTGACGGCCAACCCGCCGATGATGGCGATGCCGAGCGGTTGACGCAGCTCGGACCCCATCCCGCCGCCGAAGGCGAGCGGCACCGCGCCCAGCATCGACGCCATCGTCGTCATCAGGATGGGGCGCAGGCGCAGCAGGCAGGCTTCATGGATGGCTTCGCGCGCGCTCCGGTGGCGCGTGCGCTCGGCCTCCAGCGCGAAGTCGATCATCATGATGGCGTTCTTCATCACGATGCCGATGAGCAGGATGATGCCGATGATGGCGATCATCCCCAGGTCGATGCCGCACAGCAGCAGCGCGAGCAGGGCCCCCATCCCCGCCGACGGGAGCGTGGAGAGGATGGTGATGGGGTGGATGTACGATTCGTACAGCACCCCCAGCACGATGTAGACGACGACGATGGCGGCGAGCACGAGGAAGCCCTCGTTCGCGAGCGAGTCCTCGAACGTCTTCGCCGTGCCCTCGAACGCGGTCTGCACCGAGGCGGGTATCCCGAGCGCCTGCTTCGCCTGGGCGAAGACGCGCACCGTCTCCGACAGGGAGGTGCCGGGCGCCGGATTGAAGGAGACCACGGCGACCGGGAACTGGCCCTGGCGGTGGATGATGAGCGGACCCACGCCCTGGGACACCCGGGTGAAGGCCCCCAGGGGGACGGGGCCTCCCGTGGCGGACTGGAGGTAGAGCGTGTCCAGCGCGAGCGAGGCGCGCTGCAGCCGTGGCGCGGCCTCCAGCACGACGCGGTACTGGTTCGACTGGGTGAAGATGGTCGAAATCTGACGCTGTCCGAAGGCGTCGTAGAGCGCGTCGTCGAACTGCTGCGTGGTGATGCCCAGGCGCGCGGCGGTGTCGCGGTCCAGGTGGAGGTTCATCCTCAGTCCGCCCTCCTGGAGGTCGCTCGACACCTCGCCCAGCTCGGGCTGCTGCTTCAAGTGGTCGACGAGTCGCCGCGTCCACAGCGACACCTCCGCCGCGTCCGGTGAGCCGAGGCTGTACTGGTACTGCGTGCGACTCACCCGGGTGTCGATGGTCAGGTCCTGCACCGGGGACAGGAAGAGGCTGATGCCGGAGACCTCGGCCAGCCGTGGCTGCAAGCGGCGGATGACCTGGGCGGCGGTGACGTCCCGTGCGCCCATCGGCTTGAGGTTGATGAGCATCCTCCCGCTGTTCAGCGTGGTGTTCGTCCCGTCGATGCCGATGAAGGACGAAAGGCTCTCCACGGCCGGGTCCTGGAGGACGACCTCCGCCAGCGCCTGCTGCCGCTCGGACATGGTGGGGAAGGAGATGGACGGGGGCGCGTCGGAGATGCCCTGGAGCACACCGGTGTCCTGGACCGGGAAGAAGCCCTTCGGGATGGTCCACAGCAGCAGCGCGGTGAGCAGCACGGTGGACAGCGCCAGCAGCAGCGTCAGCCCCCGGTGGTCCAGCACCCAGCTCAGCGCGACGTCGTAGCGGTCCACCACCCGCTGGAAGCCGCCCCCCATCACCCGCTCGAAGCGGCTCTCCCGGCCCGGAGCGCGGTGCGAGAGCAGCCGTGAGCACAACATGGGCGTGAAGGTGAGCGAGATGACGGCCGACAGCAGGATGGTCACCGCCAACGTGATGGCGAACTCCCGGAACAGCCGCCCGACGACGTCCCCCATGAAGAGCAGGGGGATGAGCACGGCGATCAACGAGACGGTCAGCGACAGGATGGTGAAGCCAATCTGCCGGGAGCCCTTCAGGGCCGCCTCCATGGGCGGCGTGCCCCCTTCGATGTAGCGGGTGATGTTCTCGATCATCACGATGGCGTCGTCGACGACGAAGCCGGTGGCGATGGTGAGCGCCATCAACGTGAGGTTGTTCAGCGAGAAGCCCAGCAGGTACATGGCCCCGAAGGTGCCCACGAGCGACAGCGGCACCGCGGCGCTCGGGATGAAGGTGGCCGGGAGGTTGCGCAGGAACAGGAAGATGACCAGCACGACGAGCCCGATGGAGAACCCCAGGTCCCACTGGACGTCCCTGACCGAGGCGCGGATGGTCGTGGTCCGGTCGGTCAACACCGCGACCTTCACCGTCGCGGGCAGCGTCGCCTGGAGCCGCGGCAGCAGCTGCTTCACGCTGTCCACCACGGCAATCACGTTGGCGCCCGGCTGCCGCTGCACGTTGAGAATCACCGCGGGGACCTGGTTCATCCAGGCGGCCTGCCGCACGTTCTCCGCGCCATCGAAGACGCGCGCCACGTCGGACAGGCGCACGGGGGCCGAGTTGCGGTACGCGAGAATGAGCGGCGCATAGTCCGCGCTGGTCAGCAGCTGGTCATTGGCGTTGAGGGTGTACGCCTGTCGCGGTCCGTTGAAGCTGCCCTTCGGGGTGTTCACGTTCGCGGCGGCCACCACGGTGCGCACGTCCTCCAGCGTCAGCCCCTGGGCGGACAGCGCGGTGGTGTTGACCTGGATGCGCACCGCGGGCCGCTGGCCGCCGCTGATGCTCACCAGCCCGACACCGGGCAGCTGGGAGATTCGCTGGGCGAGCCGGGTGTCGGCGAGGTCCTCGACCTGGGGCAGTGGCATCACCCGCGAGGTGAGGGCCAGCGTGATGACCGGCGTGTCCGCGGGGTTCACCTTGCTGTAGACCGGCGGGTTCGGCAGGTCGGTGGGCAGCAGGTTGGTGGCGGCGTTGATGGCGGCCTGGACCTGCTGCTCGGCGATGTCCAGGCTCATCGCGAGCGTGAACTGGAGGGTGATGACGGACGCGCCCTCGGAGCTCGAGGAGGTCATCTGGTCCAGGCCGGGCATCTGCCCGAACTGGCGCTCCAGCGGCGCGGTGATGGCGGAGGCCATCACGTCCGGGCTGGCGCCCGGGTAGAACGTCATCACCTGGATGGTGGGGTAGTTGACCTCCGGGAGCGCGGCCACGGGCAGCAGCCGGTAGGCCAGCACCCCGGCGAGCAGCAGCGCCAACATCAGCAGCGACGTCGCGATGGGGCGCAGGATGAAGGGATGGGACATCTAGCGACCGCCGTCCGTCCCGCCCTGGCCGCTCCCGCCCACCCCGAGGCCCGGCGCCGCGTGCGCCTGGACCCGGACGTGCGCGCCGTCGGTGAGCTTGTCGGCTCCCTCCACCACCACCCGCTCGCCCACGCTCACGCCGCGGGTCACCACGGTGTCGTCGGCGTCCGTGGGGCCGAGCGACACGGGCTGGACCCGGACGGTGTCATCTGGCTGGAGGACGTAGACGAAGGGGCCCTGCACGCCGTGCTGGATGGCCGCGGTGGCGACGACGGTCGCGTCGCGGAGCACGTCGATGCGCAGCCGCGCGTTGACGAACTGTTGGGGGAAGAGCTTGAAGTCGTGGTTGGGGAAGTCCGCGCGCAGGCGGGCGGTGCCCGTCGTCGGGTCGATTTGATTGTCGACGGTGGCCAGCGTTCCTCGCGCGAGCAGGCGCTGGTCGCCGCGGTCATACGCGTCCACCGGGAGCGTCTGGTGGGCCTCCAGTCTGGCGAGGATGTCCGGCACGCGGTCCTCCGGCACGGAGAAGATGACCGTGATGGGCCGCAGGCTGTTGACGATGACGATGCCCGTGGAGTCGGCCGCGTGCACGATGTTGCCGGGGTCGACCTGTCGCAGGCCCACGCGTCCGGCGACCGGCGAGGTGATGCGTGAGTACGTGAGGTTGAGCTCCGCGGAGGCCACCGCGCCCTCGTCCGTCTTCACGATGCCCTCGTATTGCCGGACGAGCGCCGCCTGCGTGTCGAGTGTCTGCTTCGCCACGGAGTCCTGGGCGAAGAGGGTGCGGTAGCGCTGGAGGTCCAGACGGGCGTTCGTGAGCAGGGCCCGGTCGCGGAGCAGCTGGCCCTGGGCCTGCTCGAGCTGGACCTGGAACGGACGGGGGTCTATCTCCGCCAGCACGTCTCCCTCGTCGACGAGCTGGCCCTCCTTGAAGGCCAGCCGCATCAGCTGGCCGTCGACCCGGGTGCGCACCGTGACGGAGTGGGTGGGCGTCACCGCGCCCAGGCCGGCGATGAAGACCGGCACGTCGCGAGCCCGGGCCGTGTCGGGGACCACCTGCTGGGCTCGGTCCTGCCCCGCGTCCGCGCCGTGTGGGCCCGCCAGGTGTCCCGCGGCCGCGTCACCGCGTCGCCGGACCTGGAAGACGGCGGCACCGACGAGCACGGCCAGGGCCAACACGAGCCAGGGCCAGCGGCGGCGCCTGGGCGGAGGGGAGGGCTGTGTGCCCTCCGCTCCCGCGGGAGGATGTTCGGAGGCAGAACTCGTGTCCATACGCCCGTGCCGAAGCCCATGGGAGAGGCCGCGTCCTGCTGGGGCCCCCAGGGTGGATACGGGCCCGGGCGTCTTCAATCACCCCGGTGGGGCCGGGGCTCTGTCCATGGCCGACACCTGGCCGTGCGCGGCTCAGCCCCGCGTCGTCGGCAGGGGAACGGCCATCACCGCGTCGCGCAGGTGTCGGGCATCGAAGGGCTTGGCGAGCACGGGGTTCTTCACCTCCTGCAGGAAGCGCTTCGTCTCCGGCGTGAAGGCCCCACCGCTGATGAAGACGATGCGCTCGTGCAGCCCCGGCCAGGTGTCGCGGACGGCCTGGTACACGTCCACGCCCGTCAGCTCCGGCATCATCAAGTCACACAGGATGACGTCGAAGGCGCTGTCGCCCCTCAGTCGCGCCAGGGCCGCGCGTCCATCCGGCACGGTGACCAGCTCATGGCCGCGCAAGAGCCGCCGCATCAGGTCCAGCACGCGCGGCTCGTCGTCCACCACCAGCACGCGCCGGCCCTCGGAGCGGGCGAGGGTCTGGAGGCTCGGCGCGAGCGGTAGGGGGGCTTCGGCGCGCGGCAGGGTGACCTCCACCGTGGTGCCTCGCCCGGGCTCGCTGCGCACGTCGATGCGGCCTCCCAGCGCCGTGACGATGTCGCGGCAGATGGCCAGCCCCATGCCCATGCCCTCACCCGCGCGGCGCGTGGTGAAGAGGGGGTCGAAGATGCGCGGCAGGACCTCCGGCGCAATGCCGCAGCCCGTGTCGGAGACCGACAGCCGCACCTCGTTGGACCCGGCGTGCAGGCTCACGGTGATTCGGTTCTCGGAGACGTGGCCCTCGGGGATGGCGTGCGTCGCGTTGAGCACCAGGTTGAGCAGCACCTGGCCCAGCTTCGTCGACGTGCCACGGACCCGAGGCACATCCTCGCCATAGTCTCGCACCACCTGCGCGCGGTGGCGGAGCTGGTTGGCCGCCATCCTCAGCGTGCTCTCGGTGACGGCCTTGAGGTCCACCGGCTCCGTGGCCTCCACGTGCGTGGAGGACAGGGCCTTGAGGTCCGCGACGATGCGTTGGATTCGCAGCGTGCCCTCCAGCGCCTCGTCCAGCACCTGGAGGCACTCCGCGTCCGTCGGCTCGCTCACGTCGGGCAGCCGCTCGCGCAGGTACTCCAGGTTGCCCGTCGCGTACGCCAGCGGGTTGTTGATTTCGTGCGCCAGCCCCGCCGCGAGGATGCCCAGCGACTGCGCGCGCTGCTCGCGCTCCTTCTCCTGCAACAGCTGCGCGTCCCGACGCTTGCGGTCCACCGCGCTGACCACCACGTGGGCCGTCAGTCGCATCAGGTGCCGCTCCTCGGGCGTCCACTCGCGCGCGGCGTCCACCGAGTCGAAGGCCATCCACCCGAGCAGCCTCCCGGCGAGCAGCAGCGGCGCGGTGATGTACGAGCGCACGCCCAGAAACGCGCAGACGCGCCGCTCCTCGGCGGCCTCGGGCGGCAGCCGCCCCGCGTCCGTCACCGTCACCATGCGCCCCGCGCGCAGCTCATCGAGCGACCAGGGGAAGCTCACCAGCGAGCGCCCGCGGTGCTGCGCCAGCCCATGGGCCCGCATGCCGGGCGAGAACCACTCGTACGCCTCCGACAGGTGCTCGCCGTCATCCGACAGCAGCGTGACGTAGCCGCGCTGCGCGTCGATGTTCCGCCCCAACACCTCCAACGCCGCGCGCACGCCCGACTCCAGCTCGTCCGGAGGCAGGTTGAGCAGCTTCTGGGACGTGTCCGTGAGCAGCGACCAGCTCTTGAGCAAGAGCCCCAGCTCCCCACGCATGCGCCGCAGCGACGCGGCCTCCTGCCGCAACGCCGCGGACGTGCCCTCGGACAGCTCCGGGGCCTGTGTTCCGCTGAGGTTCTCCAGGACGTCGGCGGACCGCTGGAGTCGCTCCAGCAAGGTCCTCGAGTCCGCTGCATCGGCGGACAGCTCCGGGCTGTTCCGCGGCGGCTCCGTCATCGATACCCCCTCCACTCTCCCCGCACGGGCTTCCCCAACCCGTGACGTGGATTTCAGTCGCGCCGGAATAATGCCACTGGTTTGTTCTCTGCATCCAGTGTGCAGTTTTGAAAACTTCAACCCGGCGAAAGGTGGTGTGCGGGGCTCAGAGCGAGGGAGGTGGAGGGACGGTGAGGTGGTCGGGAGTGGGGAAGGAGTGGGGGCGCAGCAGGCGGCCGCCCTTGAAGCCACGCCATTGGACGTAGCGGCGGAAGTCCCGGAGGAAGGCCTCCTGGGACAGGCCCACGGCCTGGGCGAAGGCCTCTGGGAAGTCGGGGCCCTGGCTCATGACGCGCAGGACGCCCCGGGCCACGGGCTCGCCGTAGCGGCGGACCAGGAAGGTGAAGGCGTGGTGGGCGGCGCTGTAGACGATGTCGCTCTCGCGTCGGTAGAGCGAGTCCGCCTGGGCCAGCGGGTCCGCCTGGGGATGCAGGCCGTAGTAGCGGGCCAGGTCCTCGAGGGACGCGGTGCGGTAGCCCTGCTCGGCGGTGTACGAGGCCATGCCCTCGCGGAACCACAGGGGGATGCGCTTGCGCGTCCAGCCCATCCGGTCCGAGGCCACCTGGTACATCAGGCTGTGGGTGAGCTCGTGCAAGAGCAGCTCGTCCACCTGGGATTGGCTGGCGCCCATGAGCGTCCACGTGCGCGGGCTCTGGAGCTCTATCTGTTCGTAGCGGGCCCAGGCCCTGAGGAAGTCGTGGTTGGGGCGGTTGGCGGCGCGCTCGAGGGCGGCGTGGTTGGGGTGGATGATGATGGAGACCGAGTCATCGAAGCTGCCCCAGCGCGCCATCCGGGGCAGGGCGCGCTCGACGGCCAGCCGCACCTGGTCCGCGGCGGCGGTGTCGCGCGGCTGGAACTCCAGGGTGATGCGCGCGCCGCTGGAGGTGGGCAGGGCCGTGGTCTTCGCGAGGGCGCCGGCAGGGACGGCCGGGGAGATGTCCACCGTGCTGCGGCGTGGAGCCTGACAGCCTGCGAGCATGGCCATGAGGGCCGCCCCCACGACGAGGAGGCCCGCGCGTCCCTGTCCGTCCATCCATCCCCTCGTCACGAGCGTCACTCCACTGCGAGCCAGCGCATCACGGTGCGTCCCACGTCGGCGACGGTGGAGAGCGCCTCCACCTCCGGCGACGGAGGCCCGAAGTAGAGCACGGGGACGGGGTGAAGCGTGTGTCCGCGCGTGGACAGGTCCTCCACGTTGCCATGGTCGCTGCACACCATGAGCCGCGCGTCGGCGGGGCGCGTGGCGAGCACCGCGCGCAGGAAGGCGTCGAAGGTGTCCAGCGCGGCGTGGGCGGCGGTGAAGTCCTGGGCGTGCCCGGCCTCGTCCGCGAGGTAGTGCTCGAAGTAGGTGAAGTCCGCGCCCATCGCCACGCGCCAGAAGATGTCCGCGGCCTCCTCGGGCGTGCGCTCGGGCGCGGGCAGCCCGAAGGCGCGCGCGTGGGCGCCGGTGATGTCGGGCGTGATGCCGTCCGCGGCGCGTGCGTCCTCCAGCGTGCGCAGCGGCACGTCGCCCGCGGCGAAGGCCAGCTTGGCGGCGGAGGGCTTCATGCGGCGGCGGGCCTCGGGGGGCGGGGTGAACTCCGGAGGCGAGGTGGTGGGGCGCCGGGGGACACCGAGCGCGTCCAGGTACGCGGCGGGGTAGGCGGTGGCGAACGTGGCCTCGCGGCCGGCGGCGCGCAGGCGCTTGACGATGGAGCGCTCGGCGAGCAGCGCGCGCAGGGCCGCGTTGGGGTAGCCCAGAACGTGCTGGCCGAGGAGCGCGGGGGCGGGCTCTCCGGTGAGGATGGCCGTCTGATTGGAAGCGGACTGGGGCCGACCGGACACACCGAAGGTCGTGTCCACCGGGATACACAGGCCGCCGTCGGGCAGCGCGGGGCTCGGGGCGTCCTGGAAGCGGGAAAGCAGGTGCTCGCGGTGGGCGAGCGGGTTGATGGCCGGGTCCTTCCGGCCGATGCCCACGCCATCGATGAAGAGGAGCGCGACGCGCACGGCTCGTGACTGTATCCTCGAACGCATACCGCATGGCCCTCCACGGCGACCTCTTCAGCTACCCGCTTCCCGAGTTCCTTCAATGGTTGGACAGCTCCCGCAAGACGGGCACGCTCCAGCTCTCCTGGGAGGCCGGCGAGCGGAAGCTCTTCCTGCTCTCCGGTCAGGTGGGGGCCACCGCCTCCGAGGGGCTCCGTGGCCGCGTGGCCCGGCTGCTCGCGCTGGCGAAGCTGGCCTCGGGCACCAAGGTGCTCGCCGCCTTCGATGAGCTGTCGCGCACGCCGGACGTGGACGCCGCCTTCGATGTGCACGGCATCCAGTCGCGGTGGATACGCGACCTGGGCCGCGAGGAGCTCTTCGCGGCGATGACGGATTTGACGATCGCCGGGCGCGGCACGTTCCACTGGACGGAGGACGCGGACCGCTCGGGCGAGGACTGGGTGCCGTCGGACATGGGCATCCGCGAGCTGCTCTTCGAGTCCTTGCGTTGGGTGGATGAGCAGCCGGACGTGGACAAGGCGCTGCCCATCGACGCGCTCAGCGTGCGCGCGCTGGCGCCGCCGAGCCCGAGCCAGCCGCTGATGCACAGAATCATCCTGGGGCTGTGCGCCACGCCGCAGAACCTGGGGCGGCTGCGCCTGTCGATGGGCGTGTCGCGCTCGTCGGTGACGCGGCGGGTGTACGAGCTGCTCCGCTCGAAGCTGGTGGAGGTGGAGGGCGCGCCGCAGGTGGAGGCGGACCCGGTGGCGGAGATGCTGGAGAAGGGCGCGGTGCTGATGCGCGAGGGGCAGTACGACGCGGCGGGCATCGTCTGCGCGTCGCTGCTCGCGAGCGACCCCGCGGACCGGCGCGTGCGCGAGTTCGCCCGGCTGGTGCAGCGCGAGCACGTGGCCGCGCTCTACTCGGACATGCCGCCGCTCCTGATTCCCGTCGTCGTGCACGACCCGCAGGGCATGGCGCTGCTCAAGCCCGAGGAGCGGCAGATCGCGGGCCTCGTGAGCGGGACGTGGGACGTGTCCACCATCGTCCTGGCCAGCCCCTCGCGGGAGCTGGAGACGCTCAAGACGCTGGCGAAGCTGCTCCGGATGGGGCTGCTCCAGCTCACCGCCCCTCGCTGAGGGAGGGGCGGCGGGGCCGGGCCTACTCCGACGCGGGCAGGCCCACCGCGTTGAGCCGCGCGAAGGACTGCATCAGCACGTAGAGCGCGAAGGCCGCGTCGTCCACGCGCAGGTGCGACTGGGTGGAGAGGCCCTGCACGCGCAGCAGGTCCGCGCCGTCCATGCGCAACAGGAACGCCTGCTGCGACAGCGTGCCCTCGCCCGCGTACGCCAGCGCGCGCCGGATGGCGTCCGTGCACGCGGTGACGCAGGTGGAGTAGTTGCCCGCCATGAACGCGGCCTCGGCGGCGCGCGCGTGGTCGAAGAGGTCACCCGGTGCCAGCGCGCTCGCGGCGCCCAGCAGCTTGGGCCCCGCGGACTGGGCCACCACGGCGGGGGCCAGGACGGCGGGCGCCACGGGCGGCGGTGTCACCGGCGGCGGCGTCACCGGCTCCACGCGGGGCGGAGGCGCAATCGCGGGGAACGAGCCCGACGGCCGATGGGGCACGGGCGTGTTGGGCACCACCGCCATCGCGGGCGCATGGCCGCCGGACATCGCCACGGGGGGCGCGGCCGGGGGCTGGCGGTGCTGCAGGTGCTGGGCGAGCTGGGCCTCCAGGCCCGCGGGCTGCACACCGGCGGGCGCCACGGGGCGGGGCGGCGGGACGATGCGCTTGGCGCGCAAATCCTTGATGACCAGCCGTGTGATCGCCTTGAGCGTGTCGAGCACGCCCCGGCCGTTGGTGGCCGCGGTCTCGAAGTCGGGCACGCCGCGCGGGTTGAGCTCCTGGCGCAGCTGCTCCACGGTCAGCACGTGGTCCAGGTCGCGCTTGTTCCACTGCATCACCAGTGGGAAGCGGTCCAACCGGATGCCGTGCTCGAAGAGGTTCTCCTCCAGGTTCGCCAGCGACTCGCGGTTGGCGTCCATGGCCTCCGGCTGCGAGTCCGCCACGAAGACGACGCCGTCGGCGCCCTGGAGCACCAGCTTCCGCGTCGCGTTGTAGAAGACCTGGCCGGGCACGGTGTACAGCGCCAGCCGCACCGAGCAGTCCCCGACGCGCTCCACCTTCACGGGGAGGAAGTCGAAGAAGAGGGTCCGGTCGCCTTCGGTGGCGATGGACATCATCTCGCCTCGATGCGCGGGCCGGACGGTTTCGTAGATTTTCCGCAGCGAGGTCGTCTTCCCGGACAAACCCGGTCCGTAGAAGACGATTTTGGCGGCCACCTCGCGGGCCATCAGGTTCACGCTGCTCACGGTGTCAGCTTTCCTAGAACGACTCGACGCTTCGCGCCAGTTGCGGACGGGACATTCGCGGGGGTTCCCACGAGGTACTCGGCGGCCAGCAGGGCGAACAAGGCCGCTTCCTTCGCGCCTTCTGGAAATCCAAGGCTATCAAGCCGGCGCACGGGGAGGGGAGCCAGTCGCGCTTCGAGTCGCCCCATCAATCGGGGATTCCGTGTGCCGCCCCCTGAGACGTACATCGCCTCCAGGTCCGGCGCTCGGGGAAAAACCCAGGTTTCGTACGCTCTCGCGGTGCTCTCCACGGTGAGCTCCAACGCGGTGGCCAGCAAGTCATTCGCCCGGTCCGGGTGTCTCGCCCAGAGTCGCTCCACGAGTGCGTCTCCGTAGCGCTCCCGGCCCGTGCTTTTCGGGGGAGGCTGGGCGAGGAAGGCGTCGGCGAGCAGCTCCTCGAGCAGCTCCGGAATCACCCGGCCCTCCGCGGACAGCGTCCCGTCCAGGTCGCACGCCAGCCGGTTGTGCGTCGCGCGCCGGGCCAGGCCGTCCAGCACCATGTTGCCGGGGCCGGTGTCGAACGCGAAGGTGTCGTCGAGGAGCGGCCCGACGACGGACACGTTGGCGATGCCGCCCAGGTTCTGGAGCGCGCGAGGGGCCTGGAGTCCTCGGAAGGCCACCCAGTCGAAGTAGGGCACCAGCGGCGCGCCGTGGCCCCCGGCGGCCACGTCCCGGGTGCGGAAGTCGCTGATGACGGGCAGCCCCGTGAGCTCGGCGATGACGGACGACTCGCCGATCTGCAGGGTGGAGGGCACGTCGGTGGTGCCCGGGGGATGGTGGGCCATCGTCTGGCCGTGGGAGCCGATGGCGGCCACGTCCGAGCGCGCCACGCCCGCCTGCTCCATCACCTGGAGCGCGGCGCGGGCGAAGTACTCCCCCAGCTCGAAGTCGAGCCGGCTGAGCGAGTGTGCGTCCTGGGGGCCCAGCATCCGCGCCACCACGTCCGGAGGGAAGGGCGCCGAGACGTGGGACAACAGCCGCAGCCGCGCGCCGCCGCCCGTGCCAGTCACTTCGCACAGCGCGGCCTCCACCGCGTCCGCGCTGGTGCCGGACAACAGCCCGATGCACAGGCGCGGTCGCTCGGAATCGGAGAGAGGAGGAGGGAGGCGCATGCCTCCAAGTCTAAGTCCCGGTCCCCACACGCCGCTTTCGTGGAGCGGGCGGGTGGGCGGCCGATGCGTGCGCGCCCTTACGTCCCGGCCGGCCGAGCGCGCGCAAGCCGTTCTCCTCCAGACGCTTCCGGGCTTCCCGGGCGCCCAGACCGGTGAAGGCCATGGCCACCGCGACCCGCACCTCGCCCCCGGCCTTCGCGAGCAGCGCCTCGGCGTCCTCGCCGGGCAGTCCGGTCAGCTCGGCCACCATGCGCGCGGCGCGGGCCCGCAGCTTCGCGTTGACGGGGCGCATGCCCACCATCCGGCCCCGGTACACCCGGCCCAGCGCCACGAAGGCCGCGGTGGTGATGGCATTCAGGATGAGCTTCGTCGCCGTGCCAGCCTTCAGCCGCGTGGAGCCCGCCACCAGCTCCGGCCCCGTGCGCGCCAGCACCAGCGTGTCCACGTCCGCGCGGGCTCCGGGCGGGTTGCAGCACACCAGCACCGTGTGGGCGCCTCGCTGCTTCGCCTCACGCAGCGCGGCGCGGACATACGGGGTGGAGGCGCTCGCGGAGATGCCGCAGACGACGTCCCGGGGGCTCGCGGCGAAGTCGGCCACGTCCCGGGCGCCTGCCTCGACGTCGTCCTCGGCGCCCTCCACGGCATGCGTCATCGCCCGGCGTCCACCCGCGATGCGGGCCTGGACCTGGGTGGGGGCGCTGCCAAAGGTCGGAGGACACTCACTGGCGTCGAGGACGCCGAGACGTCCACTCGTGCCAGCGCCGATGTAGAGGAGCCGCCCGCCCGCCCGCAACGCAGCCACCACGGCTGTCGCGGCTCGGGCGACAGCGGGTAGCGCGGGGCGAACCGCACGGACGGCGACAACGTCCTCGTCATGTAACCGGCGGACGACCGACCCGAGAGAAAGCAGATCGAGGCCGTCCGCGCGGGGGTGAAGCCGCTCGGTGGGAGGGAGTTTCGTGAATGAAGCGCGAGAGGAACCCACCCCCGAGCGCCCGACTTCAAGCTGCCTTGGTCACCTTGCCCGCTTTGATGCAGCGGGTGCAGGCCAGAACGCGCTCCGTGCGACCCTCGACGCTGGCCCGAATCTTCTGGAGGTTCGGGAGGGTCCGCTTCTTGGTCTTGTTGTTCGCGTGGCTGACGTTGTTGCCGACGAGCGGACGCTTGCCACAGATGTCACACTTCCACGCCATGACCTCTAACTCCTTGAAAACTGGGGCGTTGGACGCCTGCCATTAAAAGAGCGGCGGAACCTGCCAGAAAGCCGCTTGGAAATCCAGCCTTTCAGCCGTTTTGGATCAGCCCTTGAGCGGATCCTTCTTCTTCAACATGTCCTGAACCAGCCGCGCGGCGCGTACGCCCGCGAGCAGCTCGCCCTCCAGGCCCAGGCCCGGAAGCACCTCGCGGCCCGCGAGCAGCAGGTTCTTCACGGGCGTGCGCTGGTTCAACCCGGTGACGCCCAGGAAGGCCTGTGACTCGAAGCTGTAGAGGGGGTGGGGCATCAGCCGCGTCCCTCGGGAGCCGCTGGCGTCCAGGTAGGGGACCGAGCGCAGCAGGCGGTGGGACGCGGTGAAGGGCATCAGCGCGTCGAGCTGCCCGTCGATGCGCACGGCCAGCCCCTGCAGGTGCTCGTCGCCCAGCTCCCGCGCGGACGCGGGGACGAAGACGCCGGCGCACACCACGCGCACGCCCTCCACGTCCTTGCCCTCCTTGCCTCCCGAGGCGGTGGTGCGCGCCGGGTGGAGCTGCAGCAGCATGGGGCCCAGCTCCGCGTCCTGCGTGTCCACCAGCGTCAGCTCTCCCATGCCCCGGGGGAGCGCCGACTCGGGCACCACCCAGTTGACGGTGAAGAGCAGCGACTTCGTGGTGGACTGGTCCAGGTGCTCGAGCAGGCCGCGGTGGTGCTTCTTGTCCGTCACCAGCCTGCGCAGGGCGCCAGAGTCGGTGGCGGCGACGAGGCAGGAGGCGCGGTAGAGCGTGTCCGAGCGCACCAGCTTGACGCCCGCGAACTTGCTGCCGTCGAAGGACATCTCGTCGACGATGAAGCCCGTGGGGCTGTCGCGGCCGAGCACGTCCCCGCCCAGCTCCGCGAGCCGGCGCGTGAGCAGCTCGCGCAGGCCGTCGTGGCCGCCCTGGAACGAGGACGGGGCCGACAGCACCTGGGACAGGGGCCGGGTGAGCGCCAGGGGCGACTCGGGCTTGTCCAGATGGTTGATGAAGGGGCGCAGCCCGCGGATCAACGCGGCCGCGGGGGCGTCCGAGGCGAGCCGGGGCGCGCTCTCCAGGCCGGGGTGGGCCTTGATGAGCTTCTTGAGTCCCCAGCCCTCGAAGAACCCGTCCGGGGGCAGGGCGGGCTGGGCCTTGAAGAAGGCGTCGCTCGCCTCGTGCTGGGCGGTGGTGCCGGACAGCGCGCCCAGGAGCGCCTCGCCCTCGTCACCCAGCTCGCGCGTCACCTCGGCCTTGCGCCGGGCGGCGTCGGCGTGCAGGTCCATGCGGTTCCTGGGCAGGACCAGCTGGAGCTCGGGCGAGTGGGGCCGCAGCGCGCGCTGTACGGTGGTGGTGAGGCCCAGCTCGGTGAGCGCCTCCTCCACGGCGGGCATGGCCTTGAGCGGGGGCGCGACGAAGGGCGCGTAGGGGAGCACGTAGCCGCCGTGCTCGTAGCCGGGCCCCATGCCGTCGTGCTCGACCCAGAGGACGCGGTGGCTGCGCTTGGCCAACAGCGCCGCGGCGAGCGCGCCACCGAGCTGGCTGCCCAGCACGATGACGTCGTACACGTGCCGCGACGGGCCCGAGGGAAGCTTGAGTTTGGCTGCGGACGTCATGCGGCGCGCAACACTACACAACGTCCTCCCGGCTGGCTCCCTTTTGACGAGAGGAAGAGGGCGGGGTGCTCGGGGCCCCGGGCCCTCAGGCGCCCGCGCCGAAGAGGCGGGCCTCCAACTCGGGCGGGAAGGTGGTGAAGTCTGGGAGCGTCCACTGGGCGCCGGCCTGGCGCAATTGGAGGGCCGTGGTGGTGGTGGTGAGGCCCACCACCGGCATGCCCGCGTCCCTGGCGGACATGACGCCGAGGATGGCGTCCTCGAAGGCGAGGCACTCGGAGGGGTCCACGCCTAGCCCGCGCGCGGCGGCCAGGAAGATGTCCGGGAAGGGCTTGCCCCGGGAGACCTCCTCGGCGCCGACGATGCGCTGGAAGACGGGGCGCAGGCCCAGGCCGTCGATGACCAGCTCGCGGTTGCCCTCCGGCGCGGCGGTGGCGATGGCCATGGGGATGCCGGCCGCGCGCAGCCGGGCGAGGAGGGCCTCCGCGCCGCGGTGCAGCCGCAGGTGGGGCCGATACAGGGTGCGGTAGTGGCCCTCCTTCTCGTCGGCCAGGCGCTGGAGCTCCTCCGGGTCCAGGGCGCGGCCGAGGAGCTCGGGGAGGATTTCTTCGTTCTTCCGGCCCGCGAAGCGCGTCTGGAAGTCGTCGGCGGTGAGCGACAGGCCGAGCTTGCGCGCGAGCGCCACCCACGCCTGGTTGTGGAACACCATGTTGTCGACGAGGGTGCCGTCCATGTCGAAGACGGCGGCTCGGAGGGGCGCGTCGGAGGGTGTCATGGTTTCCCACCCATAGCGCGGCCGGAGGGGTGGAGGCGGCCGAATCGTGCGCGCCTGCTTTGGAGGACTGATATTCGGGCCTCACATGAGCGACGGCGTGCGGACAGAGATGCGAGGCGCGGTGGGGGTGGTGACGTTGGACCGGCCCAAGGCGCTCCATGCGTTGAATCTGGAGATGTGCCGGCGGCTGCTGCCCCAGTTGGAGGCCTGGCGTGCGGACCCCGCGGTGAAGGCCGTGGTCGTCCGGGGGGCGGGCGGGCGGGCCTTCTGCGCGGGAGGGGACGTGCGCGCCGTGGCGGCCTCGATGGCGGAGCCCCGGCCTGCCGACGCGGAGCGCCTGTCGCGGGAGTTCTTCCGCGCCGAGTACGCGCTGAACCACCTCATCCACCACTTCGGCAAGCCGTACATCTCGCTCGTGGACGGCATCTGCATGGGCGGCGGGCTGGGCCTGTCCATCCACGGGGCATACCGCGTCGTCACCGAGAAGCTGGTGCTGGCGATGCCGGAGACGGGGATTGGCCTGTTCCCGGACGTGGGCGGAGGCTGGTTCCTGCCGCGCTTCCCGGGCGAGTCGGGGACGTACCTGGGCCTGACGGGCGCGCGGTGCAGCGCGGCGGACGCGATGTGGCTCGGCTACGGGACTCACTTCGTGGAGTCGGCGCGACTGGAGACGGTGCTGGAGGCGCTGGTGGGCGCCGAGTGGGGCGAGGGCCTGTCGAGCGCGGTGGTGGAGCGGCTGCTGAAGGAGTTCCACGCGGACGCGGGGACGTCGGTGCTGGCCACGCAGCACGTGGGGATGGACCGGTGCTTCGCGGCCGAGCGGGTGGAGGACATCCAGCAGGCGCTGGAGGCAGAAGGGACGGCGTGGGCGCAGGAGACGTGGGCCACGCTGGTGCGCATGTGCCCCATGAGCCTGAAGGTGACGCTGCGCCAACTGCGCATGGGTCGCACGCGCGACTACGACGAGATGCTGTCGGTGGAGTACCGGCTGAGCCAGTCGATGACGGCGCGGGCCGACTTCCGCGAGGGCATCCGCGCGGTGCTGGTGGACAAGGACAACAAGCCGCGCTGGCACCCGGGAACGCTGGGCGACGTCTCCGATGCGGACGTGGAGGCGTGCTTCGTGTCCCCGGATGGGGATGAGCTGGTGCTGTCGCGCAGCTGAGCGCTCAGCGTGTGCTGGAGGGGCTCTTCAGGGCCTGCTTCACGAAGTCGACGCAGGCCTCGGGTGCCTCCTCGTGGGGCCAGTGGCCCGCGTCGGGGAGCGTGTCCACGGTGGCGTGAGGCCAGGCCTTCCGGAACCGTTCGAGGACCACCGGAGGGAAGGCGGCGTCGCGCAGGCCCCAGATGAAGTGGACGGGGGTCTTCGCGAACCGCTCACGCCGGTCCCAGAGGGACTGGAAGAAGGGCGTGGACCCCGCGAGGCTCTTGGCGAGGGCCCACAGCACGCGCTCGCGCGAGTCCGCGTCGGGGAACATGAAGGTGTACTGGTTCCACATCTTCTCGGGGCGCGGCCCCTTGCCCCAGGCCGACTTCGCGATGAGGAACGAGAGGTTCACCTTCCGGTACAGCCAGCGGAAGAGCCCGCCGCCCGCCATGCGCGCGGCCCTGGCGAGCGAGGGCTCGTCGACGAAGGGCCAGGCGATGGTGTTGAGGAGCACCACGCGCTCGATGCGCTCCGGATGGGAGAGCGCGTAGTCGAGCGAGATGGGGCCGCCGAAGTCGTGGGCCACCAGGGTGAAGGGGGGCAGGTTCAGCGCCTCGATGACCGCGGCGAAGCGGCGCGCGTGGGCCTCGGGCGAGTAGTCCGCGTCCGGTGGCCGGGGCGACAGGCCGAAGCCCAGGTGGTCCACCGCGATGCAGCGGTGCGTGGCGGAGAAGGCGCGGATGAGCGCACGCCACTCGAAGGACCAGGTGGGGGTTCCATGCACGAAGACGATGGGCGGCCCCTGGCCCTCGTCCACCACTGACAGTCCAGCCACCTCACGCACGTTGAAGGGAAAAGCCTCTCGGTCGACCCAGGCGGGAACTTGCATGGAGGATAGTCAATGGTTCTTGACCAATAAAGTCAAGTAGACTTGACTGGATGAAGAGGAAGGACGCGCTCGAGGATGTGAAGAAGCTTCAGGCCAGCAGCCTGGGTTACGTGCTCATCCGGTGTGGGCAGTTGTTCAACGAGTTGGGGATGCAGGCGGTCAACTCCGAGGCCGGCTACCCGATGATGCGAGAGGTCCACGCGCGCATCCTCCCGTACCTGGAGAATCCGGACGGCGTGCGCATCACGGAGCTCGCGCGCAGCCTGGGCGTGACGAAGCAGGCGGTGCAGCCGGTCATCGCGGAGCTCGCGGAGTTCGGCGCGGTGCGGATTGAACCGGACCCCGATGACGCCCGTGCGCGGCGGGTCGTCTTGACGGAGAAGGGCATCGCGGCCATGCGGCACGGGACGACGAAGCTGGTGGAGATCGATCGGCGGGTGGCGAAGCGCCTGGGCGCGGAGGAGACCCGGGAGCTGCACGGGCTCTTGACCCGACTGTTCGAGGTGCTGAAGGCGCGGGACTGAAGCGCGTGCCTTTGTCGGGGCGGCGTCGTCACTCTTGAGGTGGAGCCGCGAGGCCCGGGGGCGGCGAAGGACAGGGCCTCGTTGTTGGCGTCGGGGATTGCGCCGAGTGAGCACGGCGTCGTGGAGTCGTGAGGCCCGGGGGCGGCGAAGGACAGGGCCTCGTTGTCGGCGTTGGGGATTGCGCCGAGTGAGCACGGCGTCGTGGAGTCGTGAGGCCTGGGGCGGCGAAGGACAGGGCCTCGTTGTCGGCGTCGGGGATTGCGCCGAGTGAGCATGGCGTTGGAGTTCGCCGACGTTGCTGGCGAGCGCGCCTCGTCCGTCGAGGTGAGGGCACGTCGCCGGGCTTCGGTAGAGGCCGCCTCGTGGGCCGATGCGCCGGGTGCTCCGGACGTTGCTGGCGAGCGCGCCTCGGCCGTCGGGGCGAGGACACGTCGTCGGGCTTCGGTAGAGGCCGCCTCGCGGGCCGAGGCGCCGGGTGCTCCGGACGTTGCTGGCTACAGCTCTTCGTCGCTGACGACGGTGATGTCCTTGGAGCGCAGCAGGGCGGTGGTGATGCCTTCGCCCGAGCGCAGCACTCCGGACTCGTAGACGCGCTGGCTCCCGCAGGAGGGGCTCTTCTCCTTGAGCAGCGCGACCGTCACGTCGAAGCGTTGCGCGGCATCGAGCGCGAGGAGGGCTCCACGCTGGAAGTCCTCGGTGCGGTCCGTGCGTGCTTCGCGCTCCAGCGCGCGAGCCTGCCCCGCCCAGACGTCGACGCCCGTGCCGCCGCGCAGGTCGACCGGAGGGCGAGGAACGGGCAGCCCGGAGGCGACCTCGGGGCAGATCGGCACGACCGCCTTTCCCTCGAGGGCCGCGAGCACTCGCTCCGAGCGCTGCGAGCGTCCGTCATAGCGGCACGCTTCGCCCAGGAGGCACGCGCTCACCAGCACCACGGGGGCTTCGCGAAGGGCGGCGCGGCGCGCTTCCTGTGGCGGTACCTCTCGCCCCCGTGCGTGACAGCCCGCGGCTGCCGAGGGTGACGCGGTCGTGCTCGAACGCGGCACTGAGGCGTGCCCTGGCGGAATGGCGTCGCCCTCGGTGGGGCTCGCTGCCCGAGCGTCCGTATCGGTGGGCTTCAAGTGCTCGGAGGCCGACTGGCGCGGATGGGTGGCTCCGTCGCCACCCTTGGCCGTCAGCCTGGCGTCCGAAGCCGACCTTGCCTCCGGAGTGGCGCGCGAGCGACTCGACTGCGTGATTCCACCTTCGTCCGCCGGACCCTCGGCGTCACTGTCCACCGAGGATGCGAGGCTCGTACCGGCCCGCGCGTCCTCGCGTGTCACGTCGTCGCCCCGGGGCTGCGCAGGGCCAGCTCACCCGTGCTCGGCGCCGCCGTCACGCGCGTCCTCACGCCATCCAGCGTCACCTGTCCGGTCACCGCGAGCCGCACAGCCAACGGATACAGCCGATGCTCCTCGACGAGGATGCGCGCGCTCAGGCTCTTCTCGTCATCGTCCGACAGCACCGGCACCGCCGCCTGTCCGATGATGGGCCCCGTGTCCGTGCCCGCGTCCACGAAGTGCACCGTGCACCCGGCCACCTTCACCCCGCGCTCCAGCGCCTGCCGCTGCGCATGCAGCCCCGGGAACGACGGCAGCAGGGAAGGGTGGACGTTCAGCACCTTCCCGGCGAACCGCCCCAGGAAGTCCGCGCTGAGCAGCCGCATGAACCCCGCCAGACACACCCACTGCACCCCCGCGGTGCCCAGCGCCTCGAGAATCGCCGCCTCGAACGCGGCCTTGCTCGCATGCGCCTTGTGGTCCACGACCACCGCGGGCACGCCCGCGGCCCGCGCCCGCTCCAGCGCATACGCCGTGGGCACGTTCGACACCACGCAGGCCACCTCGGCCGGGAAGTCCTCGCGCGCGCACGCGTCGAGCAACGCCTGCAGGTTGCTCCCGCCGCCGCTGACGAGCACGCCCAGCCGGACCCGCGCCGCGCTCATGGCTCGATGACCGCCGTGGCCTCGCCCGAGCCCGCCTCCACGCGGCCCACCTCGGACGCCTCCACGCCCCGCGCCCTCAGCACCTCGAGCGCCTGCGCCACGTCCTCCTTCGCCACCACGACGATGAGGCCCAGGCCCATGTTGAACGTGCTGAACATCTCGTCGCGCGCCACGCTCCCCAGCTTCGCGATGAGGTCGAAGATGGGCGGCTTCACCCAGGACTTCTCGCTCAGCACCGCGCGCGTCCCGTCCGGCAGGCACCGGGGCAGGTTGCCGGGGATTCCGCTCCCGGTGATGTGCGCCATGCCATTCACCTTCACCGCCTGCGTCAGCGCCAGCGCGTCCTTCACGTAGATGCGCGTGGGCTCCAGCAGCGCGTCGCCCAACGTCCGCCCCAGCCCCTCGGGCGTCGCGTCCAGCGCGAGCTTCGCGTTCTCCAGCAGCACCTTGCGCGCCAGCGAGTAGCCGTTGCTGTGCAGCCCCGACGACGTCAACCCGATGAGCGCGTCCCCCGGCTTGACGCTCTTGCCGTCGATGATGGCCGAGCGCTCCACCACCCCGACGCAGAAGCCCGCCAGGTCGTACTCACCCCGCGCGTAGAAGCCCGGCATCTCCGCCGTCTCGCCGCCGAGCAGCGTGCACCCGGCCTGCTCGCAGCCCTGGGCGATGCCCTTCACCACCTCCGCCGCCGCGTCCACCTCCAGGCGGCCCGTGGCGAAGTAGTCCAGGAAGAAGAGCGGCTCCGCGCCGCAGGTGAGGATGTCGTTCACCGACATGGCCACCAGGTCGATGCCCACCGTGCCGTGCCGGCCCGCGGTGAAGGCCACCTTCAGCTTGGTGCCCACCCCGTCCGTGCCCGCCACCAGCACCGGCTCGCGGTACTTGCCGGGCGGCAGCGCGAACAACCCCCCGAAGCCGCCGACTCCCGCGACGACCTCCGGACGCATCGTGCGCGCGGCGTAGGGCTTGATTCGGTCGACAAACGCGTCGCCGGCCTCGATGTCCACTCCGGAGTCTTTGTAGGTCGTTCCCACGGGCGGCCTTCTATCGACCCCGGAGTCCGTTGTCTCGGGCTCCGGAACCCCGGTGTCGGGTTTGCGGCGAGCCCGGACGCACGGTGTGTCCCACCGGTCCGTACAAAAGGTAATTTGACCAGGGGGGGAGGGGCTGATTGACTCCTCGCAGGATGGGCGCCGAGGAAACCCTCTTTCAACGTTTCGGCAAGGAATTCCCAAAGGGCACCGAACTCTTCCGTGAGGGAGAGGCGGGCCGGGAGATGTTCGTCATTCAGGCGGGCAAGATCTCCATCTCCAAGCGCGTACGCGACGTGGAGAAGGTCCTGGCGGTCCTGGGGCCCGGCGAGTTCTTCGGGGAGATGGCCATCATCTCCAACAAGCCGCGCAACGCGTCCGCGGTGGTCAACGAAGACGCCCGGCTGTTGGTCATCGACCCCAAGACGTTCGAGGCGATGATCCGCGGCAACGCGGAGATCGCCGTCCGGATGATCAAGAAGCTGGCCGAGCGCCTGTCGGAGGCGGACGCCCAGATTGAGAACCTGCTGCACAATGATCCGGCCAGCCGGGTCGTGCACCAGCTCATCCAGACCGCCCAGTCGCGCGGCCGCCCCTCCGAGGAGGGGACGGGGACGGACATCGACTTCGTCATCCGCGAGATGCCCCGACAGATTGGCGTGGGCGAGCCCGCGGTGCGCAACGTGCTGGAGCGGCTGATCCGCGCGGGCCTCATCTCACGCAGTGGTGACAGACTCACCGTGTATGACACGGCCAGACTCCACGACTTCCTCCAATACCTGGAGATGAAGTGGAAGTTCGGAGACCTCTAGCGTGAAGCTCCGCGTCCTCGGCTGCCACGGTGGCGAGCTTCCCACGTGCAAGAGCACGTGCTTCCTCGTCGATGACGTGCTGGCGCTCGATGCGGGCGCCCTGACGGGGACGCTCTCGTTGGAGGAGCTGTGCCGGGTGGACCACGTGCTCGTGGGCCACAGCCACTTCGACCACGTGAAGGACCTGCCGCTGATGGCGGACCTGGTCATCGGTCGCCGGGACAAGCCCGTCACCATCCACGCCTCTCGCGAGTGCGCCAAGGCCCTGCGCGAGAACATGTTCAACAACGCCCTCTGGCCGGACTTCACCCGCATCCCGACCAAGGCCAACCCCGTCCTGCGCATCCAGACGTTCCGCGCCGGCGGCACCTTCCAGGTGGGGCCCTACACCGTGCGCAGCGTCCCGGTGAGCCACCCCGTGGAGTCCTGCGGCTTCATCATCTCCAACGGCAAGAGCACGCTCGCCATGAGCGGGGACACCGGGCCCACCGACAAGCTCTGGAAGGCCCTGAACGAGACGAAGAACCTCAAGGCCCTCCTGCTGGAGACGTCGTTCCCCAACGCCCTCCAATCGCTGGCCGACATCTCCGGCCACCTGACGCCCCACACCCTGGGGCTGGAGCTGCAGAAGTTCCAGCGCAACGGGGCCTCGGTGATGCTCTACCACCTCAAGCCGGCGTTCGTGGCCCAGCTCAAGAAGGAGCTGGCGAGCATGCCGGTGGAGGTGCTGGAGCTCAACGACGTGTTCGAGTTCTAGCCCGTCCCCCGGGCGGCGACGCAGCGCGCCACACGGAACGGTTGACGGGCGCGGACGGTCGGATTAACCCCCGCCGTTCTCATGGCCTGGTTTTCGAAGAAGCCGCGCATCGCCGTCGACACCCAGCAGCAGCCCGAGCCCGGACCGTCTCGCATGGAGGGCCTGTGGGCCAAGTGCGAGAGCTGCGACGAAATCATCTACCGGCAGGAGCTGGAGAAGAACTGGATGGTGTGTCCGCACTGCGACCACCACCACCCCTGGAACGCGCGCGCGCGACTGGCGACGCTGCTGGATCCGGACAGCTTCGAGGAGTTCGACAAGGAGCTGGAGCCGCAGGACCCGCTCGGGTTCAGCGACTCGAAGAAGTACAAGGACCGGCTGAAGTCCACGCGCAAGAACCTGGAGGAGAACGACGCGTTCGTCTCCGGCGTGGGCCGCATCGGCGGGCACCAGGTGTCCGTGGGCGCCTTCATCTTCGAGTTCATGGGGGGCTCCATGGGCTCGGTGGTGGGGGAGAAGGTGGCGAGGACCTTCGAGCGCGCGCATGACCTGAAGTGCTCCGCGCTCATCTTCTCGGCGTCCGGCGGCGCGCGCATGCAGGAGGGCATCTTCTCGCTGATGCAGATGGCGAAGACGTCCGCGGCCATCGCCCGCTTCCGCACCGGCAACAAGCCCTACATCTCCGTGCTGCTGCACCCGACGACGGGTGGCGTGGCGGCCTCGTTCTCCTGGCTGGGGGACGTCATCCTCGCCGAGCCCAAGGCGCTCATCGGCTTCGCCGGTCCGCGCGTCATCGAGCAGACCATCCGCCAGAAGCTGCCCGAGGGCTTCCAGCGCTCGGAGTTCCTGCTCGAGCACGGAATGATCGACAACATCGTCAACCGCAAGGACCTGCGCGGCCGGCTGGGTCAGATCCTCGGCCTGCTGGGCTGAGCCCCCGCGCTCATCTGAGTCCCCCATGAGCGCGCCCAGGACACCGGAGGAAGCACTCGCCTTCCTCTCGCGGCTCAACCCCTCCGGCATCAAGCTGGGGCTGGAGCGGGTGAGCGAGGCGCTCGAGGCCCTGGGCCACCCCGAGCGCCGCGCTCCGGTACTGCACGTCGCCGGTACCAACGGCAAGGGCAGCACCTGCGCCTTCGCCGCCACCGCGCTCCAGGCCGCCGGCCACCGCGTGGGCCTCTACACGTCCCCGCACCTGGTGCGCGTCAACGAGCGCATCCGCGTGGACGGCGAGGACATCTCCGACGAGGACTTCGGCCGCGCCATCCTCGACGTGCTGGAGCGCTATCCCTCCGCCGTCGCCGAGCCGATGACGTACTTCGAGTTCGGCACCGTCGTCGCGCTGTGGCACTTCGCGCGCGTGGGCGTGGACGTCGTCGTGCTGGAGACGGGCCTGGGCGGCCGGCTGGACGCGACCACCGCGGCGCCCTCCATCGTGACGGCCATCACCCCCGTCTCGTTCGACCACATGGAGTACCTGGGCAACACCCTGGCGGCGATCGCCGGCGAGAAGGCCGGCATCCTCAAGCCCGGCGTGCCCTGCGTCGTCGCCCGACAGGCCCCCGAGGCGCTGGAGGCCATCGAAGCCCACGCGCGGGTGCTCGGGTCGCCCCTCCTCGTGGAAGGGCGGGACTTCGAGGCGTGGCTCCAGCCCGACGGGAGCCTGTCGTACCAGGGGGGGGCGTGGCGGCTGGAGGGGCTGCGCCTGTCGCTGCGAGGCCCGCACCAGGTCCAGAACGCGGCGGTGGCGCTGGCCTGCCTGGAGAGCCTGTCCACGCGTGGCGTGGCCGTCTCGGGCGAGGAGGCGAGGGTGGGGCTCGGCTCGGCGCGCTGGCCAGGGCGGCTGGAGGAAGTGGGGGAGCGACCGGTCGTCCTCCTGGATGGCGCGCACAACCCGGCGGGGGTGGAGGTGCTGCTCGCGTCCCTGCGCGCCCTGTACTCGGGACGCCCGGTGCACTGCGTCTTCGGCGTGGTGGCGGACAAGGACCGGGGGCCGATGATGCGGGCCCTCTTCCCCGCGTGTGCCTCCGTGCAGCTCACGCCCCTGGACACTCCGCGCTCGCTGGTGCCCGGGGCCTATCTCGACGAGGCGCGCGCGCTGACGCCCGACGTCGCCGCGTGGCCGGACGTGGACGCGGCGCTCGCGGCGGCACGGCGACGCGCGGGCCCGGAGGGGCTGGTGCTGTGCACCGGCTCGCTGTTCCTGGTGGGCATGGTGCGGGCCCGCCTGGGGCGAACGAGCACACCCTGAGGGGCCAGCCCGCGCCCGGCGTCGGACATCGACCTGGTGCCTTCGGGCGAGGGCCGCCGGAGTGCTGCCCCAGGGGGTGACCTTCGAGGAGGGGCCTTGCGTCCAGGACGGGCAAGACACATGGGCCGACGGGGTGAATCCTTGGCGCGTTGCATCAGGCGCCGTAGATTCGAGACATGCGCCTGCCGGACTGGAGAGCCGCGACCACCACGGGACCCGCCATCCCGTCCATCGACGAAGTCGACTTCCGGGCGCTTTACACGAAGACGAAGTACGTGGTGGAGACGGCGGACGGTTGGTCGCTGGTCATCACGCGCTACCGTCCGGTGAAGCAACCGTTCGCCCAGCCCCTGTTCGGCGAGCCGCTGCTCCTGGTGCATGGCTTCTCGCAGAACCGTCACACGTGGACGAGCGGCCAGTTCGTCAAGAACCTGCTCTTCTTCGGCGTGGACATCCACATCCTGGAGCTGCGCGGCCACGGCAAGAGCTCCATCGCCTTCCAGAAGGAGCGCGCCGAGCGCTTCAAGCGCCCGCTGCCTCCGGACCTGGACTACGGCTGGGACCTGGACAGCTACTTCCTCTACGACCTGCCGGCCGCCGTGTCTGGCGTCAAGCGCATCACCCGCCGCGAGCGCATCTTCTACTGCGGCCACTCCATGGGCGGGATGCTGGGCTACGGCTACACCGGCATCCACGACGACTTCGAGGGCCTCATCACCATCGGCTCGCCCGCGGACCTGGGGCGGGGCTTCATGGCGCTGCGCATGCTCGCGCACGGCGCGCCCATGCTCGCGGGGATGATCGACATGACGCTCGCCGGGGTGAACCTGGGCGGCGACGTCAACGGCCTGGGCAAGAAGCTCTTGTCGCGCGGGGTGGGCGCGTTCAACGCGAAGTGGGGCCGCAAGCTGGTGCCCGAGGAGCGCCGCAAGCTGCGCTTCGACGCGGTGCCCGTGGACCTCATCCTCAAGTTCGTCGAGCGGCAGATTGGGAAGGCGGAGGACTCGCCGCTGTATCAACAGCTCACCACGCGGCTCAACCGGCTCATCAACCCGGAGCGCGTGGGCGCCGACGACATCCGGTGGCTGTTGCGCGAGGGCGGTGAGCGCGAGCCTCGCAAGGTCATCGAGCAGTTCGCCAGGTGGATCCGCCGCGGGGAGATGGTCTGCTACCGCACCGGCTACGACTTCAAGCGCGGCTTCGAGAAGATCCACATCCCCATGGCCATCATCTTCGGGGACATGGACCCGCTCGCCTCGGTGGAGTCCACCCGGAGCGTGTACCGCGCAGCCAAGAGCGAGTACCTGCTCTGGCGGCCGGTGAAGGGCAACAGCCACATCGAGCTGACGATGGGGCACGACATCCGGCAGATCTGCTACGACATCAAGAACCTCATCGAGTACGCGCGCACCCACCGCAACCGCGCGCCGACCCTGCCTCGCCTGCGCTAGTCGCGCCTGGGTGAGGCGGTGTGGCTGGAAAGTTGGAGGGTGATGGGCGCGTGTTAGCATCCGCGCCCACTGTCAACGTGAAGGGGAGTGGTCGATGAAGGCCTCAGCGGTGTGGCTGCTCGGTGTGGTGCTCGTGCCTTGCATGGCGCTCGCGCAGGCTCCGGCGGCGAACCTGAACACCATCACCAGCGTGCAGGTGAATGGCGGGACGGTGACCATCTCCGGCTCGAAGAAGGCGAACTTCACCACCTTCACGATGACGGACCCGCCCCGGCTCGTCATCGACATCGCGGAGGCCGTGTTCAACGGCGTCCCCGAGGAGACGCAGGTGGGCAATGGCACGGTGACGGGCATCCGCACCGCCAGCTACGGCTCGGATGACTCCGCCATCGCCCGCGTGCTCATCGGCTTCGAGCGCGAGGTGGAGACCGACATCCAGGCCACCGACAGCCAGCTCGTCGTCAAGGTCGTCGGGGGCGCGGGACAGGCCGTGGCCCAGGCCGCGCCCACGCCGCCGGCCGCCCAGCCCGCCACGGATGGCTCCGCCGCCGAGGCCGCCGCTCGCGCCGAGTCCGAGCGCCAGGCCCAGGAGAAGGCCGCCGCCGAGGCCGCCGCCCGCGCCGAGTCCGAGCGTCAGGCCCAGGAGAAGGCCGCCGCCGAGGCCACCGCCCGCGCCCAGCAGGACGCCGACGCCGAGCGCCAGCGCCAGAAGGAGGCCGAGGCCCGGGCCGTGGCCCAGCGCGAGGAGGAGCAGCGCTCCGCCCAGGCCGCCGCGGACGACAGGAAGCGCCAGGAGGCCGAGGCCCAGGCCTCCGCCAAGGCCGCCGCCGACGAGCGGAAGCGCCAGGAGGAGGAGGCCCGTGCCTCCGCGCAGGCCGCCGCCGATGAGCGCCGCGCCACCGCCCAGGCCGCCGCCGACGAGAAGAAGCGTGCGAAAGAGGACGCTCTCGCCGCCGCGAAGACGGCCGCCGAGGACAAGCGCGCCGCCGCCCAGGCCGCCAAGGAGGAGGCCGCCGAGGCCCGCCGTCAGCGCGAGGAGGAGGCCCGCGCCGAGCGTGAGCGCCGCCAGCAGGAGCGCGTCGCCATGGCGGCCCAGCCCCGGGAGCGCCGCGAGGTGTCGAGCGGCGGTTCGTCCGAGGTGTCGTCGCGCCGCAAGACGATGACGCTGGTGGGCTTCCAGCAGCAGGGTGGGGTGTCGCGCGTCTTCATCCGGACCAACGAGCCGGTGCGCTACAGCGTGAGCGAGACGGGCAACGCGGTGGTGCTGGAGCTGGAGAACAGCCGCATCGACCTGAGCAACAACACCCGGCCGCTGGACACGTCCTACTTCAACTCGCCCGTCACCCGGGTGGACGCGGACGCGGAAGGCCGCAACGTGCGCGTCACCGTGCAGCTGCGGCAGCAGGCCCCGGTGCAGGCGCGGCAGGACGGGAACGTCATTTCGTTGGATTTTCAGCGCACCGCTCGGTGATAAGGGCCCCCGCGCGGCCGTGGCGCGGCATACCTTGCACCCCTGAATGAGCCTCCTCGTTCCGCTCGCCGCCGCGCTGCTGGTCTCCTCGGCGCAGATTCCGCTCGCCACCCAGGTCCAGCTCCCCTCCGGCGAGACGGTGGAGCTGGCCGCCGACTTCCTCACCTACGAGGCCGACAAGCAGGTCCTCACCGCGCGCGGCCACTGCGAGCTGCGCACCGGCGAGATGCTGCTGCGCTCGGACGAGGTGACGTACGACGAGGCGAACCAGGTGGCCACCGCCACCGGCAACGTCATGTTCGTGGGCCCCGGCGGCATGGCGGCCGTCGCGGACGACGTGAGGGTGGACATCCGCTCCTTCGAGGCCACGCTCCAGGGTGGCCTCTTCATGCAGAAGAAGGGCGTCACCCAGGAGGCGATGCTCGCGGCGAAGACGCCCGAGGAGCTGCGCTCCATGGGCGAGACGCCCATCATCCTCAGCGGCACCCGCATCCGCCGCACCGGGCCCAACGCCTTCACGGTGGATGACCTGGCCTTCACCCCGTGCGAGTGCGGCTCCGGGGAGCCCACCTGGCGCATGGAGGCACGGTCCGCCAACGTCATCCTCGGCGAGCGCGCCACCCTGTCGTGGCCCGTGGTGTACGTGGAGTCCGTCCCCATCTTCGCGCTGCCCTGGGTGTATCTGCCCCTGGCCGAGCGCCGCACGGGCTTCCTCTTCCCCAACCCCAACTTCTCGGGCCAGAGCGGCTTCAGCCTCGAGCAGCCGTTCTTCCTCACGTTGGGGCGCAGCTACGACATGACCTTCACCCCGGGCTATTACCTCGGCTCGTCGAAGCAGTCGGTGACGCGGGAGCTGCCGTCAGGCAGGTTGATCACCTCCGACGAACCGCGGCTGTTCGGCGTGAAGGGCCCTCGGCTGCGCACGGAGTTCCGTTACGTGCCCAGCGAGACGACGCGAGGTCGGGTGACGCTCGGCCTGCTGCACGACTCCCAGCCCGTGCGGAACCCTCAAAACGGCAACTTCTACATCTACCCAGAGGGGACGCCGAACGAGGGCCGATACGTGGACGTGGCCCGGGGCTGGCGCGGCGAGGCGTCCTGGCAGCACTTCCAGGACCTGGGCTCCGGTTGGTACGACCGGGTGGACGCGGCGTTCGTCTCGGACGGCAACTACACGCGCGACCTCACCGCCGACATCATCATCCGGGACCTCGACTACCTGCGCAGCAGCGCCACCGTGTTCCGCCGCAAGGAGGACTCGTACGCGGGCCTGGACGTGTCCCTGCGCCAGGACATCCGCTGGCCCTATCGCTTCTTCCAGGACAACCGCGTGCCGGCGCAGGTGGACCCGCTGCGGCCGGACCTGCCCTCGCCGGTGACCTTCCAGCGCCTGCCCGGCATCCTCTACGCGCTGCCGGAGCGCCCCCTGTTCGGTGGCGTCGTCGGCGGGCTGCGCGCCGAGTTCACCCGCCTGGCGCCCATGACGGGCGGCTTCGGGGACGAGGGCGTCGACGGCATCTTCCGCCGCGAAGGCATCTACCTCCCGCTGGGCTACTACTACACGGACCCGACGTGGCCCCTGGACCCGGGGCAGGGCAACGGCCTCTTCGATACGCAAGATCGCGAGGCGAGAGATCGCATCGACCTCACCTCCCGACTCGCCACGTCCATCCCCCTGGGGAACGTGGCCAGGGTGACGCCGTCGCTGGGCGTGCGCCAGGACGTGTGGGCCGGTGAGTACTCGGGCCGGACCTGGCAGCGCGGCTACCCCATCGCGGGCCTGCTCGTGGACACCCAGCTGACGCGCACCTGGGACGGGGAGAAGAACCGCTACCGGCACGCCTTCGCGCCCTCGCTGGAGCTGCGCTATGTGCCGGGCGGCTGGGGCCACGTGCCGTCCGCGGGCGCTCAGCGGGGGCCTGGGTTCGCCCAGCCCTACGACGAGGTCGACGCGGCCGTGCCCCTGGACCTGGACGGCCGCACGCGGGGCTTCCTCCAGGGCGTCTTCGCCGTGGACCAGACGCTGCGCGTCAAGGTGGGCAACGTGTACCGCGAGCCGCTCCGGCTGCGCATCGGTCAGGGCTTCGACCTGACGCGTTACGCACCCGCCGCGAACAAGCTCGGGGATCCCGAGCCGGTCCTCCGCGACACCTTCGCGCGTCTGTCGACGAGCGTGGGAATGCTCACCGCCGGTGGGATGGTTCGCTTCGACCCCAACTCGGGGCGCGTCACGCAGATCTCCGGCGACTTCAACATCGACAACGGCAAGGGTCAGGCGCTCTACGCGCGCTACGACGACATCCTCACCACCGCGCAGACGGCCATCGACCGGGGTGAAATCCCCAACGCCCTGGGCCCCGATTCCATCCGCCGCCCCCTGGATGCCCTGGTAGGCCGCGTATCCCGGGAAACGCCCGGCCTCCCCACGGCCGAGCGGGCCCAGGCTCTCATCGCGGGTACGCGTTTGACGCTCGGATTTGGCCTCGGGGTGCGGTACGAAGCCCTGGTGCAGCCCCTCTACCAGGATCTCGCAAACCAAGAGGCGTCGGCGCCCTTCGCCCAGCAAACACTGGGGGTGTCTTATGGGCCAGCGTGTAATTGCTGGCGCATTGAAGGGGTGGTGACCCTCAGACGTGATATCGGACTGGAATTTTCCGGTGTGAATTTCAGCGTCACTGGGTTGGGATCGTTCGGTTCGGGCGGCTAGGAATCACCGTAGGTGAATGGTGGTTCCAACAACCCCCAAGCAGCCAGGAGAAGTATTTCGTGTCGGACCTCGGAAAACGAATCGGCCAGCGCATCCGCGAGCTTCGTACGCAGAGGCCGGAGCGGTGGACGCAGGAAGAGCTCGCGGAGCGGGCTCAGATCAGCGTCTCCTTCCTTTCCATGATCGAACGCGGCGAGCGTGTCCCTCATGTGGAGACCCTCGCCGCCCTGGCCAACGCCCTTGGCGTCAGCCTGGGAGAGTTGTTCACGGGAACGGAGCAGACCCTTGCCCAGACGGAGGACCTGCTGCGTCCCCTGTCTGATTTCGCGCGCGCCCGGGGCCTCACCGCACGGGACGTGGACCGCCTGCTCGGGGTCGCCCGGGTGATGTTCAGCGGCACCATCGCGTGAATCCCACCCTCAAGGGGCCCTGGCTGGACGCAAGGGGCCCCTCGGTCCTCCTGTCCTGTCCTTGACTGGACGGTAGGTAGACCGGGAAGATGGCGGAAATGCGCTGTGCGCCGCGTGCGCACAGCGTGCTTCCTTCTTCGTCCAAGGAGTCTTCGCTGATGCGTCCGGGTCTTGCCTCGTGGATGGCCCTCACGAGCATGGTGTTGTTGGCGTGTTCCTCGCCAGCTCCCGCCACGCTTGAATTCGTGGATCAGAATCCGGCCAGGCCGCGGCTGGGTGAGATCACCACCCTGCGGTTCCGGGCGGTGGACTCGCGTGGCATGCCGCAAGCCGGCACGCAGGTGCGGTTCTCACTGCAGTCCGAGGTGCCGGGGGTCCAACTGTCGCCGACCGAGGGGACGACCAACCCCGGGGACGGCATCGTGTCCATGCAGGTGACGGCCACGGGAGGCCGCGTCACCTCCGTGGTGGTGGTCGCCTCGGCGGGTGAGGGAGCGGAGGCCAAGTCGGTCATCTCTCCTGTGATCAGCTTCGCGGGCACCAACTCGAGCTCCCGCCAGCTCACCTTCCAGTGTGGCTCGTGGTCCGGTGAGGCCTCCGGTCTGCACCACGCCATCGGCGCGTGGGACGAGGCGCGCTCGCTCATCGCCGGCGTGAAGGTGAACTGCATCGCCCACGTGGGTGATCGCAACGGCGACGGCATCGAGGGCGCCCAGGTGTCCTTCCTGACGGAGGCCGGCACCATCGGTCCCACCGCCACGTCCCTCACGGACGTCGTGGGCAACGCGCAGGTGCTCTACAAGACTTCGCTGCCCTTGCCGCAGGACGTGGACCCGGGTGAGTTCACCTGGAACCCCACCAACGACGCCACGCACACGGGCGAGTACCTGGCGCCGCTGTGGATGCAGCCCTTCCTGTGGGAGCAGAACCCGCTGGCCGCGCACGGCACCCCGGCGCAGCCCCAGTCGAACCGGCCCGAGCCCCAGCGCGCCGACCCCATCCGCCCCAACAAGATCAACAACCCGCGCGACAACCTGGTCTCGCTCATCGCCGTCACCTCCGGCGAGGAGGCCTTCAGCGACGACAACAACAACGGCCAGTGGGACACGGGTGAGGCCTTCGTGGACCTGACCGAGCCCTTTGTCGACAACAACGACAACGGCACGTGGGATCCGGGCGAGCGCTTCGTGGACACCAACGGCAACGGCCGCTGGGATGGCAAGAACGGCGTCCACGACACCAGCACGCTCATCTGGGTGCAGGAGCGCATCCTCTGGACGGGCGTGCCGCACTCGCTGGACCGCCCGGATACGGTGCGTCAGATTTCGCCGCCGCCCCCGGCCACCAACGTCGGCATCGACCACTTCGGCTCGGCCAGCGCCACGTTCCTGGTGGCGGACCCCTGGTACAACATGATCGCCCAGAACTCGCAGGGTGACGGTTGCAACGCCGGCGCGGAGGGCCCGATTGAAATCGAGCCGGCCATCACGGGCGCCATCCCGCTGACCTACCCGTCGTACGCCGTCGTGCGCTACCTCATCAAGGACAAGCATGACGTCTCCCAGGAGCCTCAGCCGGGGCCGTTCCCCCAGCCCATCCCCTGGAAGTCGGACGCGGTCTGCACGTACACGGCCGCCCAGCTCGACGGCCACAAGGTCCAGGTCGTCGCCCCCACCGTGACGGGCACCGTCCTCTAGTAGACGCGATTGACGCGGGCTCCCGGAGAAGTACCCATTGACCCCGGGAGCCCACGTTCGTAGGGTCCACCTCGGCTGATTGAAGAATCAACCGGCCGGTGGAGGACGTCGTGGGCCAGAGCAAGTCGGCGGCGGACAACGGCAACCGCGAGAGCGAGCGCCGCCGCACCATCCTGCGGGCGGCCATCGATGTGTTCGCCCGAAAGGGCTATCACGGCTGCCGCATCGCGGACGTGGCGAAGGAGGCTGGAGTCGCCTACGGCCTCGTCTACCACTACTTCAAGAACAAGGATGAGCTGCTGGAGACCGTGTTCGACACGGGCTGGAGCGGCTTCGTCACGCGCGTGCGCGCGGTGGTGGAGGGCGAGGGGGCGCTGGCGCAGAAGGTGCGCGGCGTGGTGGACGTGGCCTTCGAGGCGTACCGGGTGGACCCGCGCGCGGTGAAGGTCCTCATCCTGGAGATTGCCCGCAGCCCCGCGGGCTCCCGCATCAACCGGCAGACGGCCTTCGTGGACGCCATCCGCCTCTCCTCGGAGCTGTTCACCCGGGCGAAGGAGGCAGGGGAGCTGCGCGCGGACACGGACCCGCTCCTGTCGTCCGCGCTGCTCTTCGGCGCCATCGAGATGGGGCTGACGGCCTTCGTCACGGGGCTGGCCGACGCGCGCGACACCCAGGCGCTGGAGCGCGCGAAGGCGCAGATCGCCGAAACCTTCCTTCACGGCGTCCTGGCCGACGCGTCGCCAGGCGCGGAGTCCACTGCATGGAAGCCGGAGAAGTCGTCGGAGAAGTCCGCTACGAAGTCCAAGGTCCCCAAGCGCACCTGACCATCGACCGGCCCCGGGCGCGCAACGCCCTGTCGCCCACGGTGGTGAAGGCGCTGATGGATGGGTTGGACCGCGCGGACGCGGACCCCGCCGTGCGCGTGGTGGTGCTCACCGGCGCGGGTGAGAAGGTCTTCTGCGCGGGCGGGGACTTGGGGCAGATGGCCGGCGACGGCGGCTTCCTCTCCACGCATGACGGCCGCCGCTCCTACGGGAAGCTCTTGGCCCGGTTCCAGGAGGCGCGCAAGCCCACCGTGGCGCGCGTCAACGGGCACGCGCTGGCGGGCGGCCTGGGGCTGGTGCTCGCGTGTGACCTGGCCGTCGCGGTGGAGGGCGCGGACTTCGGTACGCCCGAAATCGACGTGGGCCTCTTCCCGATGATGATGATGGCGCTGCTCCAGCGTCACGTGGGCCGCAAGCGCGCGCTGGAGCTGGTGCTCACGGGGGACAAGCTGCCCGCGCGCGAGGCGCTCGCGCTGGGGCTGATCAACCGCGTGGTGCCCGCCGCGGAGCTGGACGGCGCGGTGGCGGCGCTGGCGGGGAAGCTCGCCGGCAAGAGCCAGGCGGTGCTCGCGCTGGGGCGCCGGGCCTTCTTCACCGCGGAGGACCTGCCGCTGCCCGCCGCGCTGGAGTTCCTCGCGTCCCAGCTGTCGCTCAACGTGCTCGCGGACGACGCGGGCGAGGGCGTCTCCGCCTTCCTGGAGAAGCGCCCGCCGAAGTGGAACGACCGCTAGCCGCGCGACGTCAGGGCGTGCCCAGTCGCGTCTCCCCGCTGGCGACGGCGGGGAGGGCGGGCGGGAAGAAGTCCAGACGCAAGAGCGACTCGCCGTCCACCCAGATGCCGTCCACCTTCACGCCCCAGTGGAGGTGGGGGCCGGTGACGCGGCCGGTGCTGCCCACCAGGCCCAGCTGCTGACCCTGCTGGAGCTTGTCGCCCTGCTTCACCTGGATGCGCGACAGGTGGAAGTACGCGGTGAAGAGGTCCCCGCCGTGGTGCACCAGCACCGTCTTGCCGGCGGAGTAGTTGTCGCGCGCCATCACCACCGTGCCCTCGTTGCTGGCCATCACCGGCGTGCCCGGGTCTCCGTCGATGTCCACGCCGAAGTGCTGGCTGGACAGCTTGCCGTTGAAGGTGCGCCGGTCTCCGAAGGGCGCGGTGATGCGGTCCTGCCGGGGCCAGGCGAAGTTCTGGGCGAAGTGGGGCGCGCTGAACGGCTGCGAGAAGGCGGTGGCGAAGGCGCGGCGGTCCGCGGCCATGCGCGCCTTCACCGAGGCGGGCGGCGCCACGTACTTGCCCGACACCTTCAGCTCGCGCGAGGGGTAGCCCGGCTCGACGATGTCCAGCGTGCCCATCAGCTCCAGCGGCGCGCCCGCGGACGCGCCGGGGCCCACCACGCGCACGGGCGCCGTGCCCGGCGTCAGCTCCACCGGCAGGCCCGTCACCGCGAGGAAGCCGTCACCCCACGCGAAGAAGCGCAGCGGGCGTCCCGCGAGCGTGCCCGCGGGCATCCCCGTCATGCCCCGCACCGTCACGATGACGGGGTCTCCCGGGCGCGCCGAGCCGGGCTGGAGCGAGAGCAGCGGCTGGCCCTGGGCTGTCGTCGACGCGGAGGAGGGGAGGGCCGCGGACGTCGGCGTCGGCTCGGAGGCCTGGGCCTTCGCACCGAGGGCGAGCAGCGCGAGCAGCAGGTGGGATGGCGCGGAATGAAACCAGCGGGCGGGGTGCGGAGCCATGGGCGTTCTTTACACCACGGATGGCCGGACTCTTCCCAGGGTGAGAAATCCGCGCATCGGACGCCTGCCTCCCTGCCCGGGAGCGCCCGTCGGGTCGCCTGCTGAACAGAGGCGCGTCGGCTGCCCACCGGGCCAGCGGGGCGCGCCTGGATTTGTCGGCACTTGAGCGACGCAGGGGCGCGGAATCGCGGGCCGGCGGGCTGGAGGGCAGGCAGCCGGCTGCATGTCGTGGCGTCAAGCCGTACCGGCGCGCCTCCAGGCTTCCTAGCTTCTGCTCGGACCCAATTACCTTGTGGAGATTCGCGGATGCCTCGTCCCTATAGCTTCGACCATTTCCAGGTTCCGAAGACGCTGCCGAAGCAGAGCCGCAGCCTGCGTCGACGGGACAAGGCGCACCTGGCGCAGTCCCGTGCGCAGCCAGAGGAACTGGCGGCGCGCGAGGGAGTCCACTACGGCAAGTCCTTCGCGGAGACGGAGGACCACTACAACGCCCGGCAGATGGAGGCGCAGCTCGAGGAGCTGGCCCGCCTGGAGCCGGATGGCAAGTTCTCCCACGGCACCTCCGCGCCCGCGCAGCGCGCCACGAAGCGCGCCTCGCGTGAGAAGGAGCAGCGCAAGGCGGAGCCCGTCGTCCGGAGCACCACGCCCATCGGCGCGCTGCCGCCCACGCGCGAGCAGCCTCCGCGCGGCCGGCTCCCGGACCTGCTCGACGAGGCGAACCGTCAGCTCCAGACGCTCAAGGGCGGACTGGGGGACGCGGCGAAGGCCGTGGCCCGGCTGGCGGTGCTGCCGCTGGAGGTGGTGCGGCTGGCGGCGCGGCGCCTCAATCCCCTCCACGGCTGAGCCCGCGCGCGTGGAGCTGACGCTCGTCTCGTACAACATCCACAGCGGCATCGGGACGGACGGCCGGTTCGACCTGGGCCGCGTGGGTGAGGTGCTCCGCGAGGTGGGCGCCGACATCGTCGCCCTGCAGGAGGTGGGCGACTTTCGCGCGCGCACCTCGCGGGAGGACCAACCCGAGCACCTGGCGGACGTGCTCGGCATGCACATGGCCTTCGGCCCCAACGTCGTGCGCAACGGCCGGCGCTATGGCAACGCCATCCTCACGCGGCTGCCCATCCTCCACTCGAAGAACTACGACCTGAGCGTGGGGCGGCGCGAGCCTCGGGGCGCGCTGCGGTGTGACCTGGACATGGGCGGGGGCCAGCAGCTCCACGTGTTCTCGCTCCACCTGGGCCTCCGGGTGTCGGAGCGGCGGCGGCAGGAGGCGCTGCTGCTCGGCTCGGACATCCTGCGGGACGCCGTGCGCAAGGACCCGGCGGTGGTGTGCGGGGACTTCAACTACTGGGGCAACGGCGCGGTGCCCTCGCTGGTGCGCAAGGCCATCCACGACGCCGCGCTGGAGCTGGGCACGCCGGCGCGCACCTATCCCACGCGGTGGCCCATGCTGCGCTTGGACCGCATCTACGTGGACTCGGGCGTCCGGCCGCTTCGAATCTTTCCCCACCGCACGGAGCTCAGCCGGGTGGCGTCGGACCACCTGCCGCTGGTGCTGCGCTTCCAGGCGCCCATCCTCTCCGAGAGCACGTCCGACTCTCCACCGGTGCAGCTCATCGGCTAGCGTGCGGGAACCGGCGTCACGTTGAGTGGCTGACGCTTGTGAACGCCGGACAGAAATGCCCCAGGGAGGTTGTCCCAAAGGGCAGGGGTGCCTAGGTTGGCGCCACTTCTGTGAGGACGCGAGCGCCGGCCGGAGAGTGAATGCACGTGGGGAGCGAACAGACGGAGCGTGGGCTCACCGCGCTCGTCGGCCGCATGGCGGACAGCTTCAGTCGGCTGGTGACCCAGCACCTGCAGCTGGCGCGCCTGGAGCTCGAGGAGGACCTGAAGTCCGCGAGCATGAACGTGGCGATGATCGCCGCCTTCGTGCCCTTCATCCTGGTGGGCTATGCCTTCGCGTGCGCGGCGCTCGCGGCGGTGTTGTTCCCCTGGCTGGGGTGGGCGGGAGCGTTCGGCGTGGTGGCGCTGCTCAACCTGGTGGCGGGTGGTGGCGGTGTGGCCTGGGCGCTGCACAAGCTGAAGACGCGGCGGATGATGGACGACACCACGGACGAGCTGTCGCGCAGCATGGCGGCGCTCACGGCCCCGGCCCCCATGTCCCTGGGCAACTCGCTGCAGGGTGGGGACGGTCATCTCTTCAAGGAGCCCCCGCATGGGCGCTAGCAACGGACATCCCAAGCCGACGGGGCCTCGCACGAGCGCGATGCTCCGTCAGGACATCGAGCGGACGCGCGCGGAGCTGGCCACGTCGGTGAGCGCGCTGCGCGAGGAGGTGGCGGTCGCCGCCGACTGGCGTGAGTGGGTGCGCCGTCATCCCTACGCGTGCGTGGGGGCGGCGTTCGCGGTGGGGATGTTGTTGGGCTCGCGTCGCTGAAGCGGCGCGCGTGGGCCCCGAGACTTTCGCAGTTCCATTTTTCGAATCGAGGAGAGCACGTTCATGGACATGAATCCGCAGCAGGTGGCCGACCGGGCCCGACAGCTCCAGGACCAGGTGTTGCCGCAGCTCGACGAGGCCCGGCAGAACCTGGTGGACATGAACCACCGCGTGGTGAGCTTCATCCGCGCCAACCCCGGCACGTGTCTGTTGGGCGCGGTGGCCGTGGGGTTCCTGGTCGGCCGCATCGCTTCCCGCCGCTGAAGCCGTCCTGGGACGGCACACGAGAGAGGACACTCATGACGAACTATCCAGGGGCTTCAGGCAATGGCAACCCTTCGTCGCGGCCCTCGGGCACGGACGCGGGGTTCGGCCAGCGGGTGGACCAGATTGGCTCGGAGGCGCAGCAGCTCTGGAGTGATGCCAGGGGCGCGGTGGATGACCTGGGCCAGACGTTGGACCTGCGGGGCCGCGTGGAGCGCAACCCGTACGGGATGATCGCCGCCGCGCTGGGCGTGGGCTACGTGCTGGGCGGGGGGCTGTTCACGCCGCTGACGGCGCGCATGCTCCGGTTGGGCGTGCGCCTGGCCGCGCTGCCGTTCGTGAAGGACGAGCTGCTGGGCATGGCGGAGACGGCGTTCCAGGGTTATCAGGCGGGTCGCGGCGCGGTGAGCTCCGCGGTCTCGCGGGAGCCCGGTGCCGCGTCCGCGGATGCGTCCGTCGCGGGCACGCCCCGTCCCCCGTCCTACTAGGCTTCTCGTCGTTCCCTCGTCGTTTTATTTTCCTTTGGAGTCGCCATGAACCTGAACGCCCTGAAGAAGATGGACAAGGACGACCTGCTCAACCTCATCGGCCTGGAGAGCCGTCGCAGCGCGGCGGAGGATGTGCTGCCGGTGATCGGCGCCTTCGCGGCCGGCCTGCTGGTGGGCGCGGGCCTGGGGCTGCTGCTGGCCCCCAAGCCGGGCACCCAGCTGCGGGACGACCTGCGCCAGAAGCTGCAGACCGGCCAGGACTACCTGAACAACCAGCTGAACCGGGGCGAGAGCGCTCCGGCGCAGGGCACGCAGTCGCCCGTGTCGCGCACGGCGTGAGCCTGTCGGCCCGCGGCCTTGGCTGCGTGGACCGTGATTGACGTGAGGGCCCTCATCCGCGCAGGCGGGTGGGGGCCTTCGTCGTTTCGGGCGGGTCCTGTCACGGCTTCGCGCGCGTCCCGAGCGGCCGGGCCGACCCGAAGCGGGTGTAGAGTTGGCATCGTGAGTGACCTGGCAAAGGGTGATGGGGCGGTGGGACCGGAGGCGGCGCTGGCGCGGCTGCGCGCGCTGGAGACGCTCGAGTCCGGCTACGAAGCCTGGCTGGAGCTGAAGCTGGAGCACGCGGCCTCCGTCGCGCGGTTTCGCGAGGAGCGCGAGCGACTGACGCAACAAGGCTCGTTCCTCCTGGGCGCGGTGCGCGCCGCGGGGCTCGACGCGTCCGCCTCATCGGAGCCAGGGCTCGCGCCCACGTCCGCGGGGGACTTCCTGCGCGACGCGGAGGCGAAGCTCGCGAGCGCTCGCGAGGCGCTGTCCTCACGCGAAGCCGAGACCGAGGCGGGTTATGCGTCCGCCTTCGCGGAGATCCGCGCGACGCTGAAGGACCGGGCCTTGCGTCACCTGTCGGTCCATCGCCCGCGGCTGACGTTGCTGCTCCGTCGCGTGGGCGCGGAGCGCTCCATCCTCCACCTGGAGCGCGTCTCGGGCGACACGCCCGTGCTGCTGTGCATGCTCTTCTCCGGACGGATTCCGTCGCGGTACGGCTTCCTGCTCGATGACTCGACGGAGGACGTGGCGCTGCCACCCGCGCCGCTCTATCCCGAAGAGGGTGTGGCCCCCGGCGACGTGCGGCCCGACGCGGCCGCCCTGGTGGCGCGGATCCGCGCGGGCGAGGAGGTCCTCCCGCTCAAGGGGATGCTTCCGCTGTCCATCCCCCGGCCCGGTGGGGACGAGGACTTCTTCCGGCTCCTCCAGCGGGGCGCGGTGCTGGAGGTCGAGGTGGCGGACGGGGCGAGCTTCCGCAACGTCCTCTCGCGAGAGGAGTCGGAGCGCTTCGCGGGCCACCTCCTGCGCCTCAAGCTGTCGGGGCGCATCGAGCTGGACATCGAAGCGGGCTGAAGCGCCTTCAGTTTGTCCGGATGACGCCCACGTCGGCGGTGCCCGCGAGCAGGGCGCTGCCGATGAACAGGTTGTTGGACTCGGCGCCGCCCAGGCGCACGGCCTGGAAGATGACCAGGTACGTCTTGTTGGACTGCGGGAAGGCCGAGCCGGGAATCGTCACCTGGGCCTCGCGGTACGAGCCCGGCACCGCGACCAACTGGAGGAACTCCACCGGCGTGGTGGGCACGTTGGAGTAGGTGGGCTCGCCCTTCGAGCCGTCCGAGCTCAGGGGCACCACGGTGACGAAGCCCAGCGTGCGCTCCTTGCCACCGGAAACCGCCGCGCGCTCGAAGCTGAGCGCCGTGCCGGACGCATGGCGCACGAAGCCCTCGGGCGGATGGAAGCGGGTGATGGCCTCCTGCACGGGCGCGTCGTCCACCTGCCCCACGTAGCGCGTGCCGTTGCGCGCGGCGATGAACTGGTACGTCGCGCCCGAGGCGTACGTCAGCGCCGAGTCGCTCCCGCCCACGTTCGTGCGGCTGTAGCTGCCCGAGCCGTCCTCGTTCAGCACCGTCGCCTGCCCACCCTGGGGCTGGAGAGTCGCGGTGGCGCCCGTCACGCCCGAGGGCTGCGAGTTCTCACCGGAGCGGGTGCCGAAGAACACGAGCGCGGCCGTCTGGGCCGGAATCGCGATGACGTCCCCACCATCCGGGCCGAACGTCCCCCCGTCGAAGCCGGCGAGCGCGGAGGCGGACAGCTCCACCTCGGGCGTGGCCAGCAGGGTGCCCACCATGACGTGCTCGGCGGTGAGCTGGGCCCCCGTCTTCTCCAGGTCGCACGCCAGGGGAGCGAGGAAGAGGGCGGTGACGGCGGCGGACACGAGGATGCGTTTCATCAGGAGTCTTCCTGGGGTGTGTGAGCGGGGGCAGGGAGCATAGCAGGGGCCCGTGACAGACCCCTCGCGCATGGGAATCTCGGGGTATCCTCCCGCGCACCCGTGCAAGCACACCGCGTACACTTCGCGAGCTGGCGTTTCTTCAAGCGGCTCGGCTTCTCACTGGCGATGGCCGTCTTCTTCGGCTGTGTGCTGGGCATCCTCGTGTACCTGCGGGCACCCCAGCCCGCGGCGCCGCGCGAGGACTCTCCCGCGTGGGTTCCGTCAGGCGCCGTGGAAGTGGCGCAGGGCTGGCTGGAGGGGCTGGAGCGCCGCACCTACGACTGGCGCGTGCTGGAGCTCGGCGCGCGCTCGGAGCGCCCGGACGAGGCCGTGGTGGTGGCCATCGACGACGAGACGCTCGCCGAGGCCCGTCAGGACGACCGGCCCGGCATCGCGACGCAGCCCTGGCCCCGGCAGCTCGTCGGAGCCATGGCCCACCGGCTGGTGGAGGAGGGCGCCCTGCTGGTGCTGTTGGACCTGCCCTTCCCGGAGCTGAGCCCCAACGCCTGCGTCAACCCGAAGCTGTCGCTCGGCGCCACGTCGAGCGATGACGCGTCCTTCCGCGAGTTCCTCGAGCGCGACTCGGGCAAGGCGCTGCTGTCGTTCTCGTGGGAGAGCCAGGGCTCGCGCGTGCTGCCACCGGCGAGCCGCCTGTGGCCGTACCGGGTGAAGGTGGGCACGTTCCCCAGCACCAGCGAGGCGCGGGAGCGGACGCAGACGGTGCTCGCGGTCCAGCGCCCCGCGTTCGTCATCCCCGCGGGCAACCAGGTGGAGGTCTGGGGCGGCGCCACGGACGAGGCGGACGCGAAGTCGCTCGGCTCGCGGCTGGGGGCTCCCGGCGCCGTCATCGCCGAGCGGCGCGCGTCGGACGACACGTTCCGCGTGGGCCCCACGGACCTGTTCGTGTCGCTCGCCGAGGTCCAGGTCGAGGGCCTGGACACCTCGAAGCTCCTGGAGGTGCGCCAGCTCCAGCACCCGGTGGCGCCGCTGCTGGGCGGCGGTGCGGGCTATGGCGCCGTCACGCTGACCACGGACCCGGATGGGGTGGTGCGCGGCATCCCCCACCTGGTGGCCTACACGGCGAGGGATGGCCGCCACATCCTGCCTTCGCTGCCGCTCGCCGCCGCGATGCGCCTGGCGAACACGCGCACGCTCCGCTACGCGGACGGGCGGCTGCACGTGGGGGACGCGTACGCGGTGCCCATGGATGACTCGGGCTTCAGCCTGATGCGCTGGGATGCGCCGACGGCGGGGCGGGGCTCACGTGGCTCGCTGTCGCGCTCCATCCGCGCGTGGAACGTGCTGCTCAACGTGTTCGACGTCGCGGACGAGCGCCCCGCGCGGTTCGACAATGACCTGGAGGGGCGCACCGTCGTCCTCACGCGGACCGCGGGCGAGTCCGGGCACATGCGGGCCACGCCCATCGGTCCGGAGACGCCGGGTGGCGCCATCCTGGGCCAGGCGCTGGCCAACATCCTGCGCTCCGAGGGCATCTCCCGCGCGCCGGCGGACCACGACCTGGCGCTCACCATGGGGCTGGCCTTCCTGGGGGCCTTCCTCGCGCTGTCGCTGAGCTTCCTCCTGCGCTCGCTGCGGGGCGCGCTGCTCTACGTGAGCGGCCTGGGGCTCGCGGGCGCGGGCTACATGGCGGCGGCCTGCTACGTGTTCATCGAGCAGCGGCTGTGGGTGGCCATGGCGGGGCCGCTGCTCGCCATGGTGGGCGCGTTCGCCGTCACCACCGTCTACGCCTTCCGCAACGAGCAGCAGATCCGGGACTTCGTGCAGGCGGCGCTCGGCCGGTACGTGAGCCCCGAGGTGGCGCGGCTGGTGACGCGCGACCTGAGCCTGATGCGTCCGGAGCGCCGGCGGATGTCGGTGTACGTCTGCGACATCGAGGGCTTCACGCGGCTGTCCGAGGGCATGACGCCCGAGCAGCTGGTGGGGCTGTTCAACGAGTACCTGCTGGAGATGGCGGCGGTGGTGCGCTCCACGGCGGGGCAGATGGACAAGTACATCGGCGACTCGGTGATGGCGTTCTGGGGCGCGCCGGTGCGCACGGAGCGCCACGCGCACCTGGCCTGTGAGGCCGCGCTGAAGATGCGCGAGGTGCTGGCGGCGCGGCAGGACGCCTGGGAGAAGAAGTACGGGCGCCGCCTGAGCTTCCGCGCCGGCGTGGACACGGGCGAAGTCGTCGTAGGCGACATGGGCAGCGAGCTGAAGTCCAACTACACCGTGCTCGGTGACGCGGTGGGGGTGGCCGCGCGGCTGGAGTCGCTCAACAAGGTGTACGGCACCTACGTGCTCGTGGGCGACGGCACGGTGACGCTCGCGGGGGACAACTACGTGTTTCGCGTGGTGGACCGGGTGCGCCTCAAGGGCCGCGCGGAGCCGCTGCGCGTGCACGAGCTGGTGGGGCGCAAGGGTGAAATCACCACGCCGCAGCAGGAGCAGCTCTCCGTCTACGAGCGCGCGCTGACGGCCTATCACCAGCGCCGCTTCCCGGAGGCGCATGCCCTGTTCGAGCGCTCCGCCACCGACTTCAAGGACTCGGTCTCCGCCGTGTACGCGGCCCGCTGCGCGCGCTTCCTCGTCACGCCGCCGCCCGCGGAGTGGGACGGCGTGCACGGCCTGGAGGAGGGGGACGCGCCGGCCATCGCCGCGTAGCTTCGCGCGCTGGAGAGAGCATGGCGCGCACACGGCCTGTTCCCAGGGCGTGCCCGTCGGCGCCCGCCGTCGCCGAATGAGGCCACCTCCCAGCGACGAGGTGCGCTCGGGGCGAGGCGTCGACGGAAGCGCGCGACCCGGCGAGGGAACATGGCCTCGCGCACTGCGAGAGGCCGATGAGCAGCTTGAGCCGCCGCTCAGTCGTCGTCCGGAGCCGGCGTGTCCGGTTGTCCGAAGAGCTCCGCGATGGGCGCGTCCTTCGCGATGTGCTCGCTCACCACCCGGCGCATCTTCTCGGGCGTCATCTCCGAGTAGTACACCTCTCCGTCCCACCCCATGAGTTGGTAGTCCTCGGGGGAGAGCGGGTCCCTCCGGCGGCCGGTGTCCTCGCGGACGACGACGTTGGGCCCCATGTGGCAGAAGCCGTAGCAGCCGCCCCGGTACAGCTCGCAGCGGGGCACCAGCCCCTGGGCGCTGAGCTCCGTGCGGGCCATCGCGTACACGTCATCCGCGCCGCCGGCCTTGCAGGTCGACCCCTTGCACACCGACAAGCGGTAGCGCTTCATCGCCAAGACAGCACCCACCCTACGCAGGCCTCACGCGGGACGAAAGCCACCCGCCCGCGCCTCTGTGCGCCCGAACGCACTCCACGCCGTCCCACGGGACGACTGTCCGCACGCCAGACGCCAGGGCCACTGAAGAGCTGCAACGTCATCACCCGCGCCCCGAAATGACACCGGCCCGCCTGCCGCTCGGGAGCGGGAGGCGGGCCGTGGTTGCTACGAGTCCCTACGCGCGGGACGTCCGGATGGATCTACTTCAGGAACTTCGTCACCTGGATGGGACCCTGCTGGGTCACCACCGTCTGCCCGTGCGCCACCACGCTCTTGCCGTGCGGCGCGTGGTGCTCATGCCCCCCGGCCAGGTGGGGCGTCTTGAGCTGCACCAGGCCCTCGCCGACGCGCGTGTGGGCCTCCTTGTGCACGTGGTGCGGCTCCTCGGAGCCCTCGCGCTTGTTCCACGGGTCCGAGGGGTGCGACACCGCCGGGCCCTTCAGGAGCTTCGGGATGTCGTAGACGAAGTTCTGCCGCGTGTACTCGGAGGGCGTGTGCATGTACGTGTCCATGCGGATGGCGTCCTTCGGGCACGCGTCCACGCACAGGCCACAAACGATGCAGCGCAGCTCGTCGATGACGAACTGGGTCGGGTACTTCTCGATGACGCGCGACTCGCCGTCCGCGTCCGACTCCTCGTACTCACCCGCCTCGATGTAGATGCACTGCGCCGGGCAGATGGTCGCGCACATGTAGCAGGCCACGCAGCGCGGCTTGCCGTCCTCGCGCGGAACCAGCCGGTGCAGACCGCGGTAGCCCTCCGGGTAGATGGGCTTCTCCTCGGGGTACTCGACCGTCGTCATCAGGCTGGTGCCCGTGCGGTCCTGCACCTGCGTGTTGGTGTCACGCGTGCCGAAGAGGTTGCGGAAGAAGTGCTTCGTGGTGATGGCCAACCCGTGCAGCAGCCCCGGGATGTACATCCGCTCGCGGATGTCCGTCCGGGGGTCCTGGGTGACCTTCGTAACCTTGATGGCCATGATGGTGTCTACCTTGGTCGGGCCGGGAGCTAGTGCGAGGACGCCGCGCTGGCGTGGGACGGAAGCCCGTGCGCGTCGTGCCCGTGGTCATGGCCGTGGGCGCCGTGCGCTCCGTGCGCACCACCCTCCGCCGCGTCTGCCTTCTTCGTCATCGTCAGCACCACGAACACGCCAATCTCCAGCATGCCGAAGATGGCCAGCGCCCGCAGGGACGGATCCCACAGCACCAGCGCGCCGGTGATGAACACGTTGGCCAGCGCCAGCGGCAGGAGGATCTTCCAGCCCAGCGTCTGGATCTGGTCGTAGCGGAAGCGGGGGAACGTCCAGCGGATGACCAGCTGGATCCAGATGAGGAAGACCACCTTCACCCAGAACACCGTGCCCAGCAGGGTGCCGTACAGCCACCCGTGCTCCTGCATCAGCGGCTGGCTCGCCAGCCACTCGTTGCCGAAGGGCAGGTGGTGGCCGCCGAAGAACAGCGCCGTCGTCACGCCGGCCAGCACCACGACCTCCACGAACTCGGAGATCATGAACAGGCCGAACTTCATGCCGGAGTACTCCACGAAGTAGCCGATGATCTCCGACTCGCCTTCCGGCACGTCGAACGGGGCGCGCTTGGTCTCCGCGAAGGACGCGGCGAAGAAGCCGATGAACCCGATGGGCTGCAACAGGAAGCCCCACGCCGGGATGCCCAGGTCGAACCCGCCCTCGGTGCGCCACAGGTACTGCGCCTGCCCCGTGGCCTGCGCGCCGTCCAGGGCCAGCGTGCCGACGAGCGCCGGCAGCTGCAGCGAGGAGAACGCCATGAACAGGCCGACCAGCGACAGGCCCAGGGCGACCTCGTAGGAGATCATCTGCGAGGAGGCGCGGACGCCGCCCAGCAGCGCGAACTTGTTGTTGGAGGACCAGCCGGCGAGCGCGGTGCCGTAGACCGCCAGCGACGCGATGGCCAGGAGGTACAGCACGCCGAAGTCGGGCGTCGCCACCACCATGTCCACGGAGTGGCCGAACACCGTGACGGAGGGGCCCGCGGGCACCACCGCGAACAGCGCGAACACGGGGGCGAAGGCGAGGATGGGGCCCAGCTTGAACATGAACGTGTTCGCCGTGCCCGGGATGAAGTCCTCCTTGGTCAGCATCTTCAGCACGTCCGTGAGGATGTGCGGCAGACCCGCCAGGGAGCGGTTGCGGATGCCGGGCAGGTTGATGCGCGCGCGGTTGGGACCGACGCGGTCCTGCATGAGCGCGCTCCACTTGCGCTCGGCGATGGTGAGCAGCGTCGCGATGATCATCACGAAGACGAGCATCAGGAACAGGATGTTCGTCAGGCGGCTGGCGCCCGCGAATCCGTGCTTCTCGGCGAGGCCGCCGACCACGTAGGCCGCCGCGGAGACTCCCGCGAGCGTCGCGACGATGAAGCCCATCGCGAAGAGGACAGTCAGAACGCGCTTCATCGCTAGATACCCCTCACCCGGGGAGCACCGAACTCACGGTAGCCCGGAGGACGCCCGTCGGCGCCCGTCGGCAGCGGATTGATACCCGGCTTCTCCCGGTCCGGCGGAGACGCCTTGTCCCAGTTGAACTCCGCGAACTCGGCCACCTTGCCGGACAGCTCGCGCCACACGTCCCGCGCGCTGCTCCAGGTCGGCGCCTCGCCCCCCAGCTCGCGCGTCAGCTCCGCGGCCCACTTCCAGCCGGGGATGACGTCGCCCTTGGGCGGGTACGCCTTGCGGAAGCGCTGGGTCATCCCGTCCATCTGCGTGAACGAGCCCTCGTCCTCCACGTGGATGGACGCGGGCAGCAGCACCGTGGCCTGCGCCGTCACCGGCGACTCGTTCTTCTCCTGGACCACGAAGACGTCCAGCGAGGCCGCCGCGCTGGCGAAGGCCTCCACGTCACCGGGCACCTCGGTGCCGATGGCGTACAGCCCCTTCACCTGACCCTTGGAGAGCGCCTGGGTGAGCGACTCGTAGGTCTCCACCTTCAGGCCCAGGCCCTTGGCGATCCACTCCAGACCCTTGCGGTTGGGGTTCTTGTCCGCCGTCTTCAGGAAGTGGTCCGACTTGCCCGCCGGACGACCCCCCACGTAGACGGTGGTGAGGCCCAGCGTCGCCTTGGCGAAGGTGAGGCCCGCCAGGAGCTCCTCGTTGGAGGACACCGGCGAGGCGAGCACCGCGAGCTTGCTCGAGCCCACCAGCGGCTTGAGCGCCTTGGCGGCGGCCTGCGCGGCCTCCTTGCGCGTCACCACCGGCACGGCCTCGGAGCCGGACTGGCCCGTGGCGCGGCCCACCCTCGCCTGGAGCACGCGGCCCAGGTTGAAGGACTTGTACATGAGCCGGCCCTGATCACACATCCAGCTCTTGTTGATCTCCTCGTTCTCGCGAGGACGGATGCGGTAGGTGTCCTGCGACATCCAGTCCGCGTACGTGTTGCAGCCCTTCGCGCAGCCCGTGCAGATGGACGGCGTGGCGGACAGGAACCACGCGCGCGCCTTGAAGCGGAAGTCGCGGCTGAGCAGCGCGCCCACCGGGCAGACGTCCACGGTGTTCATCGAGTAGTCGCTGTCGAGCTCGTTGCCCGGGAACACGTCGATGCGCTCGTGGCTGCCGCGGCCGAACACGCCCAGCTGCGGCTCCTTGGCGACCTCGTTCATCACGCGCACGCAGCGGGTGCACATGATGCAGCGCTCCTGGTCCAGCACCACGCGGGGGCCCAGGACCTTGCGCTTGTTCTTCAGCGTCTTGCCGCCCTCGAGCCGCGAGGGGCGGTAGTCGTACTTCATGTAGTAGTCCTGCAGCTTGCACTCACCGGCCTGGTCGCAGATGGAGCAGTCGACCGGGTGGTTGAGCAGCAGGAACTCCATCACCGCGCGCTGCTGCTCCTTCACCTTCGGCGTCGTCGTCTTGACGACCACGCCCTCGGCCAGCGGCGTCTGGCACGCGGGCACCATCTTGGGCGCGTTGGACGCCTCGATGAGGCAGATGCGGCAGTTGGCCGCGATGGAGAGGCGCGGGTGGTAGCAGTAGTAGGGGATGTCCGAGCCGACCGTCTTGGCCGCCTCGATCATGTTCGTCCCCGGCTTCACGACGACTTCCTTGCCGTCGATGGTGCAGGTGACGAAGCCCGGGTTCTTCGGCGCGGGCTTGGGCGGCGGGCCCGGAGGCGCGGCCGCCTTGGGGGGCGCGGTGACGCTGCTGGCCGCCGCGGGGGGCGTGTCCAGCTTCGCGCCGGCCGGAGGGTTGGAGGGCTCGGGACCGATCTTCGCCGCGGGGGTGTCCGTGGGCGCGCCCTTGGGGGGCGGCTGCGCGTCACCGGTCGGCTTCTTCGTGTCGTTGTCGCTCACTGCTCGACCTCGCCGCCAATCATGTTGATGGTGTCAAACGTGGGGATGAGGTCCGCCAGCATCTTCCCCTCGATGATGTGGGGCACCGCCGCGAGCACCGGGAAGCCCGGCGCGCGCACGTGCACCTTGTACGGGCGACCGCGCCCGTCGCTCACCAGGTACCAGCCCAGCTCGCCGTTCGAGGCCTCCGTCGCGTCGTAGGCCTCGCCGGGGGGCACCTGGATGCCCTCCATGACGAGCTTGAAGTGCGCCATCACGCCCTCGATGGTTCCGTACACCTCGGGCTTGGGCGGCAGCGCGATGCGCCAGTCATCCACGATGATGGGACCGGCCGGGATGGTGTCGAGCGCCTGGCGCAGGATGCGGATGGACTGACGCATCTCCTCCATGCGGACGAGGTAGCGGTCGTAGTTGTCGCCGTGCTCGCCCACCGGGATGTCGAAGTCGAAGCGGTCGTAGACCCAGTACGGCTGCGTCTTGCGCAGGTCGTGGTCCACGCCGCAGGCGCGCAGCGCGGGGCCCGTCCAGCCGTAGTCGATGGCGTCGTCCGCGGTGATGATGCCGGTGCCCTTGGTGCGGTCGACGAAGATGCGGTTGCGCGTGAGCAACCCGTCCATCTCCACCAGCAGCTCCTCCGTGCGGGTGAGCGTCTTGCGGACCTTGTCCGCCCAGCCCTCGGGCAGGTCGCGGTTGATGCCACCCACGCGGCCGAAGCTGGTGGTGAGGCGCGCGCCGGTCAGCTCCGTGACGCGGTCCTGGAGCAGCTCGCGGGCCTCCATGCCGTAGAGGAACGGCGCGAAGCCGCCCATCTCCAGGCCGGTGGCGCCCACGCACGTCAGGTGGTCCGTCAGCCGGTGCAGCTCGCTGCCGATGACGCGGATGTACTGGGCGCGCTCGGGAATCTCCAGGCCGATGAGCTTCTCGACGGCGTTGAGGAACCCGAAGTTGTTCATCATCGCGGACAGGTAGTTGAGCCGGTCCGTGTACGGCAGGCACTGCGTCCAGGTGACGTTCTCGCAGCTCTTCTGGAAGCCGCGGTGGAGGAAGCCGATCTCCGGGTCGATCTTGACGATGGTCTCGCCGTCCAGCTCCACCTTCAGCCGCACGGTGCCGTGCGTGGCGGGGTGGGACGGGCCCATGTTGATGACCATGTGCTTGGCCTGGAGATGCGCCTCCAGCTCCGAGCCCTCGGGCGGCAGCGAGCCGTCCGTGTCCGGATTGTGGCCCTTCGCTTCAAAGTTGTGGCTGTCGGCCATGGTGTCGTCCTCAGGAGTGCCCGCTGGTGCCGGGACCGCGGAAGATGTCCTTGATGGGGCGCTCCGGGATGAGCGGCTGCCTGTCTCGCAGCGCGTAGTCCTTGCGCAGCGGGTGGCCCTGGAACTCCTCGTACAGGAGGATGCGGCGCAGGTCCGGGTGCCCGTCGAAGCGGATGCCGTAGAAGTCCCAGACCAGGCGCTCCCACCAGTTGGCGCCGCGGAACAGCGGGACCAACGAGGGAATCACGGCCTGGTGCTCGCTCACGCGCACCTTGAGCCGCACGTGCTCGTGGCGCTTGAGGGAGTAGAGGAAGTAGACGACCTCGAAGCGCGGGTCGTTCTCCGCCAGGTGCAGCCGGTCCACGGCGTCGACGGAGCCGAAGAGCTTGAACTGCAGCTCCTCGTCGTTCTTCAGGAACGCGGCGACCTTCGGCAGTGAGTCGGGATGGATCACGGCCCAGGCGCCACCGGCCCGGTCCACGTAGCGCTCCACCACCGCCTCGGGGAAGTGGGCGGAGACCCTGTCCAACGCGAAAGTGCTCAAGGGGGACCCAATGACTGAGGGAGAAGAATCCGCGGCTTTATAAGGAGCCCAGAAGGGGGGCGTCAACGTAAACCCTCAACCATGTAGGCCACTTAGGAAGACCAGAAGCCAGCGTTGCGCACCCGGCGTCCGGGGAGGCTCACGGATCGTCCAAAGGGTCGGGAATCAGGCGGCCGAGCCCGGTCCCCGGGCCAGCGAGGGCCCCGCCGCCAGAGGGACGAAGGTGGCCACCGGCTGGCTCTTGCCGGGCACCAGGGCCTGTCCGACGGCCTCCCAGCCGAACCGGGCCCCCGCCTGCTCCCGGGTCGCTCCGGACACGAGGACGGGCACTCCGGCCCGCTTGGTGAGCCCCTCGATGCGGCTGGCCAGGTTCACCGTGTCGCCGATGGCGGTGTAGTCCAGGCGCCGGGCCGTGGAGCCGATGTTCCCCAACACCACCGGGCCCGTGTGGATGCCCACCCCCATGCGCAGGGCCGGCACGCCCTGGAGGGCCCGCTCCGCGTTGAACCCCTCCAACTCGCTCACCATGTCCAGCGCGCAACGCACCGCCCGGGAGGCGTGCTCCTCGTCGGTCAGGGGCGCGCCGAAGTACACCATGAGTGCGTCCCCGATGAACTTGTCCAGCGTTCCGCCGTGGCGGAACACCACCTCCACCATGCGGCCATAGTAGGCGTTGAGCAGCTTGACGACCTCGCCCGGGGGCAGGTGCTCGCTCATGGCGGTGAAGTCGCGGATGTCGGCGAAGAGGACGGTGACCTCGCGCAGCTCGGGCTCAGGGGAGGCGAGGCGCTGGAGGCGCTCGGCGACGGCGGGGGCGAAGTAGCGGCCCAGGCGGGCGCGCTTGAGCTCCTCCTCGGAGACGGCGGCGGACAGGGCGCGGATGCGGTTGAGCAGGTGCCGGGCGCCGGCGGCGGCCACGGAGAGCATGACGACGGCGGCCATCTGCGCGCCCACGCCGATGCCGGCCTGGTGCTGGAGGGCCACCTCGGCGACGGCGGCGAAGGCGGTGACGACCAGCGTCACGGTGTTGCGCAGGGTCAGCGCGGCCAGCAGCACCAGCACCGCGTAGATGCCGAGCGTGAAGCCAGCGACGCCCCCGGGGGAGGGGGACACGGGGATGGCGTGGCTCTGGAGCCAGTACACCGCGGGCACGTCGATGAAGGCCACGGACAGCCCCGCCCAGCGCACGGCCCGGGGCGAGCGGACCACCGCGACGAGCACACCCGTGGTGCACAGCCAGTACACGCTCAAGGGGGCCAGGTATTCGGCCCAGTCGGCCTTGCCCACGAAGAGGCCCAGCGTGGCGGAGATGGCGAACATCACGGTGATGGCGACGAAGCGGATCCACGCGAGCTGGCGCGCGTTGCGGTGGCGCTCGCCGTCGAGGGCGCGGTTGACCGAGTCCTCGATGCCTTCTGGCGCGTTGGGACGCAGGGCTCCCCCCATCCGCGAGCGCTGCGCCTTCCGGGCCGGAAAGGGGCCATGGCTCGCGAGCCTCTCTCATTGCGGTATACACGCCCTGCATGGTCGAGTCCTCTTCCTCGCACCCCCTCCGCCCGCTCGTCTGGCGCCTCGCCCTGGGCCTGGGGCTGGGACTTGTGCTGTTCGCCGGGGAGACCTGGTGGCTTTTGCGCTCCGGCCTCGTGGGCGTGGACATCCCCGTGGATGGCCCCTATGCGGCGCTGTCGGCGGCGGTGCGACCCGTGCTCCCGGGGCTCCTGGCCCGCGTGGCGGCCGTCTACGTCGTGGCGGGCATGGTCCTCGCGGCGGTGGCCTGGGGGCTCGCGCGCGTCTGGGGGCGGGGGGGCGTCCTGGCCACGCTGGCGGGGTGGCTCGGGCTTGGCCTGGTGCTCGCGTGGGACCGCGCCATCGCCCGGCCCGCGCTGTTCGATGACCTGCCGGCGGTGAGGCCGGTGCTGGGGTGGCTGGTGGACCACGGTGAGCCCTGGCACCCGAGGCTCGCCGCGGGGCTGGTCGCGCTGCTGCACGTCGGGGTGTGGCTCTGGTGGCAGGACACGTGGACGCGGCGGGCGCGGCAGGGTGGCGTGGTGCTGGCGGGGGGCCTGGCGCTGTTCGTCGCGGGACGCGCGGGCGGCTGGGTGGGGGGCGAGAAGCATCCGTTGGTGGTGCTCATCGGCATCGACGCGTTCCGGCCGGACCGGCTCTTGAGCCAGGGAGGCTCGGGGGCGGTGGCGCCGCACGTGGACCGCTTCGTGGCGGAGTCCACGTTCTTCACCCAGGCGTACACGCCGGTGGCGCAGACGGAGCCCGCGTGGCGCTCGCTGCTCACCGCGCGCTGGCCGCATGAGACAGGGGTCCGCTACGCGCTGACAGCGGAGTCCCGGATGCAACTGCAACCCACCTTCGCGGAGAACTTCGCGCGGGCGGGCTGGCGCACGGTGTTCGCCACGGACTGCTCCCGCTTCCACGCCGAGGGGCCGAACTCTGGTTTCGCCACCCGGTTGCAGCCGCCGCGCGGGGCGGTGAACTTCCTCCTGGAGAAGCTGCGCTACCGGGCGCTGGGCGTCTTCGCGGACCACGCGCTGGGCGCCGCGTGGGTGCCGGAGTTCATCGACAACCGCGCGCTGGCGGGCATCCACGACCCCATGGGCTACGCGGAGCGGCTGACGTCCCGGCTGCTCGAGGAGGCGGGGCAGGGGCCCACGCTGTTCGCCTTCCACGCCACCGCCGCGCACTTCCCGGGCGACCCGGTGCACCCGTTCTACCGGCGCTTCGTGTCCGCGTCCGAGCCGCTGGAGCGGCGGCTGCGCATGCACTTCGCGCCCGTGTCACCGGGGGCCAAGGGGAGCTGGAGCCGCGAGGGCGCGGAGGCGCTCTACGACGAGCTGATTGCCCAGGCGGACGCGCAGGTGGGGCTGATGCTGGAGGCGCTGCGCCGCTCGGGCCGCTACGACGACGCGCTCATCGTCCTGGTGTCGGACCACGGCGAGAGCTTCCACGAGGACCGTCCAGACCTCGCTGGCGCCACGCCCGTGCACGGGGCCCGGCTGTCGGAGCTGGAGAACCGCATCCTGTTCGCGGTGAAGCCCGCCGGAGGTCGAGGCGCGGCGCCGGCCACGCTGGGCTCGCTGGTGCGCCTGGTCGACGTGGGCCCCACGCTGCTGGAGCTGTCGGGCCTGCCCGCGCTGCACGGCGCGGATGGCGTGTCGCTCGGGCCGTTGCTTCGTGGGGAGACGGTGCCGCCGCTCTCGCTGTACGCCGAGACGGGCTTCACGCACGTGTCGCCAGAGGTCTTCGATGAGGGGCACTGGCCCGGGGCTCCGCGCGCGTTCGACGCGTACCGCATCCGTCCGGACGGCGTGGTGGAGTTGAGCGACACCGCGCACACGGCGGTGGTGCTGGAGAAGGACCGGGGCGCCTACGACGGGCAGCGCTGGTGGGTGGACCGTCCTCGCGCGGATGGCTCCATGCTGCGCGCCTGCACGGGCGACTGTGAGGGCCTGGACGCGCTGGCGTTGGAGGCGTGGCTGGACGCGGTGCAGGGACGGACGGGGGCAGGGGAGTCGCGTAAGGTGGCGGGCCATGTCGACGACCCCAGACACCCCGTCCCTTCAGGAACAGTACGCCCCCCACAACAGCTGCTTCGGTTGCGGCCCGGCCAACGCCCAGGGCCTGCGCATCCGCAGCCGCGCGGAGGGTGAGCTGGTCGTCGCCGAGTGGACGCCCTCCGAGCACCACCAGGCCTTCCCCGGGGTGCTCAACGGCGGAATCATCGGCGCGCTGCTGGACTGTCACTGCAACTGGACGGCGGCGTACCACCTGATGAAGGCGCAGGGCGCGGAGTCCCCGCCGTGCACCGTCACCGCCGACTACACCATCACCCTCAAGCGCCCCACGCCGATGACGGGGCCGGTGCGGCTGGAGGCGAAGCCCGTCGAAATCAAGGGCGACCGCGCGGTGATTGAAGGCACCCTCATCGCGGGCGGCAAGGTGACGGCGCTGTGCCGGGGCACCTTCGTCGCGGTGAAGGAGGGCCACCCCGCGTACCACCGCTGGTGAGCGGCGCCCGGAAACACCAGGGGCCCCGACGCCGCCCTTCGAGAGGGTGGCACGCGGGGCCCCGGGAGCACTTCGTGGACTTCCGTGTGGACTACTTGCCCATGGAGATGAGCAGGTCGTGCCGGGCCGCGGTGGGGTTGGGCTGCTCGCGGTCGGCGATGCGGTGGACCTGGTTGGCGATCTTGTCCTGCAGCAGCATGAGACCGTCCAGCACCTGCTCCGGGCGGGGCGGGCAACCGGGGATGTAGACATCCACCGGGAGGATGCGGTCGATGCCCTGGAGCACCGCGTAGTTGTCGTAGAAGCCGCCCGAGGACGCGCACACGCCGAACGACACGACCCACTTGGGCTCGGTCATCTGCTCGTACACGCGCTTGAGGATGGGCGCCTGCTTCAGGTTGATGGTGCCCACCACCATCAGCAGGTCTGCCTGCCGGGGGGAGAAGCGCGGGAACTCCGCGCCGAAGCGCGCGATGTCGTGACGGCTGGCCGCCACGGACATGTACTCCATGCCGCAGCAGGCGGTGGCGTACGGGTAGGTGAACAGCGAGTACTTACGGGCCCAACCCAGGCCCTTGGAGACCATCCGCTGGAAGAAGCCCATGGCCTCGTCGCGGCGGGTCGTCAGCACTGGAGCGATGTCTGCATCAGCCATGATGGTTCAGCTCTCCCAATCCAGGGCGCCCTTCTTCCACACGTAGATGAGGCCCACCACGAGGGTCACCGCGAAGACGAGCATCTCCATGTACCCGAACCAACCGAGCGCCTGGAAGTTCACCGCCCAGGGGTACATGAACACGGCTTCCACGTCGAACACGATGAACAACAGCGCGACGACGTAGAACTTCACCGCGAACCGCTGACGTGCCGGGCCGCTCGACTCGGAGCCAGCCTCGAAGGCGGTCGACTTGATGGCGCTCGGGCGCTTGGGGCCCAGCCGCGCCGTGATGAAAGGAATCGCGACGCCCATGATGCCGGCAAGCAGCAGCACCACCGCCAGGGGCAGATAGGGCGAGAGGGGAGAGGGAGTCATCGCGCGCGGAACCTAATGACACCGGCTGACGCATGTCAAAGGGAAAGTCCCCTGCTCGGCGCCGCAACCCCTTGAGATGACGACGAAAAGCGCGGCTTGTCCCGGCCGGGCCAGGCAGGGGGCTGGCGGATGTCTCCTCGGGTGTCCCTGGGCGGGGGCGTGTTTGACGCTCCCGGGGACGGACGCCTACCGTCGTGCGGCCCGCGCTGGCGGGCGATCAGCGCTGCACTTGGGGAGAGGAAGAGGGCATGTGGGGCCGGCTCGGCTTGCGGATGCAGGTGGCCATCGCGGTGCTGGTGCCTTGCCTCACGGTGATGGGCCTGTGCATCTGGAACTTCTCCGCCCGACAGCATGAGGTGTCGGTCGACTTGCTCCAGAAGCGCGCCCGGGTGCTGGGCTCGCTGGTGGCGCAGCATCCGGCGGTGCTCCAGTGGGATGGCTCGCAGGAGGCCCAGGCGCGGCTGGAGACCGTGCTCGCGCGGGTGGAGGCGCGTGACGCCAACGGCGACGCGGGCTTCACGGTGAGCTACCAGGGGCTGCTCGGCCCGGACGGTCGCCCCGTGTACGAGTCGCTGGCACGTCTGCCGGAGCACGCGCGCGGCCCGACGGTCCGGGTGCGCGAGGGTTGTGTCACGTCGCTCATCGGCCTGCGCGAGGTGTCGCTGCGCTGCGCGAGCGGCGAGCGGACCTATGTCGTGGGCCTGGGCCTGGACGAGGCGGCGGCGTCCGTCACGGACCTCAAGGGCTCGGTGGTGGTGGGGCTGGTGGGCGCGCTGGGCCTGGGGCTCCTCTTGGCGGTGCTCATCAGTCGGACCATCGTCGACCCGGTGTCGCAGGTGACGGAGGTGGTGCGGGACGTGGCGCGCGGCGACGTGTCGCGCATGGAGCTGGACGTGCCCGCGACGGGCGAGGTCCGGCTGATGGCGGAGTCCTTCAACAAGATGCTCGGCACGCTGCGCATCACGGTGCTGGAGCTGGTGTCGCGCACCGAGCAGCTCTCCGGCGCATCGCGGGGGTTGTTGGGCGCGTCCGCGGACCAGGAGCACGTCATCAGCCAGCAGGCGGCCTATGCGCAGCAGATCGCCGCGACGTTCGAGGAGCTGAGCCGCACGGCCGAGCAGATCTCCTCCTCCACGGAGGTGGTGGAGTCGAGCGCCCGGCGCACCCACGAGGCGGTGGCTGAGGCGATGGCCGTGGTCGCGCAGGTGGTGGCGGGCATCAACGACATCCGCACCGAGTCCAAGGGCGTGGCGGACGCCATCGTCGGCCTCAACCAGGACCTGCAGCAGGTGTCGAAGATCGCCCACGTCATCAATCAGGTGGCGGAGCGCTCGGACCTGCTCGCGCTCAACGCCGCGCTGGAGGGCACCAAGGCGGGCGAGGTGGGTCGGGGCTTCTCGCTGGTGGCCGCGGAGATGCGCAAGCTGGCGGAGAACGTGTCTGTGTCCGCGCGCGACATCGGCCGCATCGTCGAGAAGGTGCAGGACTCGGGTGAAGAGGCCGCGTCGAAGGCCCGGGTGGGCATGGCGACGAGTGATCGCGGCGTCGAGGTCGCGGAGCAGGCGTCCTCGGTGTTCCAGCGCATCGTGGAGCTGGCGCGTGGGACGAGCGAGGCCGCGCGCCAGATTACGATTGCGACGCGGCAGCAGCGTCAGTCGAGCGAGCAGGCCGTGCAGGGCGCGCGCAACGTGGCGGAGCTGGTGAAGCAGGGCGTGGACGCCACCGGGCGCACCACCCGCATCGCGCAGGACCTGCAGGCGGTGGCGGAGGGGCTCACCACCGTCACCACCCGCTTCAAGACGACGCGCAGCTGAGGGCTACTCGCGCTTCCAGCGGACCTGGAGCTCCAGCTCGTCCACCGCACCCTCGCGCTCGTGCTCGACGCTGAAGTACGCGTCGGCGGGCACGTGCAGCCGCTCGCCGGCCACCTGGATGCTGAACGCCTTGCCCTTCTCCAGCGCGTCCGCCAGCCGGCGCAGCTTCGCGACGAACTGCGCTCGCGGGTACGTCTTCTCGATGTCTCGCTCGGGTCGTTTCGCCATCGGCGCATCGTGCCAGCGCATGCCGGCACCGTCGAACTCCGGGCCTGTCGGAAATCGCGAGCGAGGACGACGCGAGGGCCCGTGAAGCACGGTGGCTCCACGGGCCCTCAGGTCGAGCGTCCGCTCAGACGTGGCTCTGCTGGAAGCGATGCAGCGCCTGCTCCACTTCGTTGGCGAGCGACATCACCTGGTCGCCGACCTCGGAACGGTCGTCGCGCTGGGTCTCCTTGATCTTCTCCTTCACCCGGTCCTTCAAGTTGCCGATGGTGAGGCTGCCCGGGGCCTGGCTCGGGATGTAGTCGATGAGGCTCTCGGCGAACTTCTTCACCAGGCCCTGGGCCGGGACGAAGAGGAACATGCGCTCGCCGTACCAGCTCGTGTACATGCCGGAGAAGAGCCCCTCCTCGAACGGGTCCGAGCGCAGGTTGATGAGGTAGGGCCACGCCGGATTGAAGCGCTTGCCGCTGAACCACATGTCCGGGCCCCGGCCGTCCTGGTAGGCGAAGATGACCTTCCAGTCGTCGTAGCGCACCGCCGCGATGTTGCCGCTGTCGAGCACGTAGATGAACTCGTGCCGCCGACCCGGCTCCTTGCCCGCGAGCAGCCCGCGCTGGTCATACCCGTCCAGGTGGACGCGGAACTTCTTCTTGCCCACGGTGTGTCCCGCCTTGCACTTCTCCACCAGGTCCTCGGGGCCGCCCGCCGCCGCGACGAGGGTGGGCATCCAGTCCTCGTGGGCGAAGATGTCGTTGATGACGGTGCCCGGCTCGATGACGCCCGGCCAACGCACCACGCAGGGCACGCGCACGCCGCCCTCCCACGTGGAGCCCTTCTCACCCCGGAAGGGCGCGTTGCCGCCGTCCGGCCAGCCCATCTTCTGCACGCCGTTGTCGGTGGAGAACACGACGATGGTGTTGTCCGCGATGCCCAGTTCCTCCAGCTTCGCGAGCAGCACGCCCACGTGGTCGTCCAGCTCCGTCATCGCGTCCGCGTAGAGCCCCTTGCCCGTCTTGTTGCGGTACTTCTCCTGGAGGAACGTCCACACGTGGGTGCGCGTCGTGTTGTGCCAGAGGAAGAACGGCTTGTTGTCCTTCGCCGCGCGCTCCATGAAGGACAGCGAGGACTTGAGGAACTCCTCGTCCACCGTCTCCATGCGCTTCTTGGTGAGCGGGCCCGTGTCCTCGATCTTCTGGCGGCCCACGCGGCCCCAGCGAGGGTCCTCCGTCGGGTCATCCCGGTCCGTGGCCCAGGTGTGCAGCACGCCGCGCGGACCGAAGCGCTCCTTGAACGCCGGGTCCTTCGGGTAGTCGGGGCACTCGGGCTCGTTCTCCGCGTTGAGGTGGTAGAGGTTGCCGTGGAACTCGTCGAAGCCGTGCACCGTGGGCAGGTAGCGGTTCGAGTCTCCCAGGTGGTTCTTGCCGAACTGGCCACACACGTAGCCCTGCGGCTTGAGCAGCTCCGCGATGGTCGGGTCCGAGTCCTGGAGGCCGTAGTCCGCGCCCGGCATGCCGATGGTGGTGAGGCCCGTGCGCAGCGGGTTCATGCCGGTGATGAAGGCGGCGCGGCCCGCGGTGCAGCTCTGCTGCCCGTAGTAGTCCGTCATCATCGCGCCCTCGCGCGCGATGCGGTCGATGTTGGGCGTGCGGTAGCCCATCATCCCCTGGTTGTAGGCGCTGATGTTCCACAGCCCAATGTCGTCGCCCCAGATGACCAGGATGTTCGGCTTGCGCGCCGGTTGCTTGCCGTGCCCGTTGCCATTGCCGTTGCCCTTGGATTTGCCGATGAACGCCATGTGCCTGCTCCCCGTCGACCGCCGTCGGTGGACTCCGTCCGGCCCGTGGCAATGGTGCGGAGACAGGGTGGGGTGGGACGTCGTCCCCAGGGCTGGCCCAGGCGCGCGAGCGAGCGTCGCCCCAGCCCGAGGGCTCACGCCGTGGCGCGCGAGCGCAGCTTCGCGAACAGCTCCGGCGGCATGGCCGCGCTGCCCAGCTTGTGGTCGGCGGACACCGCCTCGCCGTGGAAGTCGCTGCCCGACGTCGGCACCAGGTCGTGCTCCTTCGCCAGCGCCAGGTACTTCTGCTTCAGCGCCGGGTTGTGGTCCGCGTGCAGCACCTCCAGCCCCGCGAGGCCCGCCTTCACCAGCTCGCGCAGCTCCATGCGCTCCACCTTCGACGAGCCCGGGTGCGCCAGCGTCGCCGTCCCGCCCGCCTTGCGGATGAGGCGGATGGCGTCCGCGCCGTCCAGCTTGAAGCGCTCCACCCACGCCATGCCCCGCGTCCCCAGGAACCGGTCGAACGCGGCCTTCATGTCCACCGCCCAACCCTGGTCCACCAACACGCGCGCCAGGTGCGGCCGCCCCAGCTGCGCGTCCCCCGCGATGGCGCGCACGTGCTCCATGCGCACGGGGAAGCCCAGCTGCTGCATCCTCGCGACCATCGCCTCCATCCGCTGCTCGCGCTCACCGCGCAGCCGCTGCGCGAAGCGCGCGAGGTCCTCGTCCTCCGGCCTCACGAAGTGACCGAGGATGTGGACCTCGCGGCCGAGCACGAAGGCGGAGATTTCGATGCCGGGCACCAGCTCCACGCCGTTGGCGAGCGCGGCGGCCTTCGCCTCGGCGAGCCCCGCCACCGTGTCGTGGTCCGTCACCGCCAACACCGTCACGCCCGCGGCCCGGGCGCGCTCGAGCAACTGCGTGGGCGAGTACTGCCCGTCGCTGGCGGTGGTGTGGGAGTGCAGGTCGATCACATCGGTCTCCAAGGGCGAGCGGTTGAAAGCCGCACTGTCGCGACCTAGGCTCTTCTTCAAACCACGAGCCACGTCAAGGGCGGCGATGCCGCAGCATCCACTCCAGATCTCCCGGAAGATTGAATACGGACTGAGGGCCATGACCTTCCTGGCCTCTCAGCCGCTGGAGCGAATGGTCCCCTTCCGGGAGATTGCCCGGCGCATGGATGTGCCCGAGGACTTCCTCGCCAAGATCCTCAAGGTCCTCGTCTCCCGCAAGCTCGTGCGCTCCACCCGGGGCGCCCACGGTGGCTACGCGCTGGCGCGGCCCGCGCGCGAGGTGACGTTCCTGGATGTCATCGAGGCGGTGGAAGGCCCCGTCAACGTCAACGTCTGCCAGGACACACAGCATGACGGCTGCCGGGCCACCGGAAGCTGCACCATGTACGGCGTGTGGAAGCTGGGCCAGCAGCGGATGTTGGATGTGTACCGCTCCACCACGCTGGACCGTCTGGCGATGACAGAGCTGAAGGGCTCGCCGCCTCCCGACTCGCTGCCCCTGGCCGCGCGGGCCTAGAGTGCCCGGCCCATGGCCAAGAAATCCGAATCGAACATCGAGAACCGGGTGTACCTCTTCGAGTCGCTCGCCAGCAGCTACGTGGCCGCGGCCTCGGAGGCGCTGGGCTCCAAGGACGCCGCCGAGCGCGAGCGCGCCCGCCGGGCCCTCGCGGAGCTGGCGTACGTCTCCTGTGTGGTGGCGGACACCGGGGACCTGCCCCCCGAGGCCGTGCGGGAGCGGCTGCTGAGCGCGTCCGCCCCGGCGCCGAAGTCCGCGCGTCGTGGCAAGCGGAACAAGTAGGCGGCCTCCCCCGCGCCGTGGATGATGACGTTGCTGGAGCGCCCCTTGAGTGGTGCGCCCCGAAGTCACCCGGCCCGAGGAGAGACCGACATGAGCCAGCAACAGCCCCCCGCCACCGGCGTGGTGATGACCCTGGTCAGCCACCCCCAGTTCAAGACGCAGCTCACCCATGGCCCGTCCGCCACCGGGATGGCGACGGAGGCCCCCCGGGACAACGGCGGCACCGGCGGCAGCTTCTCCCCCACGGACCTGGTGGGCGCCGCGCTGCTGGCCTGCGCGGTGACGACGATGCACCTGTTCGCCTCGCGCGAGGGCATCTCCCTGGGCGAGGTCCGCGGCCGCGTGGAGAAGCGCATGACGCCGCCGCCGCGCCGCATCGGTGAGCTCGTCGTGGACCTGCAGATGCCCGCGGGCCTGTCCGCCGAGCACCGCGCCCGTCTGGAGCAGGTGGGCCGCGAGTGTCCGGTGGCGCGCAGCCTCCACCCGGAGCTGAAGCTGCCCATGACGTTCAGCTACCCGGACTGACGCGCCCGCCCGCTCGGTGTGCACGGGAGCCTCCTGGCCTTCGCTGCCAGGAGGCTTCGTCATGAAGAACCTTCGCGACGGCACCTCCAACCCGGAGAGCGGCATGGACGCGAAGCGCCTGGGCATCTACCTCAACGACCACCACGCGGGCTCCGTGGCCGGCATCGAGCTGGCCCGGCGCACCGAGTCGGAGAACCACAGCAACCTCGTGGGCCACTTCCTGGCCACGCTCGTCCCGGAGCTGCGCGAGGACCAGCGCACGCTCGAGGCGGTGATGCGCGCGCTGGAGCTGCGAAGAGACCCCCTCAAGTCCCGCGTCGCGTGGGTGGTGGAGAAGGCCGCCCGGTTGAAGCTCAACGGCTCCTGGGTGCGCTACTCGCCGCTGAGCCGGCTGGTGGAACTGGAGGGGCTGAGCACCGCGACCGAGGGACGCCTGTCCTTGTGGGCCACGCTGGCGCGACTGCAGCGGAAGGACGCGCGGCTCGCGCCGTTCGACTTCGAGTCGCTCATCGCCCGAGGCGAGCTGCAGAAGGCCGCGCTCCAGCGCCTCAAGGCCCGTGCCTCGGACGTGGCCTTCGCGGATGCGCCCATGGCGTTCGGCTCGGGCGAGACGGCCATCGCCAGCTACTGAGGCGGTGTTGGAAACACCACGCCCCCCGGCGCTTTCGCGGCGGAGGGCGTGGGTGCTTCGAGCGCTGGTTCCAGCAGAGACGTCAGGTGCCCGAGGGCGACACCGGAGGCCGGGTGGCGTCCGGCTGCGGCACCAGGCGCAGCTGGCTGGCGCTGCCCGCGAAGCTCGCGTCCACGCCGCGCTCCAGGTACGTGTAGCCGGACAGGCCGTCCTCGTACATGCGCAGCAGGGTGCGCGACTCGTCCAGGGAGATGCGGCCCTGGCGCAGGGCCATCTCCGTGAACTTGCGCAGCCGGGCGACCAGGTCGTCCTTGTTGTAGCTGACGTAGTTGAGCACCTCCGTCACCGTGTCGCCCGCGACGACGTGGTCGATCAGGTAGCCCCCGTTGGGCGCCAGCGACACCTGCACGGTGTGCGTGTCACCGAAGAGGTTGTGCAGGTCGCCCAGGATCTCCTGGTACGCGCCCACCAGGAAGATGCCCAGGTAGTAGTCGTCGTCGTTGAGCGCGTGCAGCTCCAGCGCGTCCTTCACCTCGCGCTTGTCGATGAAGTGCTCGATCTTCCCGTCGGAGTCGCAGGTGATGTCCGCCAGCGTCGCGCGGCGCGTGGGCTTCTCCGCCAGACGGTGGATGGGCATCATCGGGAACAGCTGGTCGATGGCCCACGAGTCCGGCAGCGACTGGAACACGGAGAAGTTGCAGAAGTACGTGTCGCTCAGCGCCTTCTCCAGCGACTCGAGCTCCTCGGGAATCTCGCCCGCCTCCTTCGCGATGCGCATGATCTTGTGGCAGGTGGCCCAGTAGATGTTCTCGGCCGCCACGCGCTGCTCGAGCGACAGGTGACCCAACGAGAAGAGGGTGAGGCTCTCCTCCTTGGCGTCCTGCGCGTCGTGCCACGCCTCCAGCAGGTTCTTGTTCGTCACCTCGCGGAAGGTGGACAGGAGGTTGCGCACCACGGAGGGCGCCTTGTCGTCCACCTTGTCCGGCACGTGCGCCGGGTCGAACTCGCTGGTGCCCAGCACGTCCACCACCAGCACCGCGTGGTGCGCGACGACGGCGCGGCCCGACTCGGAGACGAGCGTCGGGTGCGGCACGCCCGCGCGGTCACACGCCTCCATCACGCCGAACACCACGTCGTTGGCGTACTCCTCCGTGGTGTAGTTCATGGAGGAGGCGAAGTTCGTCTGGGAGCCGTCGTAGTCCACGCCCAGGCCGCCGCCCACGTCCAGGTACTTCAGCGGCGCGCCCTGCCGCGCCACCTCCACGTAGAAGCAGCCCACCTCGCGCAGCGCGTTCTTCACGTTGCGGATGTTGGAGATCTGGCTCCCCAGGTGGAAGTGCAAGAGCTCGAACGCGGGCAAGAGGCCCGTGTCCTTCATGAAGGCGATGCAGGTCATCAGCTCGGAGGAGGACAGGCCGAACTTGGAGCGGTCTCCGCCGCTGGCCTCCCACTTGCCGGCGCCGCGCGTGGACAGCTTCACGCGCATGCCCAGCCGCGGGGTGATGCCCGTGCGACGCGCCACCTCGGCGATGAGGGGCAGCTCGCTGGGCTTCTCCACCACGAGGATGACGTTGCGGCCCAGGCGCGAATAGAAGAGCGCCGTCTCGATGTACTCCTCGTCCTTGTAGCCGTTGCAGATGACGAGCGCGTCCTCGTTCTCCAGCAGCGCCATCACCGCCATCAGCTCGGGCTTGCTGCCGGCCTCCAGGCCGTAGTTGTAGCCCTTGCCCGCCTCGATGATGGTCTCCACCACGTAGCGGTGCTGGTTCACCTTGATGGGGTAGACGCCCCGGTAGCCGCCCTTGAAGCCCTGGTCGGTCATGGCCTTGCGGAAGGCCTCGTTGAGGTGGACGACGCGGTGGCGCAGCACGTCCGTGAAGCGCAAGAGCAGCGGCAGACCGATGCCGCGGCGGCGCACTTCGTCCACCAGGTCCTTCAGGTCCATGCTGGGGGCCTGGGGCCCGTCCGGGTGGACGCAGACGTGTCCCTTGTCGTTGATGCCGAAGTAGGGCGAGCCCCAGTTCCGGATTCCATAGAGCTCGTGCGCGTCAGCGAGGGTCCAGCGGTGCGGAGGGGCGTTTGCGGGCATCGGCGGTTCGAGGCTCCCTGGGAAGAGAGGGGGTGGACTCCAGGCAACTGTGGAGGGGCGCGGGAACTATAGGAAAGCCCCCCGGCATTCAACAGCCGCCTGAAAGTGGGGCGAGCTGGCGGGCAGGCGTCCTTCCGGGGCCCCTGTCCTGGCGGGCGGACCTTCCATCCGATTCCTACCCTTTGTCCGAAGTGTCGGGAGGACGCGTGGATAGAAGGGAAGGGTACATGGAGTCGTCCGCACGCAGGGAAGAAGCGCCGCTGACCCCTCGGGAAATCTATGAGCGACTGGACCGGTACGTCATCGGCCAGGACGCCGCCAAGCGCGCGGTGGCCATCGCCGCCCACAACCACCTCAAGCGGGTGCAGGCCCGGCGCTTGCGCCGACAGTCCCTCATCAAGAAATCCAACATCCTGCTCATCGGCCCCACGGGGAGCGGGAAGACCCACATCGCCCGCAACCTGGCGGACATCCTCCACGTCCCGTTCACCACGGTGGACGCCACCGAGTACACGGAGGCCGGCTACTACGGCAAGGACGTGGAGGTGATGATCTCCGACCTGCTCCTCAAGGCGAACCACTCCGTCGAGGACACGCAGCGGGGCATCATCTTCGTGGACGAGGTGGACAAGATCGCCCGGCGCTCACAGGGGGCCCGCAACGGCGCGGGCAGCCGCGACATCGGCGGCGAGGGCGTCCAGCAGGGCCTGCTCAAGCTGCTGGAGGGGCGCGAGGTCTATGTCCCCCTGAATGTCACACAAGCGTGGAACAAGAGTGACTTCGTCCAGGTGGACACCCGGGACATCCTCTTCATCTGCGCGGGCACGTTCAGCGACCTGCACGACTACGGGGACGAGCCCGGCGGCGGCAGGCCCCTGGGCTTCGGCGCCGACGAGAGCTTCCGGCGCGCGAAGAAGCGCATCGGCACCAAGCAGCTGGTGGAGTTCGGCATGCTGGCGGAGTTCCTCGGGCGCCTGCCGGTGGTGGTGCAGCTGGATTTGTTGGGCGAGGCGGATCTCATCCGCGTGCTCACCGAGCCGCCGGACTCCATCATCCGCGAGTTCCGGGAGCTGCTCGCCATGGACGAGCTGGAGCTGGACTTCGACGACGGGGCGCTGCGCGAGGTGGTGCACTACTCGGTGGCGCGCGGGCTGGGGGCGCGAGGGTTGCGCTCCATCCTGGAGCACGTGATGGCGGACATCATGTTCGAGGCCCCCGAGCGGAAGCGTCGACAGGTGAAGGTGGACGCGGACTACGTGCGCCCGAGGCTGGCGACGCTGGACGCCGTGGAGCTCAACGTGTGACGTCCGCGTCACGCTCCGAGGCCTGGGCGGCGGCGCCCAGCCTCGCGGCGATGTCCGGGTCCTGGATGAGCTGGAGGACCAGGTCGTTGCGCAGGAGCGCGGCGGTGTCGCCCCGGGCGAGCGCCTGCTTCACCTGGTCATCCTGGAGCAGGCGCTGGAAGCGCGGGTCCTTGCGCAGGGCCTTGTAGGCCGGGTCGTTCTTGAGCTTCGGGGCGCGCTCGGGGTCCGTGCTGGCGCGGGCCACCGCCACCATGTCGTCCATGGGGGCGAACTGGCTCATCTCGAAGAGGTTGTAGCGGCGCGCGGCGGACACCGCGAGCGAGTCCTTGGGGGAGATGCCCAGGCGCTTGCCGGCGATGACCACGTGCTGCTCGAAGAAGGCCATGGCGCTGAGGACGAACCAGGCGAAGGCCGCCGACTTGGCCGCGCCGAGGACGAAGCCCAGGAAGCGGTCGATGCTCCGGTCCTCGTTGTCCTTGCCGGTGGCGAGGAAGCGCGCGAGCAGCGCTCCGAGGGCGTAGCGCACCGTCAGCCAGACGCATACGAAGAGGAGCGCGGTGCCCAGCACCAGGCCCACGACGAGCGGGCCATCCACGGCCTCGGCGAACCGGGGCGCGAGCAGCGGCCCCAGCTTGCGGGACGTGAAGTACCCCAGCGCGAGCCCCACCCAGTGGGCGACCTGGCGCGAGGCGCCGGTGAAGGCGCCGATCATGCCGAAGAACAGCACCAGGCCCAGGATGACGAGGTCGATGACCATGGGGAGTCGGGGCGCGGGGCGTCAGCGGATCTTGAACGAGTCGCCCTTGCCCTTGGCTTCTTCCTGGAGGCGCTTCTGGGCCTCGGCGAGGTTCTCCTTGTAGCGCGGATTGGAGGGCTCGTAGGTGAGGGCCATCTTGAGGTTGCGCTCGGCGGCGGACCAGTTGCCCGCGTCGATGTCCTTCTGCGCCTGCTGGTAGAACTGGCGGCCCTTGGGGTGGGTGCCGATCTGTTCTTCCTGCTCCTTCTTGGCGGCGGCCTTCGTCTCCGCCTCGGAGGCGTCGGTGTAGCGCAGCTTCTGGGCGCGCTCGGGGCCCGTCACGTCGGAGACGTACTTCTTGCGCTTCGTGTCGTCGCGCAGGACGTAGTAGGCCTCGGTGACGCGCTTGTAGAGCTCGTGGACCTGCTCCTTGAGCTGCTTGTCCGTGATGTGGAAGAAGCGGTCCGGGTGGTAGGTGCGGCTCTCCCGGTAGAACGCCTTCTTGATGTCCGAGGGCGTGGCCGTGCGCTCCAGCAGGAGCACCTCGAAGTAGTCGAGCTGCTCGAGCTTCGCGCAGCGTGACGCGAGGTCCGCGAGCTGTTGCCCGTCGAGCCCGGGGCCCTTGGCGGCGCTCGGAGGCGGCGGGGGTGACAGCGCGCCCGGCGGTGGAGGTGGCGGCGTCATTGGCGCCACGGACGGGATGGCCGGGGTGATGGGGCTGACCGCGGGCACGCGCGGAGCGGCGACCGGCGGGATGCCCGGGACGGGAGGCCGGGGCGCGAGGTCCGACGGCGCGATGGCCGGCAACGACATGGTGGGCCGGGCGCCGGGGCGATGCACGGGCACCGAGGGCGGGGGCGGTGGAGGGGCGAGCTGGCCCACGGCGAGCGTCGGAGGCGGGCGCGGCGTCAGGGCCGGACCGCGCGGCGCGGCGGGGATGCCCGTCGCGGGCGCGATGGAGGGCACCGTGGGTGCGCCCGTGGCCGGAGCGATGGGAGGCACCGAGGATGCGCCCGTGGCCGGCGCGATGGAGGGCACCGAGGGGGCGCCCGTGGCCGGCGCGATGGACGGCACCGCGGGCGCGATGGGCGGAACGACGGGAGAGATGGCGGGAACGGCTCCCGAGGGAGGACGGTTCGCGGGCGCCGCGCGAGGTGCTCCCACGACGGGGGCGGGCGTCGGTGGCGTCAGGCCAACCGGGGTCCCTCGGGGGGCGGGGCCCGAGCCGGGGGGCGGCGGAGGCGTCAGTCCCACGGGAGTTCCCCTCGACGCGGGGGCCGAGCCGGGAGGTGGAGGAGGCGTCAGTCCGACCGGAGTCGCCCTTGGCGCGGGGCCCGAGCCGGGAGGTGGAGGTGGCGTCAGTCCGACTGGAGTCGCCCTCGGCGCGAGGCCCGAGCCTGGTGGCGGCGGAGGCATTCCGGCCGCGACGGGCGGAGGCGGCGGAACGATGGCTCCGGGATTCGAGCCCGCGGCCTGGACGGGCGGAGGCGGGGGGATCAACGCCGCGACAGGTGCGGGTGTCGGCGGAGTGCCCGCCGGGGCACGGGGCACACTCGCGGGCGCTACCGTCGGCACGGCACCCGTCGCGATGCCAGGCGCGCGAGGAGGCGCGATGGGCGCGGGTGTCTGCGGAGTGCCGACCGGGGCACGCGGCACGCCGGCGGGCGCCACCGTCGGCACGGCACCCGGCGGGCGAGGAGGAGCCACGGGTGCGGGTGTCTGCGGAGTGCCCGTCGGGGCACGGGGCACGCCAGCAGGCGCGACTGTCGGCACGGCACCCGTGGTGGAGGCGGGGCCAGCTCCCGGAGCGCGAGGTGGAGTGACGGGCGCCGGTGTCATGGCCGCGACGCCCGGGATGCGGGGCGCAGTGGGGGGAACGCCCGGGGCAGGGGGCGTGGCCGGGCGCGCGGGCTGCGCTCCGACGGCCGGCATCGCGGCCACGGTGGGCCGGGCACCCGTGGGCGTCGTGGACGCGGGCGCGCCCACGGTGGGGAGCCCCGTGGCACTCGTCTGCTGTGGCACCGGCGCGGTGACGGCGGGGATGGACACCGTGGGCCGCTGGGACTGGGGCACGGCGGGCGCCGCGACACCCGGAGGCTTCGCGGCCGGGGGCACCGGGGCGCGAGGAGGCGCCGCCTCCGGAGGCTTCGCCACGGGGGCGGGCGTGGGCGGTACCGGCGAGGCCGCCGTCATCCGCGGAATGGCCGGTCGCGAGGCAGCCGCCGGTGTCCCGGGCGGGCTTCCCGGCGGCTTGCCGGAGCTGGGATCGGTAGGCTCGGACATCGCGCTCGTCTACTGGGCCACGGCGGGCAGGTCGGAGTTGTGCCCAGCCAGCCGGGTGCTGCGGTTCGTCTGGATGGACTTCTGGATGTCCGCCTCGGACATGCCCGAGGACAGCGTGATCGTCGTCGACGTCTTCTGACCCGTCTCCGTGTCGCACGCGGACACGTTCACCAGGCCGTCGGTGTTGATCTCGAAGGTGACCTCGATCTTCACCTCGCCGCGATACCCGATGCGGAAGCCCGCGAACTCGAACTCGCCGAGCATCTCGCACTCGTCGGCCCGGTTGGACTCGCCCTGGTACACGCGGATCTTCACCTTCTCCTGCCCGTCACGGCTGGTGGTGAACGCCTTCGAGCGGTCGATGGGCACCGGCGTGTTCTTGTCGATGATCTTCTCGGTGTACCCACCCACCGTGCCGATACGCAGCGTCAGCGGCGTGACGTCCACCAGGAACGTCTCCGTCTTGCTGTCGAGCAGCGCGTGCGACTGCAGCGCGGCGCCCATCGCCACGACCTGGTCGGGATTGACTCCCTCCAGCGGCGCCCTCTGGAAGTAGTGCTTCACCGAGTTGCGGATGATGGGCAGCCGCGTGGGCCCACCCACCAGGATGACCGCGTCGATGTCCGCCGCCGTCAGCCGCGCGCTCTGCAGCGCCTCGTCGCAGACCTTGAACGTGCGCTGCACCAGGTCCATCACCATCTTGTTGAACTGGTCCTGGTTGAGCGTGTTGCGCAGGTCCATCACGTTGCCCTGCGCGTCCTGGCAGATGCCCTGGCAGAGGATGTCCGCCGAGCCCGTCTGCCCCACGTCGATCTTCGCCTTCTCCGCAGCCTCCTTGAGCATCTGCAGGCAGAACTTGTTCTGTCGCAAGTCCAGCCGCGTCTTGTTCAGGAAGTCGTCCGCCAGGTACGTCATGATGCGGTCGTCGAAGTCGTCGCCGCCCAGGTACGTGTCGCCCGCCGTCGCCAGCACCTCGAAGACGTCCTTGCCGATCTCCAGGATGGACACGTCGAACGTGCCGCCGCCCAGGTCGTAGACGACGACGCGCTGGTTGACGTCCCGTCCGAACCCGTACGCGAGCGCCGCCGCGGTGGGCTCGTTGAGGATGCGCAGCACCTCCAGCCCCGCGATGCGGCCCGCGTCCTTGGTCGCCTGACGCTGGTTGTCGTTGAAGTACGCGGGGACGGTGACGACGGCCTTCGTCACCTCGCGGCCCAGGTACGTCTCCGCGACGGCCTTCATCTCCTTGAGCACCAGCGCGGAGATCTCCGGCAGCGAGTACGCGCGCTCGCGCACGCCGATGCGCACCGAGTTGTTCTCGCCCTCGACAATCCGGTAGGGCATCACCGCCTGGGCCTTCTTCACCTCATCGGAGAAGTAGTACCGGCCGATGAGCCGCTTCGCCGAGTACACCGTCGTCTCGGGGCTGGTGATGATGTTCTTCTTGGCGGCATTGCCCACCAGCACCGAGCCGTCCTCGAGGAAGGACACGCAGGAGGCATGCGTCGTCTCACCCCACTCGTTGGGGATGACGATGGGCTGCCCGTCCTGGACCACCGACACGCACGAATACGACGTGCCGAGGTCGATGCCGATTGCGATGTCGTCCGACATTCCATCTCCGGTGAAGGTCTCGAAGCCCGAGGCCGTCGGTGAAGCGCCCGGAGGTTAGGAGCCTCCTTTTCACGTGTCAATGTTCGTTCAAAGTAAACCCCAGCCATTTCAGGCACTTAGCGGGCTGTTAAGGGGACGGGCCCGCTGGCTTGAGGGGGGGAGGGGACGTCATTATCTATGGAGCAAAGGAGTTCTCCCTCATGTCCGTCGTCCTCGCCGCCCTCACGTCCGACCCGAACCTGCTGAGGTGTGAGCTCTCCCGGCTCGCCGGGCAGGTGCTCGTCCAGACGGAGCCTCGTGCGAACGCGATGGGGGTGGGCGCGTATGCCCAGGACGAGGTCCTCCTCCGGCGGCTCGCCGACGTGGACGAGGTGCCCTCGCTGCAGTCGCTCGCTCCACCCACCGAGTCCGAAGCGCTCCTGTTCCACGCGGGCCGGCTGCCCCTCGGGGCATCGCTTGAGGAGAACACCCAACCGTTCCGCTCGCGCCGGTGGCTGTTCGCCCATCAGGGCGCCATCAGCGGGTTCGACCAGCTGCGCGGGCCGTTGATGGCCTCGCTCCCCGAACACCTCCAACGTCAGGTGCGCGGCGGCACCGACAGCGAGGTCCTCTTCGCGCTCTTCCTGCGTCAGCTCCGCGACGTCGGCCGCACTGATGATCCCCGCCTGGAGCCCCTCGTCGCCGCGCGCCTGCTGGCGGACACCGCGCGCGAGGTCGTCAAGCGCTCCCTGGAGCTGGGCATCCCCCGCGCCTCCACGCTCAACCTGGTGGCCACCAACGGGCTGCTGCTCGTGGCGAGCCGCTGCGGCGAGGAGCCGCTCTACTACTCGCGCCTCGAGGGCGGAGCGGAGTGTGAGCCCTGTGGCGTGACGGCGAGCACCCCGGAGAGTCAGCCCGCCGTCGGCGCGCACCGTCGCCGTCGCACCGTCGTCGTGGCCAGCCACCTCCAACGCCCCGGCAGCTGGGTGGAGCTGCCTCGCGGCACCACGCTCGCCGTGGGCCTGGACCTCCAGGTCCAACTGCTCCAGGGCAGCTGAGCCCGGAGTCGCCTTCCCGCTCGCAGGCTCCCTCGGGGCGCGTGGGTCCTCCGCGCCCCGTGCCGAGGAGCCCGAGTGGGGGATTCCCAGCGCTTCCTGGCCGAAGCCGGTGAAGCGCGGAATCGAAAAAGCAAAAACCCTGGATTCTAGACACCTCTTCCGGAGAACGGAAGCCAAATCCATGGGTGGATTGTGAACCTCTTTACAAGGCTTCGGGATTCATTGCCTCATACCCGCGTAATCCCAAGGGATTTACTCCGGGAACGAGCCCTTTGCCGTCGCCTCTGCCTGCCTCCGCCACGCTGGACCCGCACCTGTCGGTGTCCGTCCGACACCCCGTGGACGCGGTGGTGGCCGCCTCGCTGAGCCGGCGCTTCGCGCGGGAGTCGGGGTTGTCGGCGGCGTCCAGCGCGGAGGTGGCGGTGGTGGTGAGCGAGCTGGCCACCAACCTGGTGCGCCACACGCCGGTGGGCGGCACCGTGGAGCTGTGGCGCGAGGACACCTGGCTGTGCATCCGCGCGCGGGACAGGGGCCCGGGCATGACGGAGCCGGAGCGCCTCTTCCTGGGCCGCGAGGGCCGGCCCGGGCCGCTGCCCGGGGAGAGCCTGGGCGAGGGCGGCGCGGCGGTGCGGCGGCTGACGGACGAGGTCCGCGTGTCCAACCGCGAGGGGGGTGGCCTGGAAGTGTTCGCTCGCAAGCGCATGAAGCTGGAGGCAAGCAAGCCGTGGTGAGTCGTGGTGGGACCAGTTCGCAGCTGCTCGGTGTCCTCCAGCACTTCATGTCGGAGACCGCCGCGAGGCTCGTGCTGAGGGGGACCCTGGAGCCGCTGCGGTTGAACGCGGACACGCTGGGCACATCGGAGCTGCCCCGGGTCATCGAGGCGCTGGAGCCGGCCACGCGGCACTTCGTGGACCCGTCGCGACGGCCGGACCTGTCCGCGCGGCTCAAGGGCCTGCTGGCGACGCCCACCGTGCCCAGCGGCCTGGGCCCGCGCGAGCCCTTGGCGACATCCAGCGCGCCCATGGAGGCGCGGCCCACGACGTATCAGGTGCGCACGGAGGCGGACGCCAGCCAGGCGCGGCTCGCGGCGCGCGCCCTGTGCGAGGCCCTGGGCGGCCGCGGCTACGAGTGCCAGAAGGTCGCGACGGCCGTCAGCGAGCTGGCGCGCAACCAGGTGTCCTATGCCGGCGGCGGCACCATCCAGCTCATCCCGGTGCAGACGCCGCGCAAGCTGCTGCGCGTGCGCGCCGAGGACCAGGGCAAGGGCATCCCCGAGCTGGAGCGCGTGCTGTCCGGCACCTACCGGAGCAAGACGGGCATGGGCCTGGGCATCCTGGGCGTCAAGCGGCTGGCGGACAAGTTCGAGGTGAAGACGGGCCCGGCCGGCACCCAGGTGGAGTTCGAGGTGTGGCTGTGAGGCTCGCCGTCGCCCACCTGACGCGGCCCAAGCCGGGCGAAGTGGAGAACGGCGACGGCGTGGTGGTGCGCTCCGAGTCGGGCGTCACGCTGCTCGCGGTGGTGGATTCGCTGGGCCACGGGCCCGCCGCGGCCCAGGCGACGGCGGCCGCCACGCAGTGCCTGACGCGGATGCCGCTGACGTCCTCGGTGGAGGAGCTGGTGGCCGCGCTGCACGTGGCGCTCAAGCACGGCCGGGGCTCCGCGGTGATGCTGACCCTGTTCGACGGGCGCGTCCTGCACGCTGGCGGCGTGGGCAACGTGGAGCTGCGCACGCTGGGCACGCGGGTGCCGGTGCTCCCCACGCCGGGCATCCTCGGCCAGTCGTTCCGGACGCTGCGCACCGTGTCCACGCCGCTGTTGCCCAAGGACCGCCTGGTCCTCTTCTCAGACGGCCTGAGCTTCCGCCTGGACCTGGAACAGGTCCGGGACCAGACCCCCGACGCGGCCTGCGCGACGCTCCTCGAGCGCTTCGGCCGCGCCACCGATGACGCCACCGTGCTGGTGGCGGACGTGGAGCCTTCATGAGCCACCCTGAATTCCCTCCGTCCTCGCGCGACTTGTCACGCATCCCCATCATCCAGCTGTGGGGGCAGCTCATCGTCCCCCTGCAGGGCGACATCACCGACGCGCAGGCCGCGCAGCTCTGCTCGGACGTGCTGCGTGACATCCAGCGCACCGGCGCCAAGGGGATGGTGGTGGACATCTCCGGCTTATGGATCGTCGACAGCCACCTGTGCGCGGTGCTGGCGCGGCTCGCGGGCTCGGCCTGGCTGATGGGCACGCGCACCGTGCTGTGCGGCATGGGCGCGGACGTGGCGCTGACGCTCCAGAGCATGGGCATCCAGCTGGACGGCGTGGAGACGGCGCTGGGGCTGGAGGAGGGGCTGTTGCTGCTCGGCGTCCGGGCGGTGGGCGCGCGCACGGAGGAGTCCGAGCGCGAGGAGGCGCAGCGGCTCGCCGACGAGATGCTCGGCCTCGCCCCCGCGGGGCCCTCGCGCAACGTCGTCTGATTGTCGTCCGAAGCAGGAGGCGCCATGAGCCACACCCCGTCCGCCCCGTTGTCCATCGCCCCCGAGCGTGTCGGCCGCATCATCGACGTGCTGTCGCTCATCTCCGTGGGAGAGTTCTCCTCGGAGCGCACCACCATCGACATCCGCGACCAGGACGAACTGGCGGCGCTCGAGGAGACGCTCAACATCTTCGTGCGCGAGCTGGCCTCCACCCGCCGCGAGCACGAGGAGGCGCTCACGCGCCTGGCGACGAGCCACCGGGAGCTGGAGGAGAAGCTGGCCACCATCGACCGTCAGCGCGACGCCATCCGGGACCTGTCCACGCCCATCATCGAGCTGTGGGACGACGTCCTCACGCTGCCCATCGTCGGCGTGGTGGACACCCAGCGCGCCATGGAGATGACCGAGCGGCTCCTGCGCCGCGTGGTCCAGGGCAAGGCCCGCTGTGTCATCATCGACATCACCGGCGTGGAGGTGGTGGACACGATGACGGCCAACCACTTCATCAAGATGGTGGGCTCGGCGCGGCTGCTCGGCGCCTACTGCGTGGTGACGGGCATCAGCCCGGTGATTGCGCAGACGCTGGTCCAGATTGGCGTGGACCTGCGGGAGGTGAGGACGCTCGGCAGCCTCAAGGAAGGCCTGCGCGACTGCTTCCTGCACCTGAATGGCCCCGGAGCGTCCGCGGGCCCCCACCGCTGAATCGCCCGCGCGGCCCCACGAGGAGACACGACATGGTTCGCATGTGGACGTTCGGTGACAGCAAGGTGTGGCTCGAGTCCCCGGACATCGTGCGGCTCGTCAACGTGGGCCCGTTCGACGTCAAGCTCATCCACGACCTGGCCGCCGTGGCGCGAGAGCTGCGAGAGACGCACCCCACGCTCTATCTCATCAATGACTCGCGGCGGACCTCGAGCATCACCTCGGAGGCGCGCCGCATCCTCAGCGAGACGCCGGAGGTGATGCCCTTCGCGGGCTCGGTCATCTTCGGCGCCAGCTTCTCGCTGCGGACCATGGCGAACATGATGGGCCGCGCCTCGACGTTGCTCGGGCGGACGCGGAGCGCGCCGTTCGGCATGGTGGACACGGAGGACCAGGCCCGCGCCTGGGTGGCGGACCTCCGCGCCCAGACCCAGGCGGTCCCTCGCGCCTCCTGAGCGGGGCAGGGGGGCGGAGAAATCGTCACCCCTCGATGCAAAGAAAATCCCCGGGTGCCGACCTCCTGGCGAACGAGGGGGGAGCGGCGCGAAGGCGCCGAGCCTGTCCCGCGTCCTGGCGCGACAGGCGCGCCAGCGTCAGCCCGGAGATGAACCCCATGAAGCTGTTGCGTACGGCCCTTGCCTCGCTGTGCCTCGCCTCCCTGCTCACCGCCTGCGGCGAGCCCTCGCCGGAGGACGCGTCCGGTTCGCTCGACACGAGCGTGCAGGAGCTCCCGCCCTTCCCGGACCCCAACGAGGAGGAGCCGGGTGGGGGAGGCTGCGGCGGCTGTGGCGGCGGCTCCACGCCCGTCACCATCAGCACGGCGCAGAACACCACGCCGCCCGTCTACATCAACGCCAACACCCCCATGTACCCGCTGGCCTACGGGCGCCCCCGGGACTGGTGCCGGCAGTCGAGCTACGTGTCGATGAGCTACACCAGCCCGCTGAGCTCCGGCGGCTCGCTCACCTTCAGCGGTGTCGTCGCGCCGAGCACCAAGGTGAACATCTCCATCTACGACACGCTGGGCAACCTGGTGAAGACGCACCAGACGCACCACTCGCACGACAACTGCGTCATCGCGCACCAGCAGGAGGTCACCAACACCTACGGCCTGACGGCCGGCACCTACCTGGTCTACGCGTCGTACTGGTTCATCGGCATCTACCTGAACGACGGCTGGTACTTCAACGGCGGCCAGGGCCCGCTGGCGTACACGAACGACTACGTGGGCTCGTTCGTCATCCAGTGACGTGAGGCGCTCGCCCCGTGTGCGGGGGCGAGCGCTTCGCCTGACGCGTGTCCTTCAGCGCCGGCGGCGGAACATCGCCACCAGGCCCGGCGCCGCGACACACAACAGCCACCCGAACACATCCAGGGGACTGCCGCCCGTCGACGCGCAGCCCACGCCGCCGCCCTCCACCAGGCTGGGGCGGATGGTGTGCCACGCGCGGTGGGCGGGCGCCACCTCCACGTTGCCCGCGAAGTCCGTCGCCCAGACGTCCAGCGTGTGGTCGCCCTCCGCGAGGTTTCGCAGGGTGTGCTCCTTCGCGCACGGCTCCGGGTCCCTCCCATCGAACGAGCACTGGAAGCTCGCGACCTCCTCCGACGTGTCCAGGATGAAGGTGACGTTGGCGAGCGTGCTGGTGCCCGTGGGGCCTCCGGTCAACGTCGTCACCGGCGGGATGAAGTCCAGCCGGAACAGGCGCGGGTCGGAGCGGGTGCCCGTGTTGCCCGCGGCGTCCACCGAGAAGACGCGCAGGGCCTGGTCTCCGTGCACCGTGGCCTTGTCCACGACGAGCGTCCATTCGCCGCGATCATTGGCCATGGCGGTGCCCACCACCAGGCCGTTGAGCTCCGCGGTGAGCGTGGTGCGCGCCTCGGCCGTGCCGGTGATGGTGTCGAAGTCCCGGCCCAGGATGCTCCCCTCCGTCGGCGTGATGATGAGCGGCGCTCCTGGCGCGGTGGCGTCCACCGTGAACGTGCGCGCCTCGGCCTTCTCTCCGCGTCGGTCGAACGCGTCCAGGCAGTCCGCGGTGAGCGAGTACGCGCCCTCGGCCAGGTCGGCGGCGGGCGTGAACGTCCACTCGCCCGCGCCATTGACGGTGATGGTCGGCGTCTGGGGCTGGTCGTTCAGATGGACGGTGAGCCGGCACTGGGGCTGGGCGGTGCCGCGAATCGAGGGCCTGCGGGAGCGCAGCAGCGCGCCCGGCGCCGGCGACAGCAGCACGGGGGGCGTGGGGTCCTCCAGGTCCAGGGAGAACCTGCGCAGGGTCATGCGCGACGTGTTGCCCGCGGCGTCCCTCGCCTCCACGGAGAACTCGTGGGGGCCGTTCGCCAGGGGCTCCACGGGCTCGTAGCTCCAGTTGTTCAACGCGTCCGCGGTGACGGTCGCGAGCGGCTTGCCATCCAGGGTGATGGAGACGGTGCTGTTCGGCTCCGAGGTCCCCATGAAGCGCGGCCTGGGCAGGGTGAGCACATCCCCCTCCTTGGGCGACGCGACGACCAGCGGCGGGTTGAAGGTGGAGTCCACCGTGAAGCGGACCGGGATGGACGCCTCGCTCAGGTTCGCCGCCGTGTCCCGCGCCTTCGCCTGGAGGTCGTGGAGTCCCTGGGTCAGCGTGGGCGAGGTGAAGGACCAGGTCCCGTTCTCTCCCACCGTCGTGGTCAGGGTGCTGCCGCGCTCGTCTCCATCGATGGAGAGGATGATGGTGGTGCCCACGTCACCGGTGCCGGTGATGGTGGGGCGCGCGGCGGTGATGGCCGTGCCATCCACGGGATAGGTGATGCTGGGGCGGCTGGGGGGCGTGATGTCGACCTCCAGGTCGATGCCATTGGAGGCGGGGCCGGTGTTGCCCGCGGCGTCCGTCGCCTTGGCCGTCACCGTGTGCTCGCCGCCGGGGAGGGTGGTGACCTTGGTCATGACCCACGTCCCATTGGAGGCCGCGACCACCCGGGCGTTGACGCGGACGTTGCCCTCGATGAAGAGCTCCACGGTGCTTCCCGCCTCGGCCGTCCCCGAGAAGTCCACGCCCGCGCTGCCCACCAGGATGCCGGAGTTCGGCACCAGGATGACCGGCGCGGTCGGCGCGGTGACGTCCACCAGGAAGGTGTCGACGGTGGCCTCGCTCCGGTTCCCCGTGGCGTCGGTGGCGGTGACGCTCAGGGTGTAGATGCCGCTGGTGGTGAAGATCTGCGTGGGCAGGGTCCAGATGCGGCTGGCGCCGGCCTGGACGGGGGCGGCCGCGGTGCCGTTGATGGTGACGACCACCGTGCTTCCAGCCTCCGCCTCTCCCGCGATGGCCGTGCCCGCGGTCCCCACGACGGTGTCGGCCCTGGGGGTGGTGATGATGGGCTTGGCTGGCGGCGTGGTGTCGACGCTGAAGGGGCGCGTCGCCGGGTCGCTCTTGTTGTTGAGCGCGTCGGTGGCGGTGACCACCGCGGTGTGGTCGCCATCCGGGATGTTCGTCTTCGTCGGGACGGACCACTGACCGTTGGCGGCCGTGGTGGCCGTCCACGACAGCGTGCCCACGACGACGTCCACCCGGCTCGACGGTTCGGCCGTGCCGGTGAAGGCGGTGCCGGTGACGCCCACCCGCGCATTCAGCGCGGGCGTCGTGATGACAGGCACGTCCGGCTTCGTCGTGTCCACGAGGAACGAGACCTCGGCCGCGTTGCTGACGTTGCCCGTGGCATCGGTGGCGGTGACGGACGCGGTGCGGTTGCCATCCGGGATGCTCGTCTGGACGGGAACGGTCCACCGGGTGTCGGCGCCCGCCGTGGTGCTCCAGTTGAGCGCGCCCACGACGACCTTCACCGTGCTGCCCGCCTCGGCGGTGCCGGAGAAGCCCGTGCCGGCGACGCCAACCTGGGCGCCGCCGATGGGCGTCTCGATGAGGGGGATGGAGGGCGGCGTGGTGTCGACGGTGAAGGAGCGCGTCACGGCGGGGCTGACGTTGCCCGCGGCGTCGGTGGCGGTGACGGACGCGGTGCGGTTGCCGTCCGCGATGGTCGTCACCGGCGCGAGGGCCCAATCCCCGTCGATGTCCGTCGTGGCGCTCCAGGTGACGCCGCTGACGGTGACCCTCACCGTGCTGCCCGCCTCGGCGGTGCCGGAGAAGCCCGTGCCGGCGGGGCCCACGCGGGCGCCCGCGACGGGCGTCACGATGACCGGCTCGGCGGGAGCCGTCTTGTCGATGGTGAAGTGGACCTCCCGCGCGTCGCTGACGTTGCCGGTGGCGTCGGTGGCGGTGACGGAGGCGGTGCGCGGGCCCTCGGGGATGTCCGTCTTCGTCGGGATGGTCCAGCGGGTGTTGCCGCCGGCCGTGGTCGTCCACTCGAGCGCGCCCACGACGACCCGCACCGTGCTGTTCGCCTCGGCGGTGCCGGAGAAGCCCGTGCCCGCGGGGCCCACGTGGGCCCCCTCGACGGGGACTTCGACCACGGGGCGCGCCGGCTTCTGGGTGTCGACGCTGAAGAGGACCTCCGTGGCGCCGCTGACGTTGCCGGTCTCATCGGTGGCGGTGACGGAGGCCGTCTGAGCGCCATCCGGGATGGCCGTCGTCGTCGCGACGCTCCAGCGGCCATCCGCGCCCGTCGTGGCCGTCCAGCCGAGCGCGCTGACGTTGACCGTCACCAGCGTGCCCACCTCGGCGGTGCCGGAGAAGCCCGTGCCCGCGGGGCCCACGCGGGCGCCGGAGATGGGCGTGGCGACGGTCGGCGCCGCCGGAGGCACCGTGTCGACGATGAAGCTCACCGTCGTGGCCGTGCTGGTGTTGCCCGCGGGGTCCGTGGCGGTGACGGAGGCGGTGCGGTTGCCATCGGGGATGGTCGTCTGCGCGGCGATGGACCAGCGGCCGTTGGCGGCCGCGGTGGCCGTCCACGAGCTGCCGCCGACGGTGACCCTCACGAGGGTGCCCGCGACCGCGGTGCCGGAGAAGCCCGTGCCGCTCGTGCCCACGCGGGCCCCCTCGGTGGGCACTTCGATGACTGGCGCGGGCGGAGGCGTCAGGTCGACCGTGAAGTTCGACGTGGTGGTGGAGCTGATGTTGCCCAGCTCGTTGGTGGCCACGGCGGTGACCTTGTGCGGTCCCTCCGAGAGGGTCCCGCTGAAGGGAACGGACCATTGTCCGTTGGCCGCCACCGTGACGGTGCCGAGCGGCGCGTCGTCGAGTTCGACCGTCACCTCGTTGCTCATGGTGCCGGTTCCCCTGAACGCGGTGCCGGCCGGGCCCACCACGGAGCCATTGGCGGGCGCGGTGATGCCGGGCGCGACGGCGGGCGTCTTGTTGACGGTGAAGGTGACCGTCGTCGGGTCGCTGACGTTGTGGAGGGTGTCCTCGGCGGTGATGGATGCCGTCCGGGTCCCTTCGGGGATGTTCGTCTTGGTGGGAACGGACCACTCGCCAGACGGGCCGGAGGCCACGGCCGTCCACGAGAGACTGCCGACGGTGACGGTCACCGTGCTGCCAACGGCGGCCGTGCCAGAGAAGCCCGTGCCGAGGTTGCCGACTACGGCGCCTTCCGTGGGCGTCGTGACCACGGGCTTGGGGGGAGGCGTGGTGTCGATGGTGAAGTTGACGGTGGCCGCCGGGCTGATGTTGCCAGCGGGGTCCGTGGCCGTGATGGAGGCTGTGTGATTGCCATCCGGGATGGTCGTCTGCGCGGCGATGGACCAGAGGCCGTTGGCGCCTGCCGTGACGGTCCACGAAAGGGCGCCGACGGTGACCTTCACGGTGCTGCCTGCCTCGGCGGTGCCAGCGAAGCCGATGCCGTTCTTGCCCGCCCGTGCGTCCGCGACGGGCGCCGTGACGACGGGCGCGTTGGGCGCGGTCGCGTCGACGGTGAAGGACACCGTCGCGATGGAGCTGGTGTTGCCAATCCCGTCCGTGGCGCGGGCCGTGACGGTGTGGGGGCCCTCGATGAGCGTGCTGTTGGCGGGGACGCTCCAGCGGCCATTGCCCGCCACGGTGACGGTGTCGACCAGGTTGTCGTCGAGGCGTACCGTCACCTGATTGGTGGCCGTGGCCATTCCCGAGATGATCAGCCCGGTGGGACCCACGATGGCACTCGCGCCCGGAGCCTGGATGACGGGCGCGCTGGCGGGCGTCTTGTTGACGGTGAAGTTCACCGTGGTCGCGGTGCTGATGTTGCCCGCGGCGTCGGTGGCGGTGACGGACGCGACGCGACTGCCCGCGGGGATGTCTGTCGTCACGGGAACCGACCAGGCGCCACCCGCGGCGGCGGTGGCGGTCCATGAGAGGGCGCCGACGGTGACCTTCACCGTGCTGCTGGGCTCGGCGGTGCCGGAGAAGCCCGTGCCATTCATGCCCACGGTGGAGCCTGCCGTCGGGGTCGTGACGATGGGGGCGGTGGGGGCGGTCTTGTCGACGGTGAAGGTGACGGTCGCCGGGGCACTGACGTTGCCGGCGGCATCGGTGGCGGTGACGGAGGCGGTGCGGCTGCCCTCGGGGATGGCTGTCGTCACGGCAACCGACCAGGCGCCACCCGAAGCGGCGGCGGTGGCGGTCCACGAGAGGGCGCCGACGGTGACCTTCACCGTGCTGCTGGGCTCGGCGGTGCCGGAGAAGCCCGTACCGCTCGTGCCCACAGAGGCGTTCGCGACAGGCGTCGTGATGATGGGGGCAGTGGGAACGGTTGCGTCGACGGTGAAGGAGACGGTCGTCGGAGCACTGACGTTGCCCGCGGCATCGGTGGCGGTGACGGAGGCGGTGCGGCTGCCCTCGGGGATGTCTGTCGTCACGGGAACCGACCATGCGCCATCCGAGGAGGAGGCGGCGGTGGCGGTCCACGAGAGGGCGCCGACGGTGACCCTCACCGTGCTGCTGGGCTCGGCGGTGCCGGAGAAGCCGGTGCCCACCGCGCCCACCCGCGCGTTCGCGGCAGGCGTCGTGACGATGGGGGCAGTGGGGACGGTCTTGTCGACGGTGAAGGAGACGGTCGCCGGGGCACTGACGTTGCCCGCGGCATCGGTGGCGGTAACGGAGGCGGTGCGGCTGCCTTCGGGGATGTCTGTTGTCACGGCAACCGACCAGGCGCCACCCGAGGAGGCGGCGGTGGTGGTCCACGAGAGGGCGCCGACGGTGACCTTCACCGTGCTGCTGGGCTCTGCGGTGCCGGAGAAGCCCGTACCGCTCGTGCCCACAGAGGCGTTCGCGACAGGCGTCGTGATGATGGGGGCGGTGGGTGCGGTCTTGTCGACGGTGAAGGTGACGGTCGTCGGGGCACTGACGTTGCCGGCGGCATCAGTGGCAGTGACGGAGGCGGTGCGGCTGCCCGCGGGGATGTCTGTCGTCACGGGGACCGACCAGGCGCCATCCGAGGAGGCGGCGGCGGTGGTGGTCCACGAGAGGGCACCGACGGTGACCCTCACGGTGCTGCTGGGCTCTGCGGTGCCGGAGAAGCCCGTACCGCTCGTGCCCACAGAGGCGTTCGCGGCAGGCGTCGTGATGATGGGGGAGGTGGGTGCGGTCTTGTCGACGGTGAAGGTGACGGTCGTCGGGGCACTGACGTTGCCGGCGGCATCGGTGGCGGTGACGGAGGCGGTGCTGCTGCCCGCGGGGATGTCTGTCGTCACGGGAACCGACCAGGCGCCACCCGAAGCGGCGGCGGTGGCGGTCCACGAGAGGGCGCCGACGGTGACCTTCACGGTGCTGCTCGGCTCGGCGGTGCCGGAGAAGCCCGTGCCCACCGCGCCCACCCGCGCGTTCGCGGCAGGCGTCGTGATGATGGGGGCGGTGGGTGCGGTCTTGTCGACGGTGAAGGTGACGGTCGCCGGGGCACTGACGTTGCCCGCGACATCGGTGGCGGTGACGGAGGCGGTGCGGCTGCCTTCGGGGATGTCTGTCGTCACGGCAACCGACCAGTCGCCACCCGAGGAGGCGGCGGTGGCGGTCCACGAGAGGGCACCGACGGTGACCCTCACGGTGCTGCTGGGCTCTGCGGTGCCGGAGAAGCCCGTACCGCTCGTGCCCACAGAGGCGTTCGCGACAGGCGTCGTGATGATGGGGGAGGTGGGTGCGGTCTTGTCGACGGTGAAGGTGACGGTCGTCGGGGCACTGACGTTGCCGGCGGCATCGGTGGCGGTGACGGAGGCGGTGCTGCTGCCCGCGGGGATGTCTGTCGTCACGGGAACCGACCAGGCGCCACCCGAAGCGGCGGCGGTGGCGGTCCACGAGAGGGCGCCGACGGTGACCTTCACGGTGCTGCTCGGCTCGGCGGTGCCAGAGAAGCCGGTGCCCACCGCGCCCACCTGAGCGTTCGCGGCAGGCGTCGTGATGATGGGCGCGCTCGGCGGAGCCGTGTCGACCCGGAAGCTGACGGTCGCGGGTGGGCTCGTCTCGTCATCCTCGTTGGTGGCGGTGACGGACGCGATGTGCGTTCCATCCTCGATGTCCGTCTTCGGAGGAACCGACCACCGGCCATCCGCGCCCGTCGTGGCCTCCCACTCGAGGTCGTCGACGGTGACCTTCACGGTGCTGCCCGTCTCGGCGGTGCCGGAGAAGCCCGTGCCGGCCGTGCCCACCACCGCGTTCGCCAGCGGTACCTGGATGACGGGAGCCGCGGGGGCGAGCAGCGCCTCCACGGAGAAGTAGACCGGGTCGCTGGTGGGGCTCGCGAGGCCCTCGAGCTCCGTGTGCGCGGTGACCGCGTACAGACCATCTTCCAGGCGGCCGGGCACCTCGACCGAGAACGCGCCGGACTCGTTCACCATCGTCGCGGGCAGCTCACGCTCGGGAGTGGTGGGGTGGTCGGTGTTGCCCAGCTTCACGTGGACGACGGCACCTGGGTCACCGGTGCCCGTGACGAGCGGGGACTCGGCCTTCACGTTGGCGCCATCCCCCGGCGCGGTGATGACCGGACGCACCGGGATGATGAGCCCATGCTCCATCAGCGTCGCGCCACCTGCCTCCCCAGCGCGCGCCGCCAAGGACCTGGCTCCCGGAGCCTCCGACTCCACGAACACCGGGCAGCCCCTCAGGCTCGCGGCCTGGAGCAGCACGCTGCCCGCGCTCCTCGCCAGCAGCGCCTCGCAGTCCGCGCTCTCCACCATGCGCGCGGAGATGCTCCCGCCCGCGCCGCCCTGGTTGAATCCCTCCAGCTCCCACGGCCAGGCCCGCGCGTCGGCCTCGATGCGACCCGCGCCGGTGAGCTTGTTCGCGCGGAAGAAGACCACGCCGCCGCCGCTCGTCGAGCCGCTCTGCGGGCCCGCGCCGCTCGCGGTGATGACGCCGTTGTTGTGCAGCGTGCCCGACACGAGGAAGGCCACCACGCCGCCCGACGAACCGTTCCAGTCGCGGGCCCGCACTTCGCCCGTGGGGTGGATGGTGACGGACTGGAACTCCGGCACGCGGATGACCTGCGTGCCCGGGAAGGCGAAGTCATTGAGCACCGGACGCGTGAGCAGCAGCACGCCGTCCTTCGCGCGCGACACCCGCGCCAGCTCCCACAGGCCCAGCGGGCTCTCCTCGCGCGGGCCGAACGTGAAGGTGGAGAGCGACAGGGCGGCGACGGGCCCCGCGGCCGCGCTCTGCAGCACCATCACCAGGTCGCCCGCGGCGAAGCCCTCGAGCGTCTCCACGCGCAGCTGACGGTCGCCCTTGCGCACCGGGCCCGTCACCGCCGCGTAGTGGTTGACGACCTGGCTGGAGTCGGCGGGGACCGTGAGGGACTCGTCACGCGCCTCGCCCAGTCCGAAGACATCCGCCTCGGCGAAAGCGGAGTGCGCTCCCAACGCCACGACGCAGGTCAGAAGGTGCAACCATCTCAGTGATTTCATGGCGTGGCTTCCTGGTTCGTCGGCAGCATGAGGAGGAGCTCGACCCGGCGGTTCTTCTCGCGCCCCTCGGCGGTTCCGTTGCTCTGTACGGGATGCTCCGGGCCGTAGCTCCGCAATCGCAGCTTCTGGGGAGCGACACCACGCTCCACCAGGTAGCGCCACACGGCCTCCGCGCGAGCGCGACCGAGCCGTGGGTTGAAGGTCTCCGTGGCGGAGTCGTCCGTGTGCCCGTCCACCGTCATCAGCTTCACGGACGGGTTGGTGAGCATCAGCTCCACGGCGCGCTCCAGGTCCGGCGAGGACTCGGGCAGCTCCGCGCTCCCGACGCGGAAGTACACCCGGCCGTCGAGCACGAACCTGTCCCGCGACACGTTCGCGATGGGCGAGGCCTCGCCGGGGTTGGGAATCATCGAGCCCTGCATGTCCGACACGCGCCGGTTCGGCGCGGGCGTGGGCAGCGGCACCGATTCGTGCACGATGCTCGTGTCACTGTCGGGCCGGGTGTCCTCGCCCAACAGCGAGTTGAACGCCACGCCGGCGACCAGGCGGAACATCGGGATGCCCGGCTCCGAGCCGAAGCCCAGGCCGCCGAGCGCGAACAGCTCCACGCCCTCGCGCGGCGCATAGCGCGCACCGCCCAGCACCTCCACCGCGCCCCGTGCCTGCTTCCAGGAGAGCGCCGCGTTGAGCGCCACCTCCGCGCGCAGCGGCGCCCCCGTGGTCATCAGGCCCGCGCCCAGGCGCAGCTCGCTTCCCAGCTCGCGCTCCTCCAGCGTGGGGACCTGGATGGTCACCCCGCGCCGCAACAGCACGCCCAGCTCGAACGACGGCGCCAGGATGGAGCCCAGCATGCCGCCGACCATGACGCGCGCCAGGATGCTCGTGTCATCTCCGCGCGCGAACGCGCCCTGGGTCCCGAACGGCAGGTAGACGCTCACCTCCGAGGCGAGGTCCACGGCGTCATCCTCCTCCGTGCGCAACAGCCCCACCCGCGCTCCCACGCGCGGTGAGCCCACGCCATGCCGAGTGGGCCCGAGCAACCCCTGCGAGGCCAGGTCGTCTCCCTCTCGCTGGGTCAGCACCGGGATTCGCGCGTCGAGCTGCAGCCGTGAGCTCAAGCCGAGCGCCACCGCGAGCACGCCCGTCGTGCGGCTCGTCAGGATGGGCATCGTCTCGCCCTTCGCGTTGAGTGTGAGTGGCTCGTGCTGGTAGTGACCCAGGATGATGACCCGGAGCTCGGCTGCGCGCAGCACGGTGCCGCCACCCGTCGCGAGAGGGCCGGGACCTGGGTTGATCTCCAGTCGCTCCATCAAGAAGGCGGGCAGGGCCGCCGCCTCCTGTGCGAGCGCGCCCGGCGCCAGCAGCAGCAGCGCCAGCGTCCCTATCCGTTGCCACGTGAGGCACCACCCACTCATCCGCGTCCCATGGCGCATGACCGACATTGGTGCTCATGCGGGAGACAGCCCGCGGACACACGCCGGCTCGGCCTGAGAGCAAGGCACGTACCAAGGAGGGGTGCGGGAGGGGCGTGTCGCGAGCACCCCGGGGGAGGGTCCTGGATGCGTACCGGTGGAACGCGGCTGCGTCCGTGAGGACCGCAGGAGCGGCGGCCAGGCGAGGTTCTCCCCAGGGGAAGCGCTGGCACGGAAAGGGCAAGTGCTCGCCGGCGCATGGCCTTCCAGGAACGACTCGCGCTGTCCCTCACCCTCACCCTGGGCGGGCAGTCCTTCGTCATCCCGGGGGGGCAGGTGGAGGCCTTCTCCGTGGAGCTTTCGCCCCATGGGTTCACCGCGGAGGTGAGCTTCTGGACCGGCCTGGAGAAGGACGATGGGCCGCTCTTCACGGCCTTCGCCACCCCGGACCTCCTGGACGTGAAGCTGTCCATCTCCGGCGGCTACCCCGTCCCCCAGCCCCCACCCAAGCCGCTCATCCTCCATGGCCTGGCCCGGGCGCGCTCACTGGAGGCCCGGACACATGGCCCGGTGGGGGGGGCGCCGGTGCGCTTCCGGCGCTACACCGTGGCGTTCGAGGACGCCGCGCGCGTGCTCTGGCGCCAGCACCGCCCCACGGAGCTGCGCACGGACTTCGCGCTGAAGACGCTGCTGACCGAGCACACCGCGGGGGCGTTCACCTTCGACTTCGACTGGGACGTGCTCGACGAGAAGCGCCCCCTGGTCTGCCTGGCGCTGGGCGAGGACGCGCCGGGTGTGGGCCTGTACGACTTCGTCGCGTGGCTCGCGGACACGCGGGGCGGCGTGTGGGCCTATGACTGCGTGAAGGACCAGTATGGGCTGTGGGGACGCAAGCCCGCGGTGAGCGGCGCGAAGCCGCTGTCGCGCGCGAAGGTGGAGCGGCTGGACGTGGTCATCCCGGCCATCCCTCGCAACGCGGCGCGGGTGCTCAACGCCTCCACGCTCAAGTCCTCCACGCTGGATGTCCCCGCGAGCAAGGGCGCGGGCGTGTCGGGCATCCACCAGGACCACCTGGTGCGCTCGCCCATCGTGTCCCAGGTGGAGCAGCGCCAGGCGCTGGAGGTCCACCGGCTGCGCGTTCCTCAGCGCAGGTATCGGATGACGTTCAACCACTTCCCCACCGTGCCGGTGAGCCCCTGGGCCGGGCTCCGGTTGGAGGGGCCGCTGTGGGGTTCGTCGGTGGTGGGGAGCGGGGAGGACCTCCGCGTGGTGGAGCTCTCCTTGTCGGCGCGGACGCTCGACGAGGGGCCTCACGCGGGGATGCAGTTGAAGGACACGGGGTTCGACGTGGAGATGTCGCTGTTGGCGGAGCGCGCGTCGGACACGACGGTGTCGCTGCCCGCGCACCACGCGCCTCGCTATCCCATCCACGTCGAGGGCAAGGTGCTCAGCCCCGGAGGCGGGGAGAAGGACCGCAACTACCTGCTGTCCGAGGACAAGAAGACGTCGGTGCTCACGTGGCGCGTGAAGGTGCCGCTGTGGAACAAGGATGTGAGCGTGCCGGCGGAGCCGGGCTTCTTCCCGGGCCACTTCTACTTCCCGCCGTACAAGAACGCGCGCGTGCTGGTGGCGCTGCACTTCGACCGGGCGGAGCTCCACCGTCACCTGGACTGGGCGGACGCGGCGCGGCTGCCGCAGGACGGGCAGGGGGACGGCATCCTCCTGGGGAAGAACGACACCAGCCAGACGTCCATCGTCCACGACTTCCAGGACATGAAGCCGGTGTGGCACCTGGAGCGCACCTCGGGACCGGACACCGAGACGGTGCGCATGGCCGAGGGCACGATGATGTTCCGGACGAAGGAGCTGCCCGGCGCCGCGTCCGTCACGCCCACGTTCGATGTCTCGCCGCAGGTGGAGACCGCGCGCGCGGACCTCTCGGCGGGGGTTGGAGGGGCGGTGGGGGAGACGACCGCCGCGTACCGGGTGGCCTCGGGCAGCACGCAGGCGAAGCTGGACGGGGCGTCGTCCGACACGCAGGCCGCGCTCGAGGCCGCGCAGGCCGAGGTCTCCGCGAAGGTCTCCGAGGCGAAGGCCGAGCTCCAGGGCGCGCTCTCCGGACTCGAGGGCAGCACGTCCTCGCTCACCAGCGCGGCCTCCGAGGCCCGCGCGGCGCTGGAGCAGCTCAAGTGACGACACGCGCGCGTGGGGTTGATTCTCCGGGAGTGGAGGTCGAGTCGTGAAGGCATTGCTGGGCACGCTGGCGGAGCTGCGGGGAGACCTCGAGACGACGGGCTCGGGGGGCGTGGCCCGCATCGGTGGAGCCCGCTCGGCCATCGAGTCCATGGCGGAGGGCGTCACCGCGCTCATCGCCTCGATTCGTCCCGATTTGGAGCCTCCGTTGATGGGGTTGCTCGCGCGCATCGATGCGTTCGACGCGAAGCTCGCGGCGACGAAGCAGCCGGAGGCGGAGCGGATGCGCGAGCAGCTGGCGCCGCTGCGCTCGCGGGTGGATGGCGCGTCCCAGTCGATGGCGTCGAGCCTCGCGAGCCTGGAGGGTGGGGCGGGGGGCTCGCTGACGTCCGCGAAGGATGGCGCGGCGACGTCGCTGGGCTCACTCGAGACGACGCTGTCCACGCAGGTGCAGTCGCTGACGGGGCAGGTGGAGGCGGTGGAGAAGGCCATCGTCCCCGCGCAGGCGCAGGTGGACTCGCTCATCAAGCAGGCCAACGAGGCGCTGGAGATGCTGGTCGCGGGGGCGTTGGCCTCGGTCGCGGCCATCCGTGAGCCGCTGAAGATGGCGGTGGACACGGCGATGAAGACGCTGGACGCCGTCGTCGAGAAGCTCGCCGCGCTCAAGGAGCAGGTGCTGGCGCTCTTCATGCCGCTGCCCGCGGTGCTGGAGCAACTCCAGACGCTGTATCAGACGCTCGTCGGTTCGCTGGAGGCGCTGCTCACCAAGGTGAACACGCTCCTGGACGCGATTCCCGCGGCGAATCTGCCCAAGCCCCTGGTGACGCCCGCGGTGCAGGCCATCCAGCAGGTGGTGACGCAAATCACCACGCAGCTGGGCACGTTCTCCTCGCAGATGACGACGCAGATGGGCACGCTCCAGGACCAGGTGCTCACCCAGGTGGACCAGGTGCGCACGCAGGCGCTCGCGCAGGTGGAGACGGTGCAGAAGCAGCTGGTCCAGCAGGTGGACACGCTCAAGCAGACCATCCTCCAGCAGGTGCAGCCCGTCAGTGCGCAGATGGACCAGGCTGTCGCGGCCGCTGTCACCCAGGTGGGCACGGCGAAGGACCAGGCCATCGCCCAGGTGACGACGGTGCAGGACCAGATGGCCGCGCGTGTGGACACGGTGAAGACGCAGGTGAAGTCCCAGCTGCCCACGTTGCAGGAGCAGGTGGACGCGGGCGCGAAGGCCGCGGAAGCGCAGGTGGAGACCGCGCGAGCCTCGGCCGAGGACCAGGTCGCCTCGACGCGCGCGACGCTGAAGTCCCAGGTCGATGCGACGACGAGCAGCGTGAACGCGGAGCTGGATGCGCTGGAGGCGCGGCCGATTCCGACGGCGTCCTCGGTGGAGCAGCAGCTGGCCGCGAGCGCTGCGGCCGCGCAGGCCAAGGTCGCGTCGGCGCGGTCGTCAGCCGAGGCCCAGGTCGAGTCCGCGAAGGCGCAGGCGTCGTCCGCGCAGGCGAAGGCGGAGGCCGAGGCCAAGGCCCAGGTCGAGTCCGCCCAGGCGAAGGCCGAAGCGGAGGCGCAGGCTCGCGCTCCCACGTCCGAGGCCGCGCTGAAGTCCGAGGCGGAGCGCCGCGCGGAGGCGGAGCTCGCGGCGCGGACGCCTGCTGTGCCCACCGGGAAGCGTCCCTCGAAGGCGTGAGCGTCACGTCCGAGGCCGCGCTGAAGTCCGAGGCGGAGCGCCGCGCGGAGGCGGAGCTCGCGGCGCGGACGCCTGCTGTGCCCACCGGGAAGCGTCCCTCGAAGGCGTGAGCGTCACGTCCGAGGCCGCGCTGAAGTCCGAGGCGGAGCGCCGCGCGGAGGCGGAGCTCGCTGCGCGGACGCCCGCTGTGTCCACCGGGAAGCGTCCCTCGAAGGCGTGAGCGTCACGTCCGAGGCCGCGCTGAAGTCCGAGGCGGAGCTCGCTGCGCGGACGCCCGCTGTGCCCACCGGCAAGCACCCCTCGAAGGCGTGAGCATCATCGGGTCGCCTGGGTTTTGCGGCTCAGCGCCCTCGGGTGTCCGCACCCGCCTCCGGTTGTTGTCGGAGCTGGCGGCGGAGTGTGCTCGTATGCGGGGGCGCGGCTGGGGCGCCCTCGTCGCGCCAGCCCGACCTCGCTGCCGCGCTCACCGTTGGTGGAGCCACCTTGGAGTCGCTCGGACCATGAAGTTCCTGCTCATCATCGTCGGCGCGCTGCTCGCGCTGGCGGCCCTCGTCTTCTACGGCTACGTGGTGCCCCTGGCGTGCGGGATGAACACGACCGGGTGCAGCCAGTCGTTCAGCTTCGTCGACAAGGAGTCCCTGGTGCTGTTCTGGCCCGCATTCCTTCTCGGCGTCGCGATGATGGGCTCCGGCCTCATGTGGCGCTCCAGGGCACGAGGGGCGTGAACCCTGGTAGACGCTCGACGATGAGGCCGCAGGCTGGACGCCGCCAGGCTACTTGCCGCCAGGGGCGGGGGCCTCGACCTTCGGCCCCTCGACCTTGGGGGGCTCGACCTTCGGCGGCTCGAACTTGGGTGGCTCCTCCTTCTTGGGCTCACCCTTGGGCTTCTTGCGCTTCGACGGAGCATCCGTGCGGATGCGGCTCTCCTCCAGCTCGATGTCCACGCGCCCCGGGATGGGCGAGTCGAGCAACACCTGCCACGCGCCGTCGGGCGTGGTGAACAGGAAGGAGATGGCCAGCGGCGACTCCTCCGGAATCTTCACGCGCGTCTGGGTCTTCTCCCCCGGGTAGATGACCAGCGTCTGCACCACCGAGTCATCCGGGTGCACCACCCGCTCCGCCACGTCGGCGTAGAACTCCGTCATGTACCGCTGCGAGTCCACCGCGCGCACCACCATGTGCAGCGGACGCCCCTGGTTCGTCCCCTGGGGCGAGTTCACGTGGATGGACAGGTGCGTCGGCGCGCACGCCACCGTGCCCAGGGCCAGCGCCAGCATCAACAGCCAGGGGGACCTCATCGCGTCACCTCCTGGAACAGCGTCCAGGGGCCGCCACGCATGCCGAAGCGCAAACGAATCTCCGAGTGTTGTGAACCATCCGGGCCCGGCAAGGGCCAGATGGCGTTCTGCTCGGCGTCGAATGTAGCGGCATCCAGGATGCGGAAGCAGTTCCACGACGAGCGCGAGAGCTCCGTCGAGCGGTAGCGCTTGGCCTCCCGGCCCGGCACGCGCAACTCGACGCCGACGGAGGCCGAGCGCGGCTCCCACCACGCCAGCGCGAAGTCCTGCCACGCGGGCGTCTGGTTGAAGCCGAACGCCGCCGCCTCGCCGCACTTCAGGAAGGACATGGTGACGAAGCCGTTCTCACCCGACGGCGGCAGCGGCAACGGGCGCACCTGGAGCTGCAGCGGCTGCGGCTTGCCCTCGTCGTTCCACAAGAGCTTCGCCAGCTTCGACAGCCGGCCGAGCATCACCAGCATGCGCGGCGGGACGGCGAGCTGCTGACGCAGCGGCCGGCGCAGCATCCACTCCGTGCCGCGCTCCTCCACCACCGGCGAGAGCACCTGCGCCACGAACTGCCAGAAGGCGCCGTCCTTGCGCTTGAGCACCTCCAGCTCCGTCGGGTCCAACTCCTGGCTCGCCTCCACCGCGAACGGGTAGCGACGCAGCAGCGGCGTGAGCAGCGTGCGGAAGCGCCACTCCCATTGCTCCTCCAGCACGCGCTCCAGCTCGGCCCGGCCCAGCTCACGCGTCATCAGGAAGGGCTCGCGGAAGGGCCGGCGCAGCTCGCCCAGGATGCCCTGCTTGTCCAGCCACTCGTCCACGCGGCGCAGGTACGAGCCCTCCTCGTCGAGCAACATGGACAGGCCCACGCGGCCCAGCGGCGTGAGCAGGTCCGTCAGCTGCCGTCCGCCATCCTCGTTCGACGCGGGCGTCTCCTCCGCGCCCGAACGCAGGGACGCGGGGACGATGGTGCGCGCGGCCCCGGCCGCCGGCGGCGCGCTGAAGCCCGACACCTCCGTGTGCAGCTGCGACACCAGCAGCAGGTACGCCGCGAGCTGCGCCGTCTGCCCGTCCTTGTCCGGCGTCATCAGCTGCACGATGGGCCGGAACAGCGACAGCTCCTGGCGCAGCGGCTCGTAGTACGGGCCCTCCATCGGGCCGATTCCCGCCCCCGTGGCCACCTCGCGCAGCATCGCCACCAGCTCGGAGGTCGGCTGCGTCACCGAGGACAGCTCCGAGGCCAGCGTCGTCGTCAGCGCCGTGAAGCGGTAGTCGCGGTACTTCACCAGCAGGTCCTGCCGGTAGCGCTGCCCGAAGTTGGCCACCTTCTTGAGCACGTAGCCCTGGCGCTGCGCGGCCTCCGCGCGCGACAGCTTCGAGTCCGCCATGCGCAGGGTGAACTCGTCCACCAGCGGCTTGATGTCCGTCTCGAAGCTCAGCCACTCCACGCCGCGGCGCGAGGGCAGGGCGTCCACCGCGCCCACGTCCATCGCGTCCTCCAGCGACAGCCCCATCCCGGCCTCGGCCGCGGACGCCACCGCGCCCGGAGGCAGCCCCAGCGAGGTACGGCTGAAGGGCCGCTGGCCCTGTTCAATCTGTCGCAGCAGCTTGTCCAGCAGCGAGCGCGACAGCTCCTTCGGGCGGAACTCGAAGGACTGCTGCATCACCCGCACCTCCAGGCGCGCGTCGCCGTTGGCCGGCACGAAGAGGCCCCCGGTGCGCGTGAGCAGCTCCGCGGTGGACATCTCCGACGCGGCCCTCAGGCCCGCGTCGATTTCGTCCTCCATGCGCAGCACCGCGGACAGCATCGGCTCGTGCTCGCGCAGCCAGTCGAGCGCGACGAGCGTGTTGTCCACGCCCTTGAGCGTGGCCTGGCTCTCCGGCGCGCCGGACGCATCCAGGAGCGCCAGCACCTTGTGCGCGGACGTGTACGCCATGCTCTGCGCCAGCGTCAGCCTCAGCCGCTGCCGCTCACTGGCCAGCGAGCGCCACCGCTCCAGGTCCATCTCCCGCGCGCTCAACACCAGCTGCAGCTTGATGAGGTGGTCGCGCCACGGCCCCAGGTAGCTCTCCTCGGACAGCCACTCGTAGGGCCAGCGCATCCACGGCACCTGGCCTTGCGTCTGCAGTCCCGTGCGCCAGGCCTGGTCGGTGGAGATGACGTAGTCGCCCACCACCTCCTCGCGCAGCCCCGTGGCCTCCATCCAGTCGCCGCCCTTCTCCGCGGCGCGTGTCCCCAACAGCCCCAGCGAGTCCGCCGCCCAGTTCCAGCGCTTGCGGTACTGCCCATCCAGGTACGACAGGACGAAGCGCCCCATGTCGTCGTTGCGCGACGCCCGCGCCACCGCCATCAGGTGCAGCATCTGCTCGGGACGACAGAGCGTCTCCCGCTCGCAGCGCTCCTCCGCGTGCGACGCCGTCCACAGCGAGCGGCTGCCCACCATCTCCGTCGGCGCGCAGCCCGGGATGAGGGGACCACAGCGCTGGCACTGCTCCTGGCAGGACTCCAACAGGGGCTTGAGATAGGACAGGCGCACCGTGTTGGACAGCTGCGCGCGCAGCACCTCCTTCTCGTCCTGGAAGCTGCTGCTCAAGAGCGGGAAGTAGCGCGCGGCCAGCAGCAGCGCGTCCATGGCCTGCATCGCGCCCTGGCCCTTGTCCACCACCACCTCGCCCGACGCCGTCAGGTGCTGCTGCCCCAGCCGCTGCACCGTGGACTCGAAGTCCTCCATGTGCCGCTGGGCCTCCGCCAGGCGGTTGTAGAAGTTCGCGTACGCCGCCACCACCGGCAGCACGCCCACCGCGAGCAACACCGCGCAGCGGGTCAGGTGCTTGCCCCGGTAGCGCGCGCGCAGCTCCACGTTGCGCTTCTCCGGAGCGATGGCGAGCACGCCCGCCGAGCGGGCCTCCGCCACCGGCGACGACACGTACACCCGCGTCAGCTCCGGGCGGTAGGACAGCGTGCCGCCCTCCACCAGCCCCGTCACGAACCGCGCGAGCGCCGCGAACGACTCACCCCCGCGCGCGTAGAACTCCTCCAGCCGCCCGAAGGCGTCCACCGACAGCGAGACCAGGCCCAGCGCGAAGTACTGCTCCAGCGGCTGCAGCCCCGCCGCCAGCCGGCCCTCCTCGCCCGCGGGCGGCACGTCCCAGTGCAGGGGGATGCCATGGCTGCGCAGCAACTGGGCGAAGTCGGAGAAGCCCACCATCGCGTCCATGTGCGTCAGACACAGGCGCGTCTCCACCGCGCCCCGGCTCGCCTCGGACAGCAGGTTGATCTTCCCGCGCACCAGCTGGATGACCCGGCGCACCTCGTCCGGCGGCGTCTCCGCCAGCCAGCGCGCGTCCAGCGCCACCACGACGCGCCCCTTCTGCCGACGGAAGCTCGCCTTCCACAGGCGGCTGAGCGCCTTGCGCGCCTCCTGCGAGTCGTCCTCCAGCAGCGCCGCGGACACCTCGTGGACCACCTTGTCCGGCCCCAGGAACATCTGGAGCAGCGGGTCCGAGGTGTAGCTGGGCATGAACTGCCGCTCCTGCCGCCGCCAGTCCACCTCCAGGTCGATGAGCGTCGTCTTGCCCGCGCCCGCCGGCCCGAGCACCACCACCGTGGGGAAGTCCAGCACCGCCACCCGGTAGCGGATGGGCAGCGCGCTCAGGAACTGGTTGCGGATGCGCACGAGCGCGCTGGTGTCCAGCTTCTTGCGCGTCTCCACCATCGGCGCCACCCGCCGCTTGCGCCACCACCACACCAGCCCGACGACGAGCGCCAAGGCGAGCAGCACCCCGAGCCCTATCAATATCCACGTCAGATAGGGTCGCGCCGCATCCGCTGTCGTCGCCGCCGCGCTCGCGGCCGCGGCAACGGGGTTCTTCTCGCCCGCCATGGCTCTAGTCCCTCTTCCCGCCCGCTTGCGTGCGGACCGCGAGCTGGAGGCCTTCCATCACGTCCTCCAGTCGCTCGAGTACGGCTTCCAGTTGCACACCCCATGCCTCCCGCTCCTTGGGTGACAACCGTTTGCCTCCGGGGCCGGGTTCCAGGGCCTTGGCCCCCTCCCGGAGCACGTCCACGAGGGGCGCTGTCCCCTCGGAGAGGCTCCCCAGGGACGAGGAGAGGGCCTTCTGGAGCCGCTCCACCAGCTCGGCCACGTTCTGACGGGACGCACTCGCGTCCTTCCGGACGCCGGGGGGAGTCGTCACGCGGGCCTCAGTTGGACAGGTGCCAGAGCACCACCGGCACCGCGATGATGATGGACACCGTCACGGCGTAGTAGCGCCAGGGGAAGTCGTACAGGGTGGGAGGAGGGGGCGCCGCCTCGGTCTGCACCTCGCCCATCTGCGTCTCCGGGCGGGGGATGCGGGCCGCCAGCTGCTCGCGGTAGTCGCGCAGCCGCGCCGGGTGGCCCACGTGCCGGCCGATGAAGCCCGCCGTGAGGCAGAAGTGCAGCATCTCGAAGAGCAGCGGCGCCGTGTCCGGGCGCCTCAGGGCGGTGTCCGCCAGCTCGAAGAAGAGGTCGCCGCCCGCGTCCACGCCGAACGCGCGCAGCTGCAACAGCGGCCAGTGCTGCGCGTCCTCGTTGGACAGGCGGGCGAGCACCTTCTCGTCGACCAGGAAGGCGAAGGGCTGGAGCACCTTCTCCACGTCGTCGGAGCGCAGGTCCTGCTCCAGCACCGCGCGCAGGGTGTCCAGCTCGGCCATCAGCGTGCGGGACATCGCGTCCAGGGCGCCCTCGGACAGGTGCTCGCGCAAGGAGGGGTCCAGGTTCACCGTGCCCAGCTCCCGCTCGAGCAGCTCCTCCACGTGGCGGTAGGCCAGGAGGATGGCTTTCCAGTGCGGCATCTTCATCAGGAGGCTCCAGGAAGGGCGAGGGGACCTTGACCGGCGATGGTCGCCTTCAACTCCACCGTCGCCTCGTGGTTCCACGCATCCAGCAAATCTCGGACCCGCGTCAGGAACGTCACCACCAGCGGCTCGAAGCCCTCCTCGAAGGGCTCCAGCACCACCTCGTAGATGTTCCGCAGCCCGGAGCCCTTCATCGCGCTGTCGGGCACCCGCGACACGCTCATCTCGCGCAGGAGCGGCAGACACCGGCGGAAGGGACCCTCGGAGGGCGTGCCCAGGTGCTGGAGCACCGAGCGCAGCTCGTCCAGCCCCATCGTGGCCTGCGCCTTCCAGGCGAGCAGCTGGGTGAGCGCCGTCAAATCATCCCGCAGCGGGCTCTCGCGGTCCGGCTGGAGCTGGCCGACCAGCCGCCACTCCAGGCCCTCGATGTGGCGCGCCGGCACGCTCACCGACATCCGCCCCGACGCCTCCGAGGCGAAGCGCGGCTGGTGCCACAGCGCCTCCACCACCAGCTTGCGCGGCGTGGTGAAGGCCTCCGGCATGCGCAGCACCAGGTGCGGGGAGGGGCCGTTCTCCGACGGCACCTCCTCCACCTCGTAGCCGGGGCCGGTGCCGGGCAGGTGCGCGGGCCTCAGCGGCGCGAGCCCCGTCTTGGTCATCTCGAACACGCCCGTCACCGAGTGCAGCGCCAACTCCCGCCCCGCGCTCATGTTGCGGATGGGGTGCTCGGAGCGGGTGCCGTCCGTGGTGATGACCTGTGCGGGCTCCGCGCGCAGGTTCTCCACCGGCACCGCGAAGGGCACCAGGAAGTCCGGCCGGTGGGAGCGGCCCACCGTCCATGCCTGCGCCAGGTCGAAGCACAGGCTGAAGCGCCGCCACCCGCCACGCGACGGCGGCACCGCGACGTGGAGGAAGAGCTCCGTCTCCGGGAAGAGGAAGAACGAGCGCAGCCGCTGCAGCGGATGGGCGAAGGTCTCCGAGTCGTCCGGCGCCGGCGGCTCCCGGTCGAACGACACCTCGCACCGCTCACCCGTGACGTGCTCGTCGGCGGGCGGCCCGTACACCACGCTGACCTCGCGCAGGTGCTGGCGCAGCGCGTGGAACACCGCCAGGGACGGCAGGTACTCGTCCAGGTGGCGCACGTGCAGGCTCATCGTGCCGATGGCGTCCGCGCGCTCGTGCCGCGACTCGAAGTGGAGCATCAGCCGGTGGCCACCCTTCACCAGCGGGCGCACCTCGGTGGACTCCAGGGTGATGGGCAGCACGCGCAAATCCCGCTGGAGGCGGAAGGTGCCGGGCTCTCCCTCGGCGGGTGACAGCCGCAGCTCGGTGCCGCGCGGCAGGAGCACCGCTTCCCCCATCTTCCCCATGGGCTGCGCCTGCACCACCGCGCGCGTGGGCAGGGGCTCCAGCAGGAAGTCGAAGAAGCCGGCGAACAGCCGGCGCCACGTGGAGCGCAGGTTGTGCAGCGTCGCGTGGCGCGTCTGCACGGAGAAGAACGCCATCGCCTCGATGAGGCGGCGCACGTCCGGGTCCTCCCGCTCCAGGGGGGCGGCGGGGTAGCGCTCGTGGAAGCGTTGGCGGAAGCGCTCGAGGGAGGCCATCTCCTCGAGGAAGTCCTGGTGCAGCCGGTCCTTCGGGCGGGTCATCTTGAATGACTCCTTACCCCAACTTCACGAGCGCGCCCGAGACGCTGGTGATACCGGATGCCTTGAGGTTGGCCATTCCCTGGGCTTCCAGGTCCAGCGCGGCTTGCCCGGCCACCTTGACATTGAGCCCTGTCACCTGCGTGTCCGTCTTGCCCGCGGCCTTCAGCGTCAGGCCTTCAATCTTGGCCTCGCCGCCGGTGGCCTCCATGGAAGCAGTCAGGCCCTTGAGCGCCAGCGCTTGGGTGGCCTCCACGTTGACCTTCGCCGAGGAGCTGATGCTCGCGTCCTGGGTGGCCGTCTGCGTGAGCTTCGCCTGGGTGGTGAGGCTCATGTCCTTCGTGCTCGTCACCTTGAGCGTGTCCTGGCTCGTCCACTCCGACGTGCCCTTGGACAGGAGCGTTATCGTCTGGGCGTCGACCTTGAAGTCCTTGACGGTGACGACGATGCTGTCGGCCTTCTGCACGACGGTGCTGGTGTCGCTCGGCCCGGCGACCTTCAGGGTGATGGCGGTGCCGTCCATCGTCACGGTCTGGACGATGTTCGCGTCGGCATTGTCCACCGTGACGGTGATGCCCTTCACTTTGTCCAGCTCGATGGTGCAGACCAGCGTTCCCATGGCTCCTTCACGCCTCCAGCCGCCTTAAGCGGGCTCTTCCTTCACGCGGATGACCAGCGTCCCCTCCTTGATTTCGATGCGGGCCGTGTCCTTGGCGTTCGTCCTCTGCAAGAGGAAGACCGGCTTGCCGTCCACGTAGGAGTGCTTCATGGACGTGCCGTTCTCCGGCGTCTTGCCCACCAGGAGGTGTGTCCCCTGGCCGTCCGCGGGCATGCGCCCCGTGTCGCGCCAGTCCAGGAAGCGCTTGAGCCACGCCTTCTGGAAGTCCAGCCCCACCAGCACGCGCTCACCCTTGTAGGCCGGGAAGTAGAAGTGGCCGGGCAGCAGGTTCGGGTTGAAGGGCAGGGTGACGATTTGATTCGCCCAGAGGGGAATCTTCACCTTGTACCCGTCCTGCGACGTCTTGGCGTCGGTGTAGGCCTGCCACGTCTCGTGGGGCTCGTCCCCCATCTCGCTGACGATGAGGCCCTCCACGTACCGGGGCCAGGTGGGCGGCAGGTAGGGCGGCAGGTCCACCCACTTCTCCGCCTGGGGCTCCAGCAGCGTGGCCATCTGGAAGTCGAAGCCCCCGTTCTTCGCCAGGTGCTCCGCGTCCGGGGTGGACGCGAGCGCGTCCCCTCGCAACGCCAGGGAGCGCACCCGGAACGTCTCGCCGCCGGACAGCCCCGCCGCGGCCCACGCCTCCGTGGTGGGCAGCTTGACGAGCGAGCCGGGGACCAGGGCGGTGGCGGGGAAGCGCTTCCAGCCGAGCTCCACCTCCTTGCCCCGCACCTTGAGCCGGGAGGTCTCCAGCGTCACCCGCGCGTCCACCTCGTTGGTGATGGGCGTGCGCAGCAGCACGTCGTGGCGGATGCCGGTGACGGCGCTCTTCTGGTTGATGGGACGGGTGGCGGGGCCCTCGGCCACCGCGTTGAGCACCGTCACCTCGTGGCGCGGGACCTCCGGGAAGCGCACGCTCACCGAGTCCACGTCCGGGCCCCACAGCTTCACGGGCGCGCCGTCCGCGGCCTTCGCGGCGGACAGCTTGTACTTCGCCGTCGTGTAGTCGTACGCGAGCACGCCGTCGCGCGTGTCCACGTACCAGAGGAAGAAGTCGTAGAAGCTGGCGCCGTGCTCGGGCGTCAGGCCCAGGAACAGCTGCGGGCACGTGGCGTCCAGCCCCGCGCTCCAGTCGTGCACGAGCGGGATGTGCGTGCCCTTGTGCGCGTCCAGCACGTCCTTCATCGTCTTCTGCGTGTAGAGCACACAGGGGAAGTGCTGGCTCCACAGGAGCGCGGCCGCGTCCTGGAAACTCACCTCGTAGCGCCGGTGCAATAGCGGGGCGCCGGGACGGGGCACGCCGGGCACCTCCACCAGCGAGCGCTCCGACACCAGGCCCTTCACCTTCAGCGACGTGAGCGCGGGCTGGGGCGCGGCGTCGGTGTGCACCGCCGTCAGCTCGAGCTGGACCTCCATCAGGTCCTGCTCCAGGAACGCCTTCTTGAGCGTGTCCTTCTCCAGGCCGCCCGCGGCCTTGTTGTCCGCGAGGTCGAAGGCCACGCGGCCCTCGAAGCCGAACGAGCGCAAGCTCAGCGCGAAGGACTTCACGTCCCCCGGAGGGATGACGTGCGCGGTGCCGCCGGCGGTGAGCGTGACGGCGACCTTCAGCCGGTCCGCGAAACCCTGGCCCTTCATGGCTCCTCCTCCACGCGGACGTGGCCGCTGAGCGTGTCGAAGCGCAGGCGCAGCTTGCGGCGCTCCTGTCCCACCGTGCCGACCAGGCCGAAGTGCAGCCACAGCCCCGCGTCGCGCCCGCGCATCGTCAGCTCCACGTTCGACAGGCGCGGCTCGTGGCGGGAGATCTCCTCGGTCAGCTCGCGGGTGAGCGTCTCCACCAGCTCCCGCGTGCCGTACTTCTCCGTGTACTCACCCAGGCCGAAGTCGCGGCGGAAGAAGCCGTAGCCCTCCTTGGTGTTGAGCACGGCCTCCAGGTTGCGCACCACGTGCTCCAGCTCGCTGTGGCCCTTCTTGCCGGACGCGCGCCCGGAGTCGGCGCGGGTGGCGAACTTGTCGAGGAAGGAGGCTCGGCCCATGTCACGCCCTGCGCCAGAAGAGGGACACCTGGGCTCCCTGCAACGCCGGGGTGGCGTAGAAGGCCAGGCCATTCTCGCGCAGCGCGAACTGCCACTCCTCGCCCTGCACGAGCTGGTACCAGTCTATCTCGGGTCCCAGCGCATGCGGGAACGAGGGGTGCGGGACGTGGTGGTAGGGGATGCCCTTGAGGGCCATGCGCCGCACCGTGGCCAGGCGCGAGGGCCCCGCGAGCTTCACCCCGTCCACCACCAGGGGCTCTCCGGCCCGCTTGCGCTGCACCAGCATGTACAGCTCGCCGCTCTCCAGCACCTCGGGCGGCAGCGGCGAGAAGATGAACTGCCCGTCGCGGGCGGTGAACGAGCGGTGCGTGGCGCGCGTGGACTCCGGCTGGAGCGCGCGCGTGAGCAGCTCCACCCAGCGGATGAGGCCCTTGCCCGGGCTGTCGTGCTGATACGTGGGCAGGTCCGTGTCCGGCATCATCTCCAGGTAGCAGCAGGACTCGAAGTACAGGTCCCGCAGCGCGTCGAAGAAGTCGTACGGGTGGGGTGAGACGTGGCGACTCATGTCGCCGCGAAGCGCTTGCAGCCGCTGCACCTCGCACAGCGCGCGGCGGGCATTGGTGAGCCGGTCCGAGCGCAGGTAGCTGTCGGACAGGCGCGCGATGAGCTGCAGCCGCGCCTGCTCCAACAGGTCATCGAGCCTGACGAGCAGGGCCGAGAGGAACGGGTGGGGACCGACGAGCAGCAGCGGAGGCACCAGGTCCTCCGTCAGTCCCCACACGCCCTCGGTGTCCCGCTGGAACACGGCCAGGGGCAGCGTGTCGATGGCCCCGTCCAGCACCGGCTCCGCGGACAGGCGCAGCCGACGCATGACCCGCTCCAACACCGGCGAGTCCTCCGCGTACAGCCGCACCCCCGCGGCGCCCTGGCTGCCCCCCAGCACGTGCAGGTAGACGGTGGCCTCGGCGCGGCCGGTCCCCTCGAGCGAGAAGGGCGGCAGCACCGCGTTGCCCGGCACATCCACCACGAAGCCGGCGGGGGTCACCGCCGTCAACGTGGCAATGGACAGGCTCCCACCGGCCAGCAGTGGCTCGCTCCAGGCCATGGCCGCCACGCCGTGACTCGGCGTACCGGATAGCGAAGCCTGGAGGCGGACCTGGGCCTCCAGTGATTCTTCCTGGGCCTCGAAGTGCTCCGGCAGCAGCGTCTGACCGACGTGCCACCGGACCCGGGCGAGCTTGAAGGGGGGCATGGGGCTCTCTTACCGCAGGACGACTAGGCCGTCTCCGTGACGCCCCACTTCTTCACGATGTTCTTCGAGGACGCCGCCGCGACGTTGATGGACTGCTCCAGCGTCTTGGGCTTCACGCCAATCTGGAACGTGAAGTTCTTGGGCGACTGCACCTCACGCGACTCGTTCTCGGCCACCGCGATGTTCAGCGCGTCGCCGTTCTTCTCGAGCAGGCCGTTGAGGTCCGCGTCCACGAAGTTGGACTTGAAGTACTTCTTCGCGAGCGGGTCGTACTCGTAGATGACGTACTTCACGACCACTTCGATGTTGGAGAAGCTGCCCAGCAGCATCTCGGAGATCTTCTGCTTGTTGGCGGTGGAGATCTGCCCGGAGAAATACAGCGCGTCGGTGACGCCCGTCTCCCACAGGTAGTTGTTGAGCACCGCCACGGCCTTGGAGGCCAGGGCCTTGTCCGGCTGCTCCGGGTCCTTCAGCGTCTCCTGGTCCGCCACCAGCGCTTCTCCGCCGATGGTGATGGACAGGATGTAGCCGACGGGGGACTGCTTGTCCTTCTTGAAGTTGTAGCCCTGGTACACATCCAGGTCTCGGGCGAACTGAGGCATGACTCACTCCTGCATTGGATTGGGTGGGACTGCTTGGTGGGGGTGCAGCGGGGGGACTTCAGCCGAGCCGGGACTCCAGCATGAGCTCCACGTTGAGGCCCTCGAACTGGATGTGCGGCAGCACGGCGACCTTGCAGTCGTACCAGCCGATCTCTCCCGTGCGCTGCTCCACCATCACGTTGGTGGCCTTGAACGGGAAGCGGCGCACCGTCATGTCGTCGGGGCTGGCCACCGTGGTGACGTAGCCGGCGAGCCACGCGTCGATCTGCCGCTGGATGTAGGGCGCATCGGCCGTGGAGCCGATGTTGTCGCGCATGATGCACTTCACGTAGTGCGCCAGGCGGGTGATGGAGAACGTGTACGCCATGTTCGTGACGAGCTGCGAGTTCTCCGAGTCCTTCGGGTCCTTGAACCGCTTGGAGACCTTGGCGGACTGGGTGCTGAAGAACGTCGCCTCGCTCGTGCCCTTGCGGTAGACGAGCGGCATGAAGCCGCACCGCGCGAACTCGAACTCGCGGTAGTCCGGGATGGCGATCTCCACCGGGGCCTTGAGCTCCTCCTGGCCGCGCAGGAAGAACGTGTCCACGGGCAGGCCGGTGATGAGGCCGCCGCCCTTGGGGCCGCGGATGGACTGGCACCAGCCGGAGTTCTCGAACGCCTTCACCATGTTGCGGGCGAAGAGGACGGACGAGTTGCCCCACAGGTACTTGCTGGAGTCGCCCTGCGCGTTCTCCGTGAAGTGGAGGTCGTCGCACGGGTTCTTGTCCGGATGCCAGGGCAGGCGCAGCACGTAGCGCGGGAAGGTCAGGCCCAGGTACGCGGCCTCCTCGCTGTCGCGCAGCTCGTTCCACTTGCCGTAGCGCGGGTGGGCGAGCGCGCCCTCCAGGTCCTTGATGGCCTCCATCTCCTCGACCTTCTCGCAGCCGAAGAACTTGGGGCTGACGGCGGCGACGAAGGGGCAGTGGGCGGCGTTGGCCACCTTGCCCATCGCGCGCAGCCACTTGATGTCGCCGGGCGAGGAGGAGAACTCGTACAGGCCCACCATGGCGCCGAACGGACGGCCGCCGTACTGGTCGTACTCCTGGATGTAGACCTTGTCGAACAGCGCCCCGGCGAACACGTCCGCGGAGTTGTTCTCGAAGTCCTGACCCAGCTCGTCGCGGGCCGCGTCCAGCAGGTCGATGGCGATGTTCGCCTTGAAGTTGGTGTTGGCGACCAGGTCATCCAGACCGCGCCACGCCGACTCCATCTGCTGGAAGCGCTCGTGGTGGAGGATCTCGTTCATCTGGTCGTCGATCATCGAGTCGATGCGGCTGACGACGTCGAGCACCTTGCCCTTGTCGAAGCGGAGCGCGTCACCGGCATCCGTCTCCGCGGGCGTGACGTTCTGCACCAGCGCGGCGAGCGCGGACATGAAGCGCGCCTCGATGGTGACTTCCTTCTCGTCCAGCGTGGGGACGAACTTCTCGGAGATCATCGGCTTGGCGTCCGTGGGACGCTCCAGCCGCACGCTCTTGAACAACCCAGGCAGATATGAGGTTTCAGCCATGACGGTTACCTTGAGATGGAAAAGGAGTGGTTGAGGAAGCGGGCCCTTACGCCTTCACGGTGGCGGGCTCGGAGACGGTGGCCGGCTTGGTGGCGGCGGCGCCATTGGCGGCGGGCGTCGCGTCGGAGGTGAGCGCGGGCTTGCCCGGCAGACGCAGCGACTCGTACTCCTTGAGCTCGGCGAGCACGGCCTTGAGCGCGTCCTTGTTGGAGAACAGCTCGTAGACCATGCTGCGCAGCGCCTTCTGGTTGTCGATGCTCGACTGCATCTCCAGGAGCAGCTTCTTGAGCAGCCGCAGCGCCTTGAGCTTCGGGACGTGGTTGACGATCTCGTCCGGGTGGAAGGACTTCATCCGGTCGATGGGCAGGTCGACGTTCAGGTCGGCCTCCACGTCCGGGTTGATGCGGTTGGGGACCTGGAAGCTGACGGACATCTTCATGTCCTTCATCAGCTCGTCGATGTTCTTGCCATTGACGGAGCGCAGCTTGCGCGCCTCGAGGTCCACCTTCCGGTCCTCGGAAGAACCGAGCGAGAAGTCACCCAGCATCAGGAGACGCAGGGGCAGGTTCACCGTCTCCTGCTCGCCGTTGATGGTGGTGCGGTACGTGAGCGTGATTCGTGACTTGGGCAACTGATCCTGGATAGACATGGCTACGATACTCCCTCGGTTTGAAGGCCTTTCTTGCCCGGCGACGTGCCGGGGTACTGCACGTCACTGCGGGGGTGAAGCTCTTGCGGCGGTGTCGCCGGAGAACAGGACGACCTGCTGGTCATTCTCGGGGCCGCCGATGATGGGCTCGTAGCCGAGGTAGCTGGAGTCCTCGACGCGGGCGTGGCCGTGCTGGTCCCGGATGACCAGCGCGACGGTGAGGAACACGGGCGTGTCCGCCAGGTGCGGCAGCACGCGCGAGCGCAGGCGGCGGCGCGCCTCCACGGCCCAGGCGGCGCCGGTGCCGCAGAAGGACTCGTTGACGTAGAGCCACGCCTCCAGGCCGCCGGTGGGCACGGTGGCGAAGCCGCCCATCGAGGTGCCGTCGCCCAGGGCCGCGCCGCCCAGGCGGATGCCGCGCGTGTCGATGCGCTGGCGGCGGGTGGCGCGGCGCACGCGGACCTCGGCCTCTGGATACGCCTGGGAGAACAGCCAGTGCAGCGTGGACGGACAGCCGGGGCGCAAGAGGCGCAGGCGGTGCGCGGCGGCGGACTCCCAGCCGGGCAGGAGCGCCTCGTCGCGCTCGGGGAACAGGCCGGCGAAGCGCGCCCTGAGCAGCAGGTGGTCGAAGTAGCCCAGGAAGCTCTCCATGGCGTCGTGCTCCAGCGACTCCATGGCCTTCAGGAAGAAGGAGGGCAGGGGCGACTGGACGCTGAGCAGTCCCAGGTTGACGGTGATGATGGCGCGGCGCGGGTTGCGCGCGAAGTCGATGGACTGGATGAGCCGGGGCGCGTGCACGGTGCCGCGGTGGCTCTTGAGCTCCACGTCGTCGGGGCCGTAGCCCTCCTTGGTGAGCAGCTCCAGCAGGGCCGGCATGTCGAACGAGCCGGCGTGCTCGCGGATGCGCTCCTCGACGGGGGCGAGGCGGACGGGGGACTGGGGCGTGGTCTGCTGCATGATGTCAGTCCTCCTCTCGGCCGCCGGGCGGCTGCTGCGCGATGAACGCGTCCAGGTCGACGCGGTACAGCTGCTCGAGCGCTCGCATCGGCAGCGAGTCAGCCTCTTGCAGGAAGGGTTCCAGGTGGTGGGCGTGGCTGCTCAGGCCCGCGAAGAAGCTCGTGAAGAGCGACGGCAGGAACACGCGCGGGTCGAACCGCTCCACCGTGGCCATGACGTCGGAGGCCACCACGCCCGCCTTGGGCAGCTCGCCCTTGTCCAGCAGGAGGGTGAAGGCCTCCAGCTTGCGGATGAGCAGCGCGAGCTGCGGGGAGATGGGCACCCCCGGCGCGGGAGGCGGCGCGGGCGCGGGCGGCGGCGAGACGACGGGCTGCGCGGCGGCCACGGGCGTGGGCGTGGGCGCGGGCTGCGCGGCGGCGGCCACGGGCTCCGGAGCGGGCGGGGGCACGAGCGCGACGGGGGCGGGTTGGGGCAGGGCCTCGAGGTGACGGCGCAGCCAGTGCGTCAGGTTGCGGAAGGGCTCCTCGCAGCCGTTCTTGGGCAGCGTGACGGGGATGGCGGCGAGGATGGGCTCGCCCAGCGACAGGGCCTCCTCGAGCGGCGCGCGGATGTCGGCCTCGCACCAGCGGCGCCACGTGGCGTCCTGCTTCTTCTCGTGGTGGGCCAGGTGCTTGTTGATGGAGCGCAGGAGCCAGCGCAGGCCGCTCTCGAGGAAGATGTCGCGCTTGGCCTCCGGGCCGAACGCGGGGAGGCTGTCGGTGAGCAGGTGGTGGATGGAGCGGAACATCCCCGGCATCGCCAAAAGGCCGCGCTCCTGGAACCCGCCGAAGAGGTAGACGCCGACGAGCCGCGTGTCGCGCTGGCCCTCGCGCAGCAGCGTCTCCGCGCCGCGAGCGGCCTGGGCGTACTCGCCGCCGGCGACCGCCTCCGTGACGGCCTCGACGCGGGCGTCGGGCTCGCCGTCCGGCGTGGGCGCGGGAGGAGCGCCCTCGAGGAGCTTCTCGAGGAGGGTGCCGTCGAAGGGCGGCAAGCTGAGGGCCGCGTCAGCCATCGATGACCTTCACCTGTCCGGGGGAGACGACCTGGATGACGCCGCCGTAGGAGCACATCAGCTTCGAGTTGCTCTCCAGCGCGGGCGCGTTGCCGAGCATCAGCTTGGGACAGCCGGGCACCCACGGCGCCGCGGTGGCGGGGATGCAGGGCATGGGGGTGAGCACGCCCAGGGCCGCCGCCGTCGCCGCCGCCACCGTGGGGTTGGCCAGCGACTGGCACATCCCGAAGGGCAGGATGTTCACCATGGGCTTGCTGTCGAGGATGTTGGCCGCGGGCGTCGTGCTGACCACCTTGTTGGTGGGTAGCACCACCAGTGACGAGGGGGCGACGCCGAAGCTGCATTGCAGCATCGCTCCCATGACGACCTGGGCACCCATGGTCCACCTCGCGGCGTCCCGGGCTCCGGGATGGAGCGCCTGACGCGGAGCCAGCCCATTGCGCGAGTCGTGCCAGCCAGTGGACAGCCGCGCTCCCCTCTGGGGACTCCGGGGCGGGGGCGGGGCGCGTTGGCGGTACGCGTTGTCGACGAACGCGGGCGCGTCCGGCGCGTACGCGTGGATTACCGCGAGCCTGTACGCTCGTCCTCTCCTGGGGCCCGGACGCTCTCACGCAGCCGGCCGCGCAGCGCGGTGAGGGCCTGGAACAGGGGATCCGTGGACTTCTGGTGGAGCGCGCCGAGCAGGTACTGGGCGCGGCACCACGCCTCGTCGATGCGCCCCTCCTTCGTCCGGTGGGGGAGCAAGGGGAAGAGCTCCACCCGGTCCGGGAGGTGCTCCGCGCCCAGGCGCAGCTCCAGCCTGCGTCTCACCTCGACGCGGCGCGCGTCCTGCTCCCGGGCGAAGGTCTCCGCGTCCTCCGCGCCGGTGAAGAGGATCAGGACATGGGGTGCGTGACGCGAGGTGCCCGCGGAGGCGGCGGGGGTGACGGACGCGCCGTGGCAGAAGGGCAGGTCGGCGAGCGCCTCGATGACCTCGGCGGCGGGGTAGACGCGGCCCTCGCGGCGCGTGTCGCGGGTGCCGGAGAAGAGGTACTGCTCGCGCTGGCGGGTGAGCAGGACGAAGGGTGGGGGGCGGCCCTTGTCCGGCATCGGCGTGAAGAGGCCCACGTCCCCGGCCGCCTCCTGGCCGCTCAGGTTGAGGTCCTTGAAGGCCCAGGCGCGGCCCGGCGCGGGGGCCAGGGCGGTGTGGAGCTCGCCGGTGTGACGGCGGGACGCGAGCGCCGTGCCGCCCTCGGCCGCGTCGATGAGCACGTGGGTGTGGGGCACGTTGGCCACGTCGCACTGGCGCATCCAGTCGCGCCACGACTCCCAGTCGAGCGCGTCATCGGCGGAGCGGAACCAGTGGGCCACGCCGCGCAAGGCCCCCTTGTTGGCGCGGACCAGCGCCTCGCGCAGCGCGGGGGAGACGCCGAGCGAGCGCAGGGGCAGCTCCGTGAGCCGCGCGGGCGCGCGCTCCACCTCGGCGGGCTCCAGGTGGACGTAGGTGGCGCCGCGCAGCAGCGCGGCGAAGAGGAGCGCGGGCTGGTGCTGGAGGAAGTGGAAGCCGGGCGCGGCGAAGGCCTCTCCGGCTCCCAGGCCGTAGGTGAGCATCCCGTCGACGAGCGCGCCGTTCCATGCCCGCTCGGCCGTGAGGGGGACGGGCGTGTCCGGCGGGTCGACGAGCGGGGAGAACAGCAGGGCCACGGTGTCGCCGGGCTTGTACGTGTGCGAGGTGAAGGCGGGCGCGGCGTCACCCTTGGAGCGCAGGAGGAGCGCCTCATGGCCCTTGATGAGCGGGGCCTGGTGGGCCTCCGCGGAGATGTGGGCGGGCTCCAGGCGCGCCAGCCGGCGGGCCAGGAAGTGCGTCCCGGTGGGCGGCAGCACGGTGATGCACGCGCCCAGCTTCAGCGAGGCCAGCAGCGACACGAGCAGCTCCGCCCCCAGCGGGTGCACCAGCGCGACCTTGGCGCCCGCCTTGACGCCCTGGGCGGCCCACTCGGTGGCGCGGCGCGAGGCGCGGTCCGCCAGCTCCCGATAGCCGAGCGACTGCCAACGGGCGCCGTCCCAGGCTCGCAGGGCGGGCGCGGTGGAGTCCGCGTGACGGACGACCAGGTCGTGGAAGAAGTCGTGGTGCTGGCCCGGGCGGCTCTTGGGCGCGGTCCCCCCTCGGCTGGCGTGGTGGGCGGAGAGCGTGGCGATGAAGCCCGGCGCGTCGCTCCAACTGTCCCGCAGCCACGCCGGGAGCCCTCCGTCGTTGGTCGTGGCTTCCGTCTGGCGGAGGATTTCCCGGAGGTCGAAGGGCATGGTGGCGTTCTCGGGGTGAGTCTACGCGACGCGGCGGACGTGTGGGCCACCCGTAGGCAAGACTCGGGCCGTCGGTGACACGCCCGGCCGCTCCGACGGAGCCCGTGGACGCGAGGTGGGGTGGGGCTCGGGGGTATCCACTAGGGCGGGGGCAATGGCTTGCATTGCCAACAGTCGTGACGCGGTCGAGCTTGACTGGAATTGCCAACAAGCTTGCGTGGCTGGGATTGAATCGGATGGAGCGGATGGGCTTTGCTGGCCCGCATGATCATCGCCATCCCCCGTGAAACGGTGCCGGGCGAACGGCGGGTCGCGCTCGTGGCGGAGAGCGTGAAACGCCTCGTCGGCAGGAAGCACGAAGTGGTGGTCGAGAGCGGCGCGGGCCTGGGCGCGGAGTGCTCCGACGAGGAGCTCCACGCGGCGGGCGCGCGCATCGAACCGAGCACCGACGCGCTGTATGCGAAAGCGGAGGTGCTGCTGAAGATTCAGCCTCCGGATGACGCGGAGGTGGAGCGGCTGCGGCCGGACTCGGTGCTGGTGAGCCTGGCCTATCCGCTGGCGAAGCCCGCTCTGGCCAGGGCGCTGGCGAAGCGGAGGGTGACGCTGCTGGCGGCGGACATGGTGCCGCGCACCACGCTGGCGCAGATGATGGATGTGCTCAGCTCGCAGGCGACCATCGCGGGGTACCGCGCGGTGGTGCTCGCGTCGGAGGCGCTGCCCCGGCTGTTCCCCATGTTGATGACCGCCGCGGGCACCATTCCTCCGGCGAAGGTGCTGGTGCTGGGGGCGGGCGTCGCGGGCTTGCAGGCCATCGCCACAGCGCGTCGGCTGGGGGCGGTGGTGGAGGCGTACGACGTGCGCAAGGTGGTGAAGGAGCAGGTGGAGAGCCTGGGCGCGCGCTTCGTGAACATCGACATCGAGGACGCGGCGGGCTCGGGTGGCTACGCGAAGGAGCTGGGCGAGGAGGCCAGGCGCAAGCAGGCGGAGGTGCTCGCCCAGCACGTGGCCAAATCGGACGCGGTCATCACCACGGCGCAGATTCCCGGGCGGCGCGCGCCGGTGTTGCTGCCCGCGGACATGGTGCGGCGGATGAAGAGCGGCTCGGTGGTGGTGGACATCGCCGCGGAGCAGGGCGGCAACTGCGAGCTGACGCGGGTGGGGGAGCGCTACCGCACGGACTTCGGTGTCACCATCGTCGGTGAGCGGAATCTGCCCAGCCAGCTCTCCGTGCACGCCAGCGCCATGTACTCGCGCAACATGGAGAAGCTGCTCGCGCACGTCACCGACAAGGACAACGTGCTGAAGCTGGATGTCTCGGATGAAATCGTGAAGGGCATGCTCATCACCCGCGGCGGCGAGGTGGTCCACCCCGCCGTGGCGGATGTGGCGATGAGGGAGGGCTGACATGTCATTGACGCTGATTTTCGGCCTGTATGTCTTCTTCCTGGCGGCCTTCACGGGCTACCAGGTCATCTCCAAGGTCCCGCATCTGCTCCACACGCCGCTGATGGCCTTCACCAACGCCATCTCTGGCATCTCCCTGGTGGGCTCGCTGCTGGCGGCCGGCGGGCACTACGGCACGGTGTCCACGGTGCTCGGCGCGGTGGCGGTGCTGGCGGCCACCATCAACGTGGTCGGCGGCTTCCTCATCACCGACCGCATGCTGCGCATGTTCAAGAAGAAGGGCGGCGCGCGATGACGGCGACCCTCTCGCTCACGGAGACGTTCGTCCAGCTGTTGTACCTGGTCGCCTCCATCCTCTTCGTGCTCGGCCTGAAGGATTTGGGCGACGCGCAGACGGCCCGGCGGGGGGTGCTGCTCGCGGAGCTGGGCATGGTGGCCGCGGTGGCCGGCACGCTGCTGTATGGCGTGGGCGTGACGCACGTCATCGTGCGCTGGGAATGGATTGTCGTGGCGCTGCTCATCGGCTCGGCGGTGGGCACGGGCATGGGCCTGTGGATTCCGATGACGAAGATGCCCGAGCGCATCGCGCTCTCGCATGCCTTCGGTGGGCTCGCGGTGGGACTCGTCGGCGTCGTCGAGTACCTCCAGCACGGCGGCCCCCAGATGACCACGCTCCAGATCTCGGCCACGGGCCTGGAGGTGGCGCTCGGCGCGTTGACCTTCACGGGGAGCTTGATGGCGTTCGGCAAGCTGCAGGGCTTCATCACCGGACGGCCCGTCACCTATCCGGGGCAGAACCTCACCAACATGCTGATGATCGTCGGCACGCTGGGGCTGATTGGCCTGCTCGTGTATTCGCCGGGCTCGGCGTGGGCCTTCTACCTGGTGGCCGCCTTGGGGGTGCTCCTGGGCGTGCTGCTGGTGCTGCCCATCGGCGGCGCGGACATGCCGGTGGTCATCTGCTTGCTCAACTCGTACGCGGGCCTCGCGGCGGCGGCCACGGGCTTCGCGCTGGGCAACAACGTGCTCATCATCTGCGGCGCGCTGGATGGCTTCTCCGGCTTCCTCTTGGGCATGATGATGTCCAAGGCGATGAACCGCTCGTTCTCCAACGTGCTCTTCGGCGCGTTCGGCGCGGTGCCGGAGGCCAAGGCCGTCACGGAGGGAGCCCAGCCCTCGGGGCCCGCGCCCAACGTGGGCAGCGTGGAGGAGGCCGCCGAGGTGCTGCGCGCCGCGCGCTCCGTCATCGTCGTGCCGGGCTATGGCATGGCCGTGTCGCAGGCGCAGCACGCGGTGCGGGACCTGGCCAACGTGCTCCAGGCCAACGGCTGTGACGTGCGCTACGCCATCCACCCGGTGGCGGGCCGCATGCCGGGCCACATGAACGTGCTGCTCGCGGAAGCCAACGTGCCGTACGACCACCTGTTCGACCTGGACGTCATCAACGACGACTTCACCGCCACGGACGTCGCGCTGGTGGTGGGGGCCAACGACGTCGTCAACCCGGCCGCGCGCAGCAACCAGAGCAGCCCCATCTACGGCATGCCCATCCTCTCCGCGGACCTGGCGAAGACGTGTGTCGTGCTCAAGCGCTCGCTCAACGCGGGCTTCGCCGGCATCGAGAACGAGCTCTTCGTGCGCTCCAACACGATGATGGTGCTGGGGGACGCGAAGAAGACGCTGATGCAGTTCACCTCCGCGCTCAAGGAGTAGCTAGAACGGGGACATGCCCCATCCGCGCGAAGCGACCTCGGACGACGCCGCGCTCCTCGCCCGCCTGCTGCGCGAGTCGTTCGAGGAGTACCGGGGCCGGCTGGAGCCTCCCTCCAGCGCCCACGGCAAGACGGAGGAGGCGGTCCGCCGCGAGCTGGAGGACGGCGGCGCGCTGGTGGCCGAGGCGGACACCGGTGACCCGGTGGGCTGTGTCTTCTTCCACGTGAAGCCGGACCACGTGTACCTGGACCGCCTCGCGGTGCTGCCCGCCCATCGTGGGCAGGGACTGGCCCGTCGGCTCGTCGACGCCGTGGAGGCGCGCGCCCGCGCGGCGGGACGGGACAGGGTGCGCCTCTGCGTCCGGCTCGTGTTGACGGACCACCATGTCTGGTATGGCCGGCTCGGCTACCAACTCCACTCGCGGGGCACCCACCCGGGCTTCCTCGCGCCTACCTTCCTCGTCCTGGAGAAGCACCTCTGAGCCGAGCGAGACTGGAGGTCTTCCGCCGCATGCGTGGGGAGATGTGCGGTGGTGTGTCTTCTGATTCGGCGTGAGAATGGAGATTTCCGCCCCCTCTCCTTCTTGAGTGTGGACCCTGGCCACCTTCGCGCAGAGACTCCCCGTTGACGAAATCGCGCGTCGGCATTCCATTGTTGGGGTTCTGATGGCGTTGGGGCGTGGTGGAAGTAAGGAGCTCTCGAATGGTCGGCGATTCACGGGACGGTAAGTCCCAGCCGGATGAAACAACCGCGGGCCCCAACGAGCCGGATGGCGGAGGCGCCCCTGTGTTCGGCGGGGTGTCCGAGGCGGAGCTCGACGTCTTCGTCAGCAAGCTGCGCACGGACAAGAACCCCCGCGTGGCGGCGGCGGCGAGCGCCCGTGCCCGCAACGACGTGAATGAAGAGCGGCTGCACAAGGGTGTGCGTCGCTCGCTCGTGTCCTCCGTGCTGGTGGAGGAGGACGCCACGCCCACGCCGGTGATCGCGGCGAACCATTCCTGGTTCCTCGCGCTGGGCGCCCAGCCCTCGGGGCCCTTCGACGCAGAGGCCCTCAAGGAGCCGTGGGCGCGCGGTGAGCTGAGGCCGGACACGCTGTGCTGGCGCGCGGGCTTCCAGGCCTGGGTGCCGGTGAGCCAGGTGCCGGAGCTGGTGGAAACGCTGATGCCGGCGACGCAGGAGCTCAGCGCGGCCCTGGACGCCGCCCTGACGGAGCTGCCGGGCGCGCCGTCGCTCGCGGCCGTGAGCGAGGCGGATGTCTCGGGCATCCCCGCGTGGGCCGTCGTGGCCTCCGCGTCGGAGCCGAGCGCTCCTGTGCCGAGCGCCTCGATGCCGGTGGATCCGGTGGGCGCGCACGCGGTGCTGGCCGAGGTCACCGCCGCCACCGAGCAGGTCGAGGCGAAGTGGAGGCTGGGGGGCTGGTGGTTCACGCTGGCCGGCGGGGTCGCCGGAGGCGTCACCGTGGCCATCGTCATGGGCCTGTTCGGTTCAGGGGGCGGGGTCTCTCATCTCCTGTCCCGCCTGCCCGCGCTCATGAAGTCCGAGCCGCCTGTTGCGCCCGCTCCCGCCCCGGTGGTTCCGGCTGCGCCCGCCGTGGCGCCGGTGCCCACGGAGCTCTCGGTGGCGCCCGTCCTCGTCGAGCCTCCTCCCGGAGTCGCGGCGAAGCCTCCCGCGCCCGTCGTGGACGATGCGCTCGCGCGCTCGGCCGTGGGGACGCCCGGCCCTGGCGCCGTGATTCCGGCAGGGGGCGCCGTGGCCGCCGCCGCGGCGTCGAGTGGGTCCGCGCGTCCCTCGCTCACCGGGGTCGTCACGGTGGAGCGGGGTGGCTCGGTGCCCGTGGTGCCCGCGTCGGGTGGAAGCCTCGCTTCGGAGGTGAGCGGCATCTCCCGCACGTCGCGCCAGGAGCGGGACGTGGAGTCCGCGCCGCCCGTGGCGCAGGGCTTCCGCGTCGCCGACGTGAAGCTGTCATCCCGGCCCACCGCGCCCGCCCCCACGCCCGCCGCCGCGCCCGAGGCGGCGGATGATGACTTGAGTGACTTGGAGAACGACCTGGGACCGGACGCGGCCTACGCGCGCGAGCTGTCGGGCCCGGCGTCGGGGACGCGCAAGCGTGAGCCGCCGCCGTCCGTCTACATCCCGCCGGTGGCGCCCATCCAGAACCCGCGCCTGTCGCTGACCCAGTCGGACGTCTTCGAAGTCGTTCTCGCCAAGAAGGGCGAGGTCACCGCGTGCGCGAACGTGAAGCCGCGCCCGGTGGACGAGGGCACGCGCGTCGTCGTGCGCTGGTCCGTCCTCCCCAGTGGCGAGGTGTCCGAGGTCGTCACCGAGACGGCGTCACTGAGGGGCACGTCGTTCGCTCGCTGCATCGAGGCCAAGGTCCGTGCGTGGGACTTCCCCAAGCACCAGGAGCAGGGGGGGCCCGTGCGCTTCCCGTTCGTGTTCTGAAGCCCACCGACAGGAGAGCGCCCATGCCTGCATACGTCGTCGTCGAAATCGCGGTGCATGACGTGCAGACGTATGAGCGCTACCGGCAACTGGCGCCGCCCTCCATCGCGCGGTACGGCGGGCGCTACCTGGTCCGGGGCGGGGCGACGGAGGCCCTCGAGGGGACGTGGCAGCCGCCGCGCTTCGTCCTCCTCGAGTTCCCCAACATCGAGCAGGCCCGCTCCTGGTGGTCCTCGCCCGAGTACGCCGCCGCGAAGGCGCTGCGTCATGCGAGCGCGAACACGATGATGTTGTTGATGGACGGACTGCCGCTCGACGAGGGTCTCCCGGTGGTCGGCGGCGTCTCCACGTTGGCGCCCTGAGCGGGCCCGCCGGGCGAATCGGAGTAGCCTCCAGGTCCGAGCCCGTCCCGCGCGTCGTCCCGGCGCGAGCGGAGCGGTGCGAACTGGAGCGTCATGTCCGCCGAGCCTGTCCTGCGTCGTGGGCTTCTTGCCCTCGCTCTCGCCGCCTGTCTGTCATTGGCCTGTGATGACGGCGACCCCGTCGTCGAGGAGGACATCCTCGCGCGCCTGTCCGCCATCCCCGGGCTGACGGTGAGAGAAGAGGCCCTGGACGCGCAGTTCCCCGCGTCCGCCCGCTTCTTCGTCATGGAGCTGGAACAGCCCGCGGACCACACCCGTCCGGACGGCCCGCGCTTCCGTCAGCGCATGACGCTGCTGCATGTCTCCAGCGACAACCCCATGGTGCTCTACGCGGGCGGCTACTTCGTCTCGCTCCAGGCCTCGCGGCGCGAGCCCACGCAGCTGCTCGACGCCAACCAGCTCTCCATCGAGCACCGCTTCTTCGGCCCCAGCCGCCCCGTGCCCACGGACTGGAGCCTGCTCACCATCAAGCAGTCCGCGGACGACTTCCACCGCATCGTCGAGGCCTTCAAGCCGCTGTATCCCCGCAAGTGGATCTCCACCGGCGGCAGCAAGGGCGGCGAGACGATGGTGTTCTTCCGGCGCTTCTACCCGGACGACGTGGACGGGACGGTGGCGTACGTGGCGCCCATCGCCCGCTACGACGACGCGCGCTTCGTCGCCTTCCAGGAGTCCGTCGGCACCGCCGCGTGCCGCGAGCGCTTGAAGTCCTTCCAGCGCGCGGCCCTCTCCCGGCGAGAGGCGCTGCAGGCGCAGATGGAGACCCGTGCCCGCGAGCGGGAGCTCTCCTTCACGCACCTGGGCCTGGAGCGCGCCTTCGAGCACGCCCTCATCGAGCACTACTTCTACTTCTGGCAGTACGACAGCCTCTCGCGCTGCGACACCGTGCCCCCGGCCACCGCCAGCGACACCGCGCTCATGGACGAACTGGACGGGCGGGTGGGGCTCGGCTTCTTCTCCGACGCGGACGTGGATGCCTACGGGCCCTACTACTACCAGTCCGCCACGGAGCTGGGCTTCCCCCGGCCGTTCGAGGCACACCTCACGGACCTGCTCCGCTTCCCGGGCACCGACGTGCCGGCGTCGTACCTGCCGCAAGGTGTGACGGCCACCTTCGTCCAGGACGCCATGCCGGACATCCAGGCCTGGGTGTCACGCGAGGGCGAGCGCTTGATGTTCATCTATGGCGGGCAGGACCCGTGGACGGCGGCGGCCTACGAGCTGGGCGGGGCGCGCGAGTCCGCGCTGTTCTCCGTGCCCGCGGGCAACCATGGCGCGCGCATCTCCCAGCTGCCCGTCGCCGAACGCAACGAGGCCCAGGCACTCCTTCGCCAGTGGGCTGGCGCGGAGTCCCGGGCCTCGGGACTGCAATCACAATCCTGGCGACTGGAGCCGGAGGGCGAGGAGTTCGGTCCCCGTCCTCCCGGCTCGCGCCAGCGCTAGTTCACGCCGACGGCGGTCCAGCTCTCCTTCACCTTCGCCACCTCGGCCGAGTCCGCGCCGTAGAGGTCCGTGGCCGCCTGCAGGGTGGCGGTGCGGGCCTGGGCGAACGTGGTGTTCGGCGTCATGTAGTGGGCGAGGGCGCGGTAGTAGATCTTCAGGCCCTTGTCCATGCCGATGCCGTCCTTGACCTCGATCTGCGAGGTGCGGTTCGTGCCGCCGTTGGCCAGCAGGTAGAACGCGTTGTTCGCGATGCCGCTGGAGCCGTGGACCTCGGTCTGCTTCGGGTAGTCCTTGTAGTTGTCGATGGAGTACCCGTCCTTCTTCGGGTCGTCCATGTAGCGCAGGCCGTCCTCGGAGTCGCCGTTCGTCGGCGTCCAGGCCGTCTCGCCCACCGTCCAGTTGAACTTCACGGCCGGGTTCTTCGTGGACGCGTACCACTCCACGCCCGCGCCCATGATGTCGCTGAACGCCTCGTTCAGGCCGCCCGACTCGTTGCGGTAGATGAGGCCGGCGGTGCGCTCCGTCAGGCCGTGGGCGATCTCATGGCCCGCGATGTCCAGCGCGGTGAGCGGGCCGGACGTCTTGCCGTCGCCGTCGCCGTAGCTCATCTTCGTGCCGTCCCAGAACGCGTTCACGTAGTTGGTGCGCACGTGGACGAAGGAGTTGAGCGCCTCGCCCGCGCCGTCGATGGAGTCACGACCCAGCACGTCCTTGAGGAAGTCGTACGTCATCGCCGCGCCGTAGTGCGCGTCCACGCCCGCCTTGGTGCGCGCGCCGTCGGTGGCCTCGCCCCAGACGTCGTTGTCGTCCGTCAGCTGCGTCTTGCCCGACGCCGTCGACTTGTTCATCGCGTCGTAGGTGTTCACGCCCTTGCCGCGCGTGCTGTCCTCGAGCGTGTACGTGCCGTCCGGCTGCTGCTTGGTGTCCAGCGCCACCTTGCCGCTGTACAGCGACGTGTCGTCCGCCTTGCTGCCGGGCTCGGGGGGGACTTCCTTCGGGGTGATGCTGATGCCCCAGCCGTTGAGCGAGCCCGTGTCGAACTTGACCTTGTCCTCGACCGTCAGCGTCCACTCGCCCTTGGTGGACTCACCGGCGAAGTCGCTCAGGTCGAACGTGCCCTTCACGTCGTCCGTGCTGCCGCCCGTGCGGTTGTGCACCACGGCGCTCTTGCCGGAGGGGCTGGTCAGCGTGACCTTCAGGTCGCCCTTGAACGTGTGGGCGATGTCCAGGTCCAGCTTCAGGCTGTCGATGGTCGCGTCCTGGTCGATGGTGACCTTGGACGTGACGGTCGACTTGTCGAGGATCTCCGCCTTGGTGGTGTTGGTCGCGGAGATCTGCCCGGCCGCGACGCCCGCCTTCGGCAGGCCCTTGTTGGAGCCGTAGAAGCCGCCGATCTCGTTGTACGACTCGAAGATCTTCCCGGTGTTCGCATCCACCAGGTAGTTCATCTTGCGGGGGCGGTCCTGGCCCTCGATCTGCGACAGCTGCACGCGGTAGGCGGAGTGATACTCGCCGGCCTTGTCCTGGTAGATGACGCGCTCGGCGTGCGGCTGCTTGTCCGGCTTCGCGCCGAACTCCTTGCGCGCGATGTCGATGGCGGACTGGGTGTTCAGCTTGGGCAGCTCCTTGCCCAGGCCCTCGGGGACCACGGACTGCTCGCCGGTGACGCTCGTCACCTGGCCGTCCTTGCCCAGGTGCGTGATGACCTGCTCACCGAAGACCTTCACGCCCTCGTGAACGCGGTCCAGACGCACGTGCGTCATGCCCAGCGCGTCCTTCTCCACGTTGGCGGCCGCGAACGCCGGCTGCTGCGCCATGAGCGTCTGCGCGCCCTTGAGCGGGTTGAGGTGGGTGAGCGCCGTCTGCACGGCCTTCTGCGCCTCGGGGCTCTGCAGCGCCAGGCGGCCGGGGCCCGCGGGGGCCTGCGTCAGCGTCTTCTCCGCGCGCGCCAGGTCCGTCGTGCGCGCCGAGGGGCCGAAGCCGTCCTTGGTCTGCAGCGGGGCGTTGGCCGCCTTCGCGGTGTTCTTGGGCTGCGTCTCCGTGGTCGCGGGACGAACGCTGACGGGCTTGGTGTCGACTCGGCGGATGGTCATTTCAAAGCTCATTCACAGCGGGGGATGCGAGAATTGTCGCACCCACGTCACATGGAGTTTCCGCTCCCCCTGCTGCGACGCGCCAATTCGGGTTTGTCGGCTTGTTTCAGCCCGTGTTTCAGTGTTTTCACGCGGTTTTGAGGACGCGGAGTGTTGTCCGTAACTCCGGGGGTGCGAGTCGCCCCCGGCGGATTTCCGGACCGCGAAGCCGAATTAACCGTGAATTATCCCAGGATTTTTCCAGCCTCACCGGCATGGAAAGAGGCCCTTCCGGGGCTTGGGGGAGGATCAGGGCCCGCCGAAGAAGGACGCCTCGAGCACGCGCACGAAGAGGTTGCAGGCGGCGTGGAAGAGGGCGGCGCCGACGACGGTGCCGGTGCGCTCGCGCATCCAGCCAAACAGCAGGGCGGGGAAGAAGACCGACAGCCGCCAGGTCTGGAAGATGGCCAGGTGGCCCAGGGCGAAGAGCAGGGCGGTCACCCAGAAGGCGGGTCCCAGCCGGGCGCCGAGGAACTTGCGGCCCTGGGGCCAGGCGTCTCTCAGGCGCGCTTGCAGATAGCCCCGGTAGAAGAACTCCTCGGGCAGGGCCACGACGAAGAGCTGATCCACCACCCACTCGCCGAAGCGCGGCGGCAGCCGGAGGCGGAAGTGGACCTCGCCGCCCAGGGGCGTGAGGTGGCGCGCGAGCGCCTCGGGCAGGTGGGGGAGGACTTCGGCGAACCCGGCGAACGCCAGGAAGAAGAGCGGGCCCACCAGCGCGGAGACCTTCAGGAACAACACCAGATCTTCACGCCACGCGCGGGCGGACAGGCCGTAGTCGCGGTAGTCCTCGTCCCGCCAGCGCATGGGGATGAGGGGCAGGTAGAGGAAGCCCACCGTGGCGACCAGCTTGGGGATGCTGGTGCCGCCGAAGGCGAGGAACGCGGCGATGATGCCCGCGAAGCCCAGGGCCCACAGGCCCACGGCTTCCTGCACGGCGCTGGGGCGCCAGGGAGTCGCCACCGACTGCTGGGTCATGGTCCGTCCGCGGAGGCGAGCGTCACCTTCACCTCGCCCATGGGCAGCACCCTGCAACCGCGCCGGGTGCGCTGCACCACCACCGCCACCAGCCTGCCGTCCCCGTCGAACACGGGGCTGCCGGGAGGAAGCGCGAGGGGCACGTCATAGAAGGGCGCCGGCGCGCGAGAGACCTGGGCCGCCTCCGGCTTCGCGGGACGACCCCGGGTGCCGGGCACCACGCCCACCACCCAGCGTCCCTCCAGGCTGTCGCCGTCCTTGAGCAGCCGCACCGCCACGGCCGGGTACGTGCCATCCGGGGCCGCGACGACGGCGACCTTCAGCGCGCCGTTGGCGAGCAGGACGCGCGCGGGCAGGGCCTGCCCCGCGTGTTCGACGGTGGCGACCTGGAGGCCGACATACTCCTCGCCCACGGGCTCCACGGAGGTGAGCACCTGGCCCGCGGCGCCCACGATGACGCCGTGTCCGGTGCGCTGGGGGCCGCTGACCTTCACCACGGAGCGGGTGTGCTGCTCCAGCACGCGCTGGAGGTCCGCGCGTGAGGGCCGCGCCTTGTCCGCCGCGAAGGCGGGCAGGGCGAGGAGACACAGTGAGAGGACGAGCGGGGACAGGCGGGACATCGGCGCGCGGGGGAGCCTATCACCGCCCGGCGCGCAGCGCGGTGAGGAAGCGCTCCGCGCTCTGGGTGTTGAGCACGTCCTGCTTGCGGGCCCAGCCCCGCCGGGCCGTGGCGACCCCGAAGGCCAGGTTGGCCAGGTCCTCGCGGCGGTGCGCGTCGCAGCTCACCACCAGCTTCACGCCCAGCTGGACGGCCTTGCGGACATATTCGGCCTTGATGTCCAGCCGCGCGGGCTTGCCGTTGATCTCCACCGCGACGCCGCGCCGGGCGGCGTGCTCGAGCACCTCTTCCATGCGCAGGGGATAGGGCTCGCGGCTCTGGAGCAGCCGTCCGGTGGGGTGCCCGAGGATGTGCATGTGGGGGTTGTCCAACGCGGTGAGGACCCGCTTCGTCATCTGGTCCTCGTCCATGGAGTGGCGCACGTGGATGGAGGCGATGACCACCTCCAGCTTCTCGAGCACCTTGTCGTCGTAGTCGAGCGCGCCGGACTCGAGGATGTCCACCTCGATGCCCTTGAGCAGGCGCACGCCCGGGACGGCGGCGTTGACGCGGTCGATCTCCTCCCACTGGCGCTCGAGCGCTTCGACCTTGAGGCCGCCCGCGTAGATGGCCGCCTCGCTGTGCTCGGTGATGGTGAGGTACTTCAACCCCAGGGCCTTGGCGGCGAGCGCCATCTCCTCGAGCGTGTTGCGGCCGTCGGACCATGTGGAGTGGGCGTGCACGGCGCCCTGGAGGTCCTCCATCGTGACCAGGTCCGTGGGCAGCTTGCCCGCGCGCGCGGCCTCCACCTCGCCGTTGTCCTCGCGCAGCTCCGGCGGGACGAACTGCATGTCGAGCAGCGCGTAGAGCGCGGCCTCGTCCGCGACGGGCAGCTTGGTGCCGTCGTCGCGGTGCACGCCCCACTCGGAGATCTTCATGCCGCGCTCGTGGCCCAGGCTGCGCAGGCGGATGTGATGGGCCTTGGAGCCGGTGAAGTGGTGCAGGGCGGTGGCGAAGTCCTCGTCGGGGAGCACGCGCAGGTCGACCTGGAGGTCGCCGGCCTCCATGCGCACGGAGCACTTGCTGTCGCCCTTGCCAATGAGGGTGGCCACGCCGGGGGAGGTCGCCAGCGCGTCCAGCACGGGACCGGGGTCCGCGGCGGAGGCGATGATGTCCACGTCCGCCACCGTCTCGGCGCGGCGGCGCACGCTGCCGCCCAGGCTGGCGCGGATGACTCCGGGCGAGGCGCGTACGCGCTCCAGCAGCGCCTCCGCGATGGGGAGCACGTCGCCCAGGAGCTTTCGCTCTCCGCGCGCGCGTCGGTACAGGGTGATGCCCTCGAGGATCTTCGCCTGGCTCTTCTCGCCGAAGCCCTTCAGCTGCTTCACGCGGCCCTCGCGGCAGGCCTGCTCGAGCTCTTCGACGCTCCCGATGCCCAGCTCCTTCCAGAGCGTGGCGACCTTGCGCGGGCCGATGTCCGGCAGCTTCATCAGCTCCAGGAGTCCGGGAGGGAACTTCGCCCGCAGCTCCTCGAAGTAGGTCATCCGTCCGGTGGTCACCAACTCGGTGATCTTCTCGGCGAGCGCGGGGCCGATGCCCGGCAGGCTCTCCAGGCGCCCCTCGGAGACGAGCGTCCCCAACTCTTGGGTGAGGCCGAGGATGCGGTCGGCCCCCATGTCGTAGGCACGGGAGCGGAAGCCGTTCTCGCCCTGGAGCTGGAGCAGGAGGGAGATGTCCCGGAGGACCTGGGCAACGGTGGCTTTGTCGACGATGGGCGCGGTCACGTCAGAGGTCACCTGGAAGAAGGTAATGCCCGGGGAACGGGGGTGCAGCTTGCTTCTCGTTGTGGGAAAAGGGCGGCGATGACGAAGATCAAGCTCGGACCGGCGGACTTCGCCGAGAAGGAAATGCGCGGCTACGAAGTCGGCAAGCGCAATGTCTGCATCGCGAAGATTCACGGCCGTTACAAGGGCCTTGATGATTGGTGCAACCACGCGGGCTGTCTGCTGTCCGGCGGACGCCTCGAGGACAACATGGTCGTCTGCCCCTGTCATGAGGTCGGCTTCGACATGGACACGGGGAAGAACGAGACCTCGCCTGGGGTCTGTGACGACCAGCCGACAGTGAGCGTCGAGGTCGAGGACGGCACCCTCGTCCTCGAGCTCCCCGACAACACCTGACGTGCCCCGGCACCGGAGTCACCTCCTCATGGCACACGACGACCATGACCACGGCGGCACGCCGCCCTCGCATCGGCACGAGCACCCCCACACCCATGAGGATGGCGTGGTGCATTCCCACGAACACGCCCATGAGCACGAGCACGCCCATGCGCATGGCGCCGAGCACGGGAAGGACCCCGCGCATGACCACGGGCACGCGCATGACCACGGGCACGGCCACGGCCACAGCCATGACCACAGCCAAGGTCATGACCATGGGCACTCGCATGACCATGGCCACAGCCACGCGCATGACCACGGGCACAGCCATGACCACGGCCACAGCCATGACCACGGGCACGCGCACAGCCACGGACAGCCCGTGCACGGTGGTGAGGGAGGTGTCGCGCAGGAGCACAAGTCGCGTGCGCCCGTGCATGTCAGCACCTTCGTGGTGACGTGCTCCGACAGTCGCGATGCCTCACGTGACGCGAGTGGTCGGGTGCTGCGCGAGGGCCTCGAGTCCGCGGGCCACGGCGTCGCCGGCTACCTCGTCGTGAAGGACGACCCGGAGGCCATCCGGAAGGCGGTGGCGGAGGCCCAGTCGGTGGGGGCCCGGGCCCTCCTCTTCACGGGGGGCACCGGCATCGGTCGACGCGACACCACCGTGGAGACGCTGCGCGGCCTGTTCGAGAAGGAGCTCCCCGGCTTCGGTGAGCTGTTCCGCATGCTCTCGTACAAGCAGATCGGCAGCCCGGCCATGATGTCGCGCGCGACCGCGGGCACGTACCAGGGAATGATCATCTTCGCCCTGCCGGGCTCGCCGCAGGCCGTACGACTCGCGCTGGAGGCGCTCATCCTCCCCGAGCTGGGCCACGCCGTACGGGAGCTGACCCGGTAACGAACGCGCGGGATTTTCATCGCGTGAGAACTGTTACGGTTTTCCCTTATTGCTGGGGCTTTGAGGATTGACCCACGGGAAATGTTTACGCAGAGTATACGCAATTCGCTGCTCTGTCGCGAATAGGTCCCGTTGGTCGTCCCTTCAAAGTTGACCCTCCCGGAGAGGAGGAGCCCCATGCATATGAAACGACTGGGTTCGTTGGCGTTGATGCTTGGCTGTGTCTCGGCGTACGCGAAGGCGCCGGAGCGCGAGGTGTGGATCACCCTCGGCGCGGATGCCGTCACGGAGGTGAACGCCGCGTTCATCGTCGCCGGAGAGCGGGTCCCCTCGCTGGCGGGGCGCAAGGGCGACGTGGTCGCGATGAAGCTGCCCGAGTCGCGCATCGACCTCGTCTCCGAGGTGATGCACGAGAAGCTCAAGCGCTGCGGCGGCTTCCTCTACCACGACACGGAGGCGGACGCGCTGGCGGAGCTGACCCACGACGGCGCGCCGCAGCTGGCCCCCTCGCTGGCCGTGACGTACTCGTTGGACAAGGCCCCGGTGGTCAACACGCTCATCGGCAACATGGCCGAGTCGAACATCCGGACCAACATCCAGCACCTCTCCAGCTACCCCACGCGCTACTACACCTCCACCACGGGCGTGCAGGCCGCCACGTGGGTGCGTGACTTGTGGGCGGGCTACGCCGGTGCTCGCGCCCAGACGGGCGGGGATGTCACCGTGGAGCTCTTCACCCACGCCGCGTGGGCGCAGCCGTCCGTCATCCTGACCATCAAGGGCACGCAGCAGGTGCCGGTGGGGGACGAGGAGATCGTCGTCCTGGGTGGCCACCTGGACTCCACCAACCTGTCGGGCACCCTGGCCCCGGGCGCTGACGACAACGCGTCCGGCATCTCCACGCTCTCCGAGGTCATCCGCGTGGCGATGGCGGCCAACTACCAGCCGCTGCGCACGGTGAAGTTCATGGCGTACGCCGCCGAGGAAGTGGGTCTGCGCGGCTCCAAGGAGATCGCCGACAAGGCCAAGAACGACGGCGACAAGGTCGTCGGCGTCCTCCAGCTCGACATGACGAACTACAAGGGCTCCGTGGCCGACGTCGTGCTGATGACGGACTTCACCAACGCGGCGCAGAACGCGTTCATCGGCAGCCTCATCTCCACCTACGTCGCCGGCGTGCAGCAGTCGACCTCGGCCTGCGGCTATGGCTGCTCGGACCACGCGTCCTGGAACGCGGCGGGCTTCGCGGCCTCCATTCCGTTCGAGTCGATGATGGGCCAGCACAACAGCACCATCCACACCGCCAACGACACCCTCGCGGTGAGCAACAACAACGCGAACCACGCGCTCAAGTTCGCCAAGGTCGCCGGCTCGTACATGGTCGAGCTCGCCAAGGGCTCCGCGACGCTGTCCGACCCCGTGCCGCCCACCGTGGCCCTCACCGCTCCGACGACGGGCACCACCGTGTCCGGCACCGTCACCGCCAGCGCCACCGCGCAGGACAACCAGGGCATCAGCCGCGTGGAGTTCCTGGTGGACGGCGCCGTCGTCGGCACCGCCACCACGTCCCCGTACTCCATCGCGTGGAACACCGCCGTCATCGCCAATGGCAGCCACGCCGTCGTTGCCCGGGCCTATGACCTCATCGGCAACACCACGGACAGCGCCGCCGTCACGGTGACGACCAGCAACTCCTCGGGCAACGCCATCTATGACCCGGTGCTGCGCGTCCCGCGCTGCGCGAACGTGTCCAACATGTGTGACTCCACCACGCTGCTCGTCGGCCGCGCGAGCCTGGGGCCCGAGGCGAACGGCCCCAACACCGTCAACAACTCGTGCACGGACGGCGTCAACGGCTTCTTCCACGTCGATGAGTCGAATGACCGCATCAAGGTCTCCACCGTCAGCGGCAACCCCTTCGCCGCCGGTGAGACGGTGCTCATCGAGGCCACGGTGTATGCGCTCGCCGCGCGTCCCGACAAGCTGGACCTGTTCCACGCTCCCGACGCGAACAACCCGGTGTGGACGAAGATCACCACCCTCGCTCCGCCGGCCGGTGGCCAGCACACGCTGTCGGCGACCTTCACGCTGCCGGCGGGTGCCAACCAGGTCGTGAGGGCGCACTTCCGCAAGCAGGGCAGCGCCACGCCGTGCACCACGGGGGCCTACGACGACCACGACGACATCGTGTTCGCCGTGAACCCGTAGTCATCGCGTAGGATGCCCTCCCGCGCCTCCTCCCGAATCGGTGGAGGAGGCGCGGGACTCCCGGGCCCGGAGGGGCTCGGGAAGCGTGGGCGGCGGGCCGCCGTTCCAGGAACATTTGGGAGCCCCGACGTGACACGCCGCTCGAAGACGCACCCTGGCCTGAGCCCTCGGGCGGTGCAGCACCTGCGCCCCCGGCTCGACGCCGTGCTGGCCTCCACGGATGCCCGCGCCCGCATCGGGTTCGACCCGGTGGAGTTCCCCCACCGCTACCAGGATGCCCGCGACATCGAGGTCGCCGCGCTGCTCGCCGCCTGTCTGGCCTACGGGCGCGCGGACCTGTTCCGCCCCAAGGTGGACTCGCTCCTGAAGCGGATGGGCCCGTCTCCCGCGGCCTTCGTGCGGACGCTGGACATCGCCGGCGCCAAGGCCCTGCTGACGGGCTTCGTCTACCGCTTCAACGTGGGCACCGACCTGGCGGTGTTGCTGCTCGGCATGGGGCAGGCGCTGCGGGAGCACGGCAGCCTGGAGGCGCTGTTCGTGAGGGGCCTGGAAGCCGAGGGCTCGCTGCACGGCGGCTTGAGTGCCTTCACCACCGCGCTGCGTCGCATCCCCATGGAGCCCTTGCGCAAGGCGATGGGCCCCGAGCGGGGGCTTCATCACCTGCTGCCCTCACCCCTGGGGCCGGGCGCCGCCAAGCGGTTGAACCTGTTCCTGCGGTGGATGGTCCGGGGCCCGGACACGGTGGACTTCGGTCTCTGGAAGCGGGTGCCCGCGTCGGCGCTGCTGATTCCGTTGGACACGCACATCGGCCGCATCGCCGGACACCTGGGCCTGACGCGTCGCACGGATTTGACATGGCGGACGGCGGAGGAGGTCACGGCGTCGTTGCGGGCGTTGGATGCGGCCGACCCCGTCCGCTACGACTTCGCGCTCTGCCACTATGGGATGAGTGGCGCGTGTCCGGCCCGGCCCCTCCCGGAGAACTGCGAGCGGTGTCCGCTCCTGCTTGCCTGCCAGGTCGGGCCAGACGTGGTGGCGGGGGCGACCCGACGGGTCCCGAGGACCTCGCGGCTCAAGGGCCGCGCAATGTCGGGTGGGGAACGTCGTTGATTCCTGCATGAGGGAACGCTGCAATCCGTCCGGGTGTCTGCGTGTCAATTCCACGGGGACATCAGGGCCTGCCCGGGCCGAGGAGCGTGATGCGGTGCTCGCGACACTGGTGTCGGTGCCTCCGGCGGTGGCGGAAGCGGTGGAGCGCGGCCTGCGCGCGTCGGGGGCGAGCCCGTCCTGCCATGTGTTGAGCGTGACGGGGGCCGATGTCATCGCCTCTCCAGTGGAGGAGGGGCTCCTGGTGACGTGGGATGCGGGAGGGCCGCTGGACGTCCTGCTCGAGGACGTGCGCCGCCTGCATGCGCTGCGCGTGGTGGCTCGCACGCACCTGGTGGTGCTCACCTCGCGGGACGACGCGCAGACCGAGGCGCTGGCGGAGGCGGGCGCGGACGAGTGCGTGGCCGCGGTGGGGTCGGGCTGGGGCACGCGGGTGGTGGCGCTGCGTCGACGGCTGGCATCGGAGACGGACGCGCATGACGTCCGAGCCTTGCGCCGCGCCAACACGTTCCTGCGCAGCGCGCTGGACGCGGTGCCGGAGCCGCTCTTCGTCAAGGACCGACAGCACCGCTGGGTGGCGGTCAACCACGCCTTCTGCGGCGTCATGGGCCATCCGGCGGAGGCGCTGCTGGGGCGCTCCGACCACGCGTTCGTCGCCGCGCACGAGGCGGACAGCTTCTGGCGCAACGATGAGCGGGTGTTCCTCACCGGCGTCGCCGACGAGAGCGAGGAGACGCTCACCGACAGGACAGGGCTGGCCCGCGTCCTGGTGACGAAGAAGGCCGTGTTCGACGGCGCGGGGGAGAACTTCCTCGTCTGCATCATCCGGGACATCACGGACCAGAAGCGTCTGGAGTCGCAGCTGCTGCTCGCCGAGCGGATGGCGTCGGTGGGCACGCTGGCCGCCGGCGTGGCGCACGAGATCAACAACCCGCTGGCCTATGTCAGCTCCAACCTCGCGTACGTGAGGGATCTGCTCGCGCTGCCGGAGCTGTCCGCGGAGCAGCTGCCGGAGCTGCGGGAGGTGGTGGCGGAGGCGCTCGACGGCGCGGGCCGCGTCTGCGCCATCGTCCGGGACTTGCGCACGTTCGCCCGGGGCGACGAGGAGCGACATGGTCCGGTGGACGTGGTGCGGGCGGTGGAGGGCGCGCTGCGACTGGTGCGCAACGAGCTGACGCACCGGGCGCGCATGGTGTGCACCCTCGAGCGCGTGCCGCCCGTGCACGGCAACGAGGTGCGGTTGGGACAGGTGGTGCTCAACCTGCTGGTCAACGCGCTCCAGTCGTTGCCCGAGCGGCCGGCCGAGGAGAACCGCGTGCGCGTCAGCCTGCGCACCGGACGCGCCGGACAGGTGGAGCTGGAGGTCGGCGACAACGGGCACGGCATGGCGCCGGAGGTGCAACGGCGCATCTTCGACCCGTTCTTCACCACGAGGCCGGTGGGGGAGGGCACGGGGTTGGGGTTGTCCATCTGTCTCACGCTGGTGCAGGCGATGGGTGGGCGCATCGAGGTGAGCAGCGCGCAGGGGTGGGGCAGCACCTTCCGCGTGGTGTTGCCCGCGCTCGCGGTGGGCACTGTCGCGGCGCCGGAGTCTCCGGTGCTGGGCAACGTGGTGCCGCTGGCGATGCGACGCAGGCTCCTGCTCATCGACGACGAGCCCTCCGTGGGCAATTCGGTGAGCCGGCTGGTGCGGGACGTGTATGAGGTGCACGCGGTGCAGGACGCGCGCGAGGCGCTGCGACGGTTGTCCACGGGCGAGCGATTCGATGCCATCCTGTGTGACCTGATGATGCCGGGCATGAGCGGAATGGACTTCGTGGTGGAACTGGAGCGGCTGGCGCCGGAGCTGGTGCTGCGCACCGGGCTGATGACGGGTGGGGCCTTCACCGCGCAGGCGCGGGAGTTCGTGGGGCGCCACTCGCGAGGGCTCTTGGAGAAGCCCTTCGAGCGCGAGCGCCTGTGCACCTTCGTGGAGCACCTGTTCCCATGAAGCGCAAGACGTGGCGGTGGATGGGCATCGGCCTGTTGGCGATGCTCGGGGCCCTGGTGTTCGTGGGCGCCGACTGGCTTCGAGGGTTGTCCTTCGTCGTGCGCGCCGCGGGGATGCAGGGCCCGGTGCCGGAGGCGGTGGCGGGCTTTCGCGACACTCCGTTCGAGAAGCGCGAGCTGCGGGTCCCCACCCGGCACGGCGAGGTCCGCGCGCGGCTGTATCGACCGCGCGAGGTCCGGGGGCGCACGGTGGTGTTGACCTCGGGCGTGCACGCGGATGGCATCGACGAGCCGCGTCTGGTGAAGCTGGCGGAGGACCTGGCCCGGGGCGGTCAGATGGTGCTCTCGCCCGAGCCGCCGGACCTGCTGCGCTACGAAATCACCCCGCGCCTCCCGGACGTCATCGAGGACGCGGCGCTGTGGGTGAGTGGCCGCGAGGACCTGGCTCCGGGTGGGAAGGTGGACCTGTTCGGCATCAGCTTCTCGGGAGGGCTCTCCGTGGTGGCCGCGGGACGGCCCGCGCTCCGGGACAAGGTGGCCTCCACGCTCTCGTTCGGAGGCCATGGGGACCTGCCCCGGGTGCTGACCTTCCTGTGCAGCGGCCAGCTCCCCGACGGCTCGCATCTGACGCCGCATGACTATGGCGTGGTCATCATCCTGCTCAACGTGGCGGACCGACTGGTGCCACCCGCGCAGGTGGAGCCGCTGCGCGAGGGCATCCGCACGTTCCTGCGGGCCTCGCATCAGACGCAGACGGACCGCAAGCTGGCGGAGGAGACGTTCGCGCACGCGCGGGTGCTGGAGACGCGGATGCTCGAGCCCGCGTCGACGTTGATGGGTTACGTGAACCTGAGGAACGTGGCGGCGCTGGGGCCGTTGTTGCTGCCGCTGGTGCGTGAGTTCGCCGCGGACCCGTCGATGTCTCCGGCCCGCTCACCCGCGCCGGCCGCGCCCGTCTATCTGCTGCATGGCCTGGGCGACACGGTGATTCCGTCGATGGAGTCCGTGTTGCTGGCCCAGGCGCTGCGGCCGTACACGGAGGTCCATCAGCTCTCCACTCCGCTCATCAGCCACGCGGAGGTGGACAAGAAGGCGGGCGCGGCGGACATGGTGCGGATGGTCGGCTTCTGGTCGAGCCTGTTGGACGAGTGAGGCACCAACTCAGCACTCGCGCGCGACGCTCACCGCCGTGCGCACGCCGCCCACCGCCGTGGCCAGGGTGCTCTGTCCGGGGAACGCCGAGTCGCCCACCAGCCACAAGCCCTCCATGACGCGCAGCGGGCCCAGCTGTCGGTAGTGGCTCAGGCCCGCGCGACGGGGCACGCCGCCCACCGCGCCGGACTCCCGCTGGGTGAAGCGCTGGAAGGTGCGCGGAGACGCCGGGAGGACCCGTGTGACGTGGGGCATCCACTCGGGCGCGAGCTGCTCCAGGGACTCGCGCATGCGCGTCTGGATGTCCGCGATGTAGCGGGCCTGCTCCTCGGTGGGCATCGCTCCCAGCTTGCGCAGGGGGACATGCGTGGACGTCGTCACCGTGCGATGCCCCTCGGGCGCGCGGCCCGTGTCCTCCTCGCCGCTGATGGACATGAAGACGTGGTTGCCTTCAATGAACGGGGCTTGTTCGTCGCGCACGAGCTCCAGGTGGCTCGCCTCGCGTGACACCGTGTCCGGAGCCTTGATGACGAGATAGAGCATCGCCGCGCCCCAACCCTCGGCGACCCGCTCCGACAACACACGCATGGCGCTGACGCGCTCGGGAGACAGACCCGCGAGACGCATCAATCCTCCCGGAAGCAGGTTGGCCACCACGTGCCGGGCTCGGAGCACTCCTCGACGGGTGTCCACCTTCCAGTGCCCTTCCTGACGAGACAGGCCCTTCACACGGTTCGCGAACATCAGCGTTCCGCCGCGTGCCTCCATCGCTCGGGCCAGGGCCCACGCGAGCTGTCCGATGCCTCCCCGGACGTGGCCCGTGCCTCGCCAGTAATAGTCCATCGCCGCGAGCGCGAAGGGCGTCTCCGCTTCCGCGGCCGAGCACTGCACGGTGATTTGACAGAGGGCATCCAGGTACGTGCGCAGCGGGGTGAAGCGCGAGAGGCCCAGGTGCTCGAGCACTGCTCCGAGCGGACGACCGAGCCACCTCGCGAGGGGCGCATAGCGATGCAGTCGCGCGGCGTGGCGGAAGAGCGCGCGGAGGTCGAAGGGTGGCAACAGGTCCGGGTCATCGAACATGGACCAGAGCGCGCCGGCCACCTGGGACTGGAGCTCGAACAGGCGACGAATCGCGGGAGCGGGGGCTTCCGGCAGGGCGCACAGGGACTCGATGAACCGGGCGCGCGCTCGTGTCACCGGCAACCGCAGTCCGGGCGTGCGCAGCTCCACCACGGGGTCCAACCAGTCCACCGTGACGTCCATCGCATGCTCGCGAATCCAGCGGCCGAAGAGTTGATGAGGCTCGAAGCCGGAGAACAACGTCGCGCCGGACTCGAACGCGAAGCCCCCGCGACGAAACGTGCTGGCGCAGCCGCCGGGATAGCTGAGCGATTCGCACAGCGCCACGCGCGCGCCTCTCCGGGTCAGCTCCAGCGCCGTGGCGAGCCCTCCGAAACCCGCGCCCACCACCACCACGTCGTAATCCAAGTCCGACATCTCCAGGTCGAGTCCAGGGGCGGACCTCCTAACGAGTCCACGCCAGTCGGTCGACTCTTTCGTCACAAGGGTGGTGCGTCCGACACTGATGCGCGCACGGGCCTCGCGGGAGTACGCCACGACTCGCCCCGGAGCGAGCCGTGGAATTCGCGGGGAGAAATCGTTTCGATTCGAGGGAGGAGTCAGGAGGCTGGAGCAGGGAGGGCGTAGACTGTTGTCGACTGCTCACTGAAAGGGCTCCCGTGCACCGCCTCCTCGCCGTCCTCTGCCTCGTGCTCGTGGCTGGTTGCGCCTCCGCCCCAAAGAGCAACCCGGAGCCCAAGGCCGCCGCGCCGGAGCCCTCGAAGCGGCCTCCGTTCCTCAATCCGGCTGAAATCATGAAGCGCATCGAGGACTCGCCGGTGACGTATCGCGTGGACGGGAAGGACTCGCCGCCGGGCGGCTGGGCGGACCAGCTCTGGCCGCAGCGGGTGGCTTCGCTCGAGGCGCCGCGCGTGGTGGAGCAACAGGGTGAGCGCGTCATCGTCGAGTGGCCCGAGAGCCCCGAGGTGCGCGCGCTGCTCGACGCGGCTGAACCGCACTTCCAGGCCAAGCGCTACGAGGAGGCGGGGGCGTTGTACGAGAAGGCCACGAGCGTGTGCCCGCAGTGCTATTTCGCGTGGAACTTCCGCGGCGACGCGGCGTACTTCGCGGGCGACGCGACCACCGCGCTCGGGCACTACCAGCAGGCCACGCGCCTCAACCCGAATGACCACCGCTCGTGGTTCTTCCAGGGCAACGCGCTCGCGCGGCTCGGCCGCTTCGAGGAGGCCCTGGAGTCGTGGGCGTGGTGCCTGGTGCTCAACCCGCGCTACCCCGTCATCCGCCAGTTCTTCCGCGCCAACGTGGGGCTGGGGCTGGTGGTGCGCGAGGACGTCATCGTCCCTCGCGGCTACGCGGAGCGGGCCGGCGAGGAGATCTCCATCCAGTTCGACCCCGACCACGACCCGGCGTGGTTCGCCTTCGCCAACTGCAAGGCGCTGTGGCTGGGCGAGCCGTCACACCGCCAGGAGATGACGGGTACCACGAAGGAGCACTTCACGTCGGTGGAGGAGCTGGAGTGCCTGGGCTCGGCGCTGCTCGTCCACGAGAACCAGAAGAAGAAGGGGGAGACGGAGCGCTCGGACCCCACGCTCGAACGACTGTCCCGCATCACCGAGGAGGGCTTGTTGATGCAGGCGGTGCTCTTCGAGGTGGGGGCCCGGGTGCACCCCCAGGTCGTGCTCACCCTCGATGACGACATGCGCCAGCGCCTCAAGACCTACGTGCTCAAGCACGTGCTGGTGCCGGCGTCATCGGTGGACAAGTACGACCTGTGAGGCACGACCGCGCGACTAGCGCGGCAGCTTGAAGCGGAGCGTGAACACGTAGGAGACGCTCACGGCCTTGCCCTGGAACTTCACCGGGCTGTAGCGCCGGGTGTGCAGCGCCTCCGTCACGTGCTCGTCCATGTGCGCCATGCCCTTGATGATGCGGCAGTCGCGCACGTCGCCCTCGCGGGTGATGACGCACTTGGCGATGACGGTGCCCTCCACACGCGCCATGCGGGCCTGCTCCGTGTAGTCGAGCGGCTGGCCGCCCATGAGCACCGGTGGCGTCATGCCTCCGCCGAACGGGATGACGTCCTCGCCCGTACCCTCACCCATTCCGCCCGGGGGCAGGCCGGGGACGTAGGGCAGCCCGATGACCGTGCTGTCCGGGTCTCCGTCCGGGTGTCCTCCCGGGACGCCCGTGGGCTCGGTGTCACCCGTGTCCGTCGTGTTCGCCACCGGCTCCGGCTCCACGTCGGCGGGCTTGGGGTCTACCGGCATCGGGTTGATCTGCGTGGGGAAGGTGTCGCGCTTGGGCTTGCGCGTCTTGGGCGGCGGGGCCTGCGTCTTGGGCTGCGCCGGCGCCGTGTAGCCCTTGGCCACCTGCGGACGCGCCGTGAGCTTCATGACGATATCCGGCTCCGGCTCGGGTGCCACTTCGGTGGGCCGCGCGGAGATGACCAGGACCGCGCCGAAGAGCGCCGCGTGCACGGCGATGGACCACGACATCCCCGCTCCCAGACGCCCAGCTCGCTGCCGCTCGATGACCGACTTGAACATGGAAGGCCTCCTCCCCGATTGGGCACTCCCGGAGGTCCACCACGCCATGCGGCGTCTCTCCGGCGTGGGCCTCTTGGCTTCGGAGTGCCCCGTCCACGCAGGATTCAAACTACGAAGTCCCGGGTGAGCGATGGCGAAGGGCCGTCCATCCGTTGGTCATGGTTGCGTCATGGTGACGAGACCTCCATCCGGTACCCCACACCGCGCAGCGTGTGGATGCTGAAACCGGAGGCGCTCGTCCAACCGAGCTTCTTCTTCAGACTGGAGACGAAGTTGTCCACCGTGCGCGGGTCCACCACCACGTCACGGCCCCACACCGCGTCCAGGATTTCGCCGCGGGGCAGCGCGCGCTCGCGGTGACGCAAGAGGTAGGCGAGCAGGTCGAACTCCGTGCGCGTCAGCTCCACGCCCACGCCATCCGGCTTCGTCACCGTGCGGCGTCCCAAATCCAACGAGTACCCGCCGAACGTCGTCACCTGCGCCGGCGCCGTGCCCGCGCGGCGCACCAACGCGCCCACGCGCGCGAGCAGCTCCCGCAGTCGGTAGGGCTTGGTGAGGTAGTCCTGCGCCCCCGCCTCGAACCCCCGGACGATGTCGTCCTCGAGCGAGCGCGCGGTGAGCATCATCACCAGGCTCTTCACCCCTTGCGCCCGCAGGCGACGGCAGAAGCTGTAGCCGTCCTCGCCCGGGAGCATGACGTCCAGGATGAGCAGGTCGAACTCGCGCTCGCGCAAGAGCGGCTCCGCGTCGCGCGCGCTGGGGGCCTCGGAGACGACGTAGCCCTCGTCCAACAGGTTGTCCCGGAGGCCCACGCGCAGGTGCGCGTCGTCCTCGACGATGAGGATGGTGGGGCGGGTGGTGGAGGGTGGTGAGGTGGTGGTCATCGACGCGGCTCGTGAAAGGTCAGCGCGAACGTGGTGCCCTCGGGCGTGGACGAGGCCACCTGGATGTCGCCGTGGTGCAGCTTCATGATTTTGCGGCAGAGCGCCAGTCCCAGGCCGCTACCGTGGACATCCTGTCCGGCAGGCGTCAACCGATAGAAGTCCTGGAAGACGTTCTCCCATTCATAGTCCGGGATGCCCACGCCGTTGTCGCGGAAGAGCACGGTGCACCCGTGGCCCTCAATCACCCGGGCGCTCACCGACAGGCGCACCGGCGTGCGTTGGTTGTAGGCACACGCGTTGCGGCCCAGGTTGGAGAAGAGCAGCCGCAGGAGCGTGGGGTCCGCCTCCAGCTCCGCGTCGTTCAGGTCCGTGGTCAGCTCCACCGGCGTGGACGTGGCCGCGGCCAGGTCGTCGCGCAGCGGGTTGACCAGCTCCTCCAGCCGCACCCGCGAGGGGCGCAGCGTCCAGCGCCCCTTGTCGATGCGGTTGAACGACAGGATGTTCTCCACCAGGAAGTGCAACCCGTCCGCGGCCTGGACGATGCGCGTCGGGTAGTCGCGCACCTCGGGCGCGTGCGCGAGCTTGCGCTCCAGCGTCTCGCCCATCAACCGGATGGAGGCCAGGGGCGTGCGCAGCTCGTGGGACACGGTGGCCACGAAGTCGCTCTTGAGCTCCAGGAAGCGGTACTTGCGCTGCTGCGACACGACGGCCAGCGCGACGATGGCCGCGGCCAGCACGCCGCACACCGCCACCAGCAGCGTCTTCAGGCCGTAGCGCGCCTCGATGTCCACCTCCGCGCGGGACCACTCGGGCAGGTCCACGCGCACGGGCAGCTCGCGGGCCGGAATCGCCGGGCGGTCACCCACCAGCCGCACCTGACCGCCGTTGCCGAACAGTCCGCGCGCCCGCATGTCCTCGGCGATGGGGACCAGCTGCGCGGCGACGTCCACCGCGATGCCGTAGACGACCTCGCCCCGGGGCTCCACGTACCACTGCTGGCCCAGCAGCGTGGGCTCCACCAGTTGCTCGGGCATCACCAGCGCGCCGGCGCCCGTCTCGCGCGAGCGCTCCAGGAAGTCTCCCATGGGCTCGCCCAGGGCGCTGCTCAACAGGAGGATGCGCGCCTGCAGGAAGTCGAAGTCCGCCTGCGTGAAGCGCGAGCGCTCGCGCAGCAGGTCACGCTGCAGCCCCGCACCCCGGCCGATGCCGCCGAACTCCTCCGGCAATCCCTCGCGCAGCAGCGAGCGCACCAGCGGCGTGGAGCGGGCGCCTTGCTGCAGGTGCTCCACCGCCAGCAGCAGGAAGGGCAGCTCCTGGTCCGCGGGCAGCGCGTGGTTGGCGTGGTAGCGCAGGAGCTCCTCCACCAAGGCCGTGGCGCGAGCGGCGCTGCCCTCCCGGAGCGCGGACTCAGCCGCGCGCAGTCGGGCCAGGCGCGCCTCCCACGGGCCGGGCGTGGCGCCGTCGCGGAGGTGGTCCGCGAGCGTCTCGTACAGCGCGCGCGCGGGCATGTCGTGGCCGGGCAGGGGGCGGGTGAGGCGGGGGAGGAACTGGTGGCCCCGGAACTGGAGGTAGAAGCCCTCGCCCGGCGCGAGCGGGTTGTCCACGGCGGCGTGGATGGCGGAGACCTGCTCCTCCAGCTGACGCGCGAGCACCTGGCGCAGCGACTCCGTGGCGGCGTGCGCCAGCGCGTCCCGGCGTGAGCGCACCTGCGCGTGCGCGTCCTCGCGCTCGCGCGTGAAGATGCGCTGGAGGCTCACCAGCCCCCAACCGAGGGCGAGGAGCCCACAGCCCAGGGCCACGAGGGTGGGGAGGAGCCGGCGCAGCATGCGTTTTCGCTGCGGGCCACTATCGCACAGCCCCCGGCTTCCGGAGGTCTTTCACATCACCCCCGGGGACGGGTCGAGTGTCCCTGGTGGGCGGACGGCCGGGCTCGCGGTCCACGGGAGGACAGCCGCGAGGGGAGGGGACTGGCCGACGACGCGAGAGGGTGCCGAGCTTGCGTCGTGGGCCCGAGGAGTCCACGCGGGGCCCTCACTCAAAATGGAGGGAGGTCCACCCATGTACTTTCCCCTGTCACGGCTGTCCCCCGAAGGGCCGGTGGTGCTGTGGGGGGGAGAGCTTCCCTCCGGTGGTCTCAAATACCTCACCTTCTCCCGCTACCTGGAGACGGTGCCGGAGGGTGCGTGCGGACTCGTGGAGCTGTCGGGCTCCTCGTCCTCGCTCGCGCTCGACGCGCTGGGCCGAGAACGAGGCCTGCCCGTGCTCGCGCTCACCGACACCGCTGGCGCCGCGTACCTGAGAGACCAGGGCTTCGGCGGCGAGGTGCGCACCGTGCGCCGCCTGTCCGAGGCCTGGGAGGTGGCCCTGGGCTACGAGCGTCAGGGCTGGTGCTGGCCCCGGCAGCTCTCCAACGGCGCCCTCGTGGGGTGCGTGGAGGGCTGGGCCGGAGAGCTGCGCGAGTTCGTCCGGGACGCCTTCCCCTCCGTGCGGCGGGTGGTGTGCGGTTTCGGCACCGGCGCCACGCTGGTGGGCCTGCACCGCGCCTTCACGCCCGAGGGGTACGAGGTGGTGGGCCTCCAACCCGCCAAGGGCTCGTCGCTGCCGGGCTGGCGCAGATGGCAGGAGCAGAACCTGGGCAAGGAGGACCTGTTCCATCCCCACCGCGAGGAGGTGGTGCTGGAGACCGCAGCCCCCAAGCACTCCGACAGCCTCGCCGCGCTCTTGACGTATGCTCGCGCGGAGACGCACCCGGAGGAGATGCTCGTCATCGGACACAACGCCCGCCCTCCTTTCGGGTGACAAGGCGGCCTCAAATTCGCGTCTGGGAATAATCCTAGACGCGAATTCCTGGCATTGGCCGTCAGGCTTAGCGTCTATCCTGGGTTTGCTGGCACCCTGAGGGAGTGAGTTCAGGGGGGCCTATTGTGTTCATAACAAAATAGTAAATAACCTCTGGACGCCCCAGCCGAGCAGGCGTCCGACGGCGAGGGGCCCTCCTCCTCAAACCCCCGAAAGAGGTTGTCGTTCATGAAGCGTCTCTGGATGGGCACAGTGAGCGCCGTGCTCGCCGTGCTGATGTGGTCCCCGTCGGTCTCCGCGCGAGGAGGGGCCTCGGTCGATGCCTTCCTCCGCTCTCCGGCGGATCGCTCCCTGCCTTCGTCCGCGGCGAACGCATCCCAGCGTGGGCTGCGCATCAACAGCGTGGAAGGTCGTCTGGGCGTCCCGACGTTCGTCTTCAGCGAGCGCGCCCTGAACTCGACGTCGGCCCCGAAGGCCGCGCGTCCCCTGACCAAGGCGAGCGTGAACGCCTCGGCGCGCGAGCACCTGCGCGGCGTGGCGGACCTGTACCGCCTGGGCGCCGCGGATGTGGATGGCGCGGAGCTGCGCCAGGTGCACCTGCCGAAGGACAACGACGGCGCGGTCATCGCGACCTACGGTCGTCGGGTCAACGGCATCGAGGTGTTCCGCAACGAGGTCAAGGTGGTGATGGACCCGAGCCAGCAGCTCGTGGCCATCTCCGGCTACCTCCAGCCGCGCAACAAGGATGACGAGAAGAACGCCCAGGCCTCGGCCTTCCGCGTCTCGGCGCCGCAGGCGATTGCCCGCGCGTTCCAGGACGTGACCGGCGCGTCGCTGGATGCCCGGGCGCTGGCGCCCACGGGCTCGCAGGGCGACTACAGCCACTACCAGGTGGACCGCAACCTGCTCTCCACGCACGGCTTTGGCGATGCGCCGCGCGCGAAGAAGGTCCTCTTCCCGCTGCCTGACGGTCTGGTCCCCGCGTATTACGTGGAGGTCAACGCGGGCCTGGCGAGCAACCCGGACGCGAACTACATCGCGTTCGTGGTCAACGCGCAGGACGGCTCGGTCCTCTTCAAGCACGACCTGACGAAGTCGGAGTCCTTCACCTACCGCGTGTGGGCGGACCCGACCACGCTGCTGCCCTACGACGGTCCCCAGGGCAACGACGCCACGCCGCACCCCACGGGCACGCCCAACGGCCACCAGGAGCCGCTGGACAACCCCTCCAACCTGGTCACCCTGCAGAACTTCCCGTTCAGCAGGAACGACCCGTGGCTTCCGGCCAACGCGCAGGTGACGCAGGGCAACAACGTCGACGCGTACGCGGACCTGGGCGGTACTGACGGCTACCAGGAGGGCTTCGACCTGCGCGCGTCGCTGAGCAACGCGGGCTCGCGCTCGTTCGACTACACGTTCGACGTGACGAAGTCTCCGGCGGCCAGCGTCGAGCAGCGGCAGGCGGCGGTGGTGAACCTGTTCTACATCACCAACTTCCTGCACGACTGGTTCTACGACGCGGGCTTCGACGAGGCCTCCGGCAACGCCCAGATGAGCAACTACGGGCGCGGCGGTCTGGAGGGCGACAGCCTCCGCGTCGAGGCGCAGGACTTCGGCGGCCGCAACAACGCCAACATGGCCACCCCGGCCGACGGCGCGCGTCCCCGCATGCAGCAGTACATCTTCGATGGCGTCGCGGAGCTCACCATCTCCGAGCCGTCGCCCCTGGCCCGCGGCTACGCCACGAACAACGGGTCGTTCGGCGCGCGCGTGTACAACCTCGAGGCGGACTTCATCGCGCCTCCCGTGCACGAGGACCCGGCGATTGCCTTGGGCTACCGCCTGGGCTGCGCGGACGCGAACGGCGCTGACCCGTACGGCGGTCAGAAGCTCTTCACGGGCAAGGTCGCCCTCATCGAGCGCGGCAACTGCAGCTTCGCGTACAAGGTCCTCAACGCCCAGAACGCGGGCGCCGTGGCCGTCATCATCACCAACAGCGCCACGGGCGTGATGGGCACGATGGGCGCCAGCGGCGTCGCGGCGGTCGATAACGCCATCACCGTTCCCGCGCTGATGGTGTCCAAGCCGGACGGCGATGCCTGGCGTACGGCGCTGGAGTCGGCGACCGTCAAGGGCCGCCTGCGCCGCAACGCGGACCTGGATCGCGACGGTACGCTCGACAACGAGATCATCGCGCACGAGTGGGGGCACTACATCTCCAACCGCCTCGTGGGTAACGGCTCTGGCTTGACGAACAACCAGGGCGGCTCCATGGGCGAGGGCTGGGGCGACTTCCACGCGATGATGCTGTCCGTCCGCGAGGAGGACCGTAACCGCGATGGCAACAACAACTGGCAGGGCACGTACGGCATGGCGGGCTACACCCAGGCCGGTGGCCGCAACAACGGCTACTACTGGGGCATCCGCCGCGTCCCGTACAGCACGAACCTGGCGAAGAACGGCCTGACGCTGCGCCACATGGCGGACGGCACGACGATTCCCGCCAACGTCGCGTCGAACCCCGACTACGCGGGCTCCAACAACGCCGAGGTGCACAACGCCGGCGAGGTCTGGGCCACGATGCTGTGGGAGTGCTACGCCAGCCTGCTCAACGCGCACCCGTTCGCCGAGGCGCAGGACCGCATGAAGCGCTACCTGGTGGCGTCGTACAAGGCCACCCCGTCGTCGCCGACCTTCCTCGAGGGTCGTGACGCGATGCTGTCGGTCGTCGCGGCGGCCGACCCGGCCGACTACCAGCGCTTCGTGGCGGCGTTCGCCAAGCGCGGCGCCGGCTTCGGCGCCAGGGTGGCGGACCGCGACAGCGCCGACCACATCGGCGTGGTGGAGAGCTACCAGACCGGCAACGCGCTCGAGGTCGTGAGCGTCACGCTGGATGACTCCTCCGTGGGCTGCGACAAGGACGGCATCCTGGATGCCGGTGAGACGGGCCTCTTGCGCGTCACCCTGCGCAACGTGGGCGCCGAGAGCGTCAACGGCGTGACGGCCACGGCGGCCTTCAACGAGTCGAGCGCGGGGGTCGAGGCGACCTTCGGCGGCGGCAACACGCTGACGTTCGGCAACATCGCGCGCGGTGGCACCGCGGTGGCGACCATCCCGGTCTCCCTGACGGCGGCGCCGGCGCAGGCCAATGGCGCGCTCGCGGTCGTGGGCGTGGACGTGACGTTCCCTGTCACCCTGCTGCAGGGCGGGACGGTCCACGAGTTCCGCGCCAACGTGAACTACGACGAGGTGGCCAACTCCTCCAACACGGACTACGTCGAGACGCAGAACACCAGCTGGACGAACTCCACGTTCAACTCCCGTCCGCTGTGGCAGAACGGCCACGCGACCACGGGCTACTGGCACGCGGCGAACGAGTCGGAGTCGCGTGACATCCGCCTGACGTCGCCGCTGTTCAGCGTCGCCCAGGGCCAGAACTTCGTGCTGTCCTTCGTCCACCGCCACTCGTTCGAGTCCGCCGTCGTCCAGGGGCAGTTGGTGCACTTCGACGCGGGCGTCGTCGAGGTCTCCGTCGATGAGGGGCCGTGGGAGAACTGGTACCTGTACCTGTCCGCGGCCGAGCGGGCGCGGCTCACCAACCAGGGCAACATCGACGAGGGGAACCCCTACGTCGGTGGCTGGCCGGGTTACGTGCGCATGAGCACGGGCTACCCGGGCTTCATCGCGGCCCAGAGCAACTTCGGTCAGATCTTCGGCGGGCACCAGGTGCGTCTGCGCTTCCGCCTGGGCACGGACGGCTTCGTGGGTGCGTACGGCTGGGACGTGGCCAACATCCGCGTCACGGGCATCACCAACTCGACGCCGTTCTACTCGCGCGTCGCCGAGGCGGGCTCCGCCACGTGCAACGTGGCGCCCATCGCCGAGCCGGGCCTCTCCCAGACGGTGACGGAGTACATCGTCAACCCGAATGGGACGCGCACGCTGCGCGTCATCACGCTCAACGGCTCCGCGAGCTTCGATCCGGACGCCGTCGCGGGCGGCACGCTGACGTACGCGTGGACCCAGATTGGTGGCCCCGCGGTGACGCTCACGGGCGCCAACACGGCGACCCCGAGCTTCAGCGCGGAGGTTCCCGCGGCCACCATCTTCACGTTCCAGCTCGTGGTGAATGATGGCACGGACTCCAGCCACCCGCGCGTGGTGCAGGTCCTGGTCAACAACGTGAACGCGGCGCCCATCGCGGTGGCCCGTGTGAAGGACAACGGCCCCACGACGGTGGACGAGCGCTCGGGCAGCGTGACGCTCGACGCGACGGGTTCGACGGACGCCGACGGCGAGCCGCTCGACTTCGCCTGGACGCAGACGGCGGGCCCGGCGGTGGAGCTGGATGACGACACCAGCGCCACGCCGACCTTCACGCCTCCCGAGGTGACGGCGGACACGGCCTTCACCTTCACCCTGGTCGCCAACGACGGCATCGCGGCGAGCGCCCCGGCGACCATCACCATCACCGTGCGCAACGTGGACCGTGCTCCCGTGGCGAACGCGGGTGAGAACCAGACGGTCAACCAGGGCAGCGAGGTGACGCTGACCGGCAGCGCCACCGACGAGGATGGCGACACCATCACCTACGCCTGGACGCAGACGGCGGGTCCGTCCGTGACGCTCACGGGGGCCGACGCGGCCACCGCGACCTTCACGGCGCCGAGCATCACGGGTAACTCCGTCGACCTGACGTTCAGCCTGGTGGCCACGGCCGCGGGTCAGGCCAGTGCGGCGAGCACGGTGACGGTCACCGTGACGCGCACCAACACCAAGCCGGTGGTGAGCGCGACGCCGAGCTACACGGTGCACGAGGGCTCGGGCGTGAAGCTCACGGCCACGGGCACGGACGCCGATGGTGACGAGCTGACGTACCGCTGGGTGCAGGTCGCGGGTCCCACGGTGAAGCTGGATGACGCGGAGAAGGCCCAGGCCTACTTCGTGGCGCCCCAGGTCTCCGAGACGACCATCTTCCTGTTCCGCGTCCGCGCCAACGACGGCGTGGCGAACAGCGACACGGTCGATGTGGCGGTGACGGTGCGCAACCTGACGGACAGCGGCGGCTGCACGGCGGCGGGTGGTAGCGCCACCAGCGCGCTGCTGCCGGCCCTGGCCATGTTGGGCCTCGCGCTGCGCCGTCGTCGCAAGTAACGGAAATGAGCCCGCCGGCCGGCGTGTGAGGTCGGCGAGCGAAGTCTGAGGGGCGGTCCCGGGATGTCTTCCGGGGCCGCCCTTTGTTTTTCAACGGGCCCGCGCGCGAAGTGCTCGGGTAGGAAGGGAGGATGCGGATGACCAGGACGTGGAATCAGGCCCTGCGATGGATGGGGTGTGTGGTGATGGTGTGGGCGCTCGGGTGCAAGGGCGGAGGCGAGGAGCAGCGTCGTGACGCCGCCTCGGCCCCCGAGACGGTGACAGCGCCCGCCGCCGAGGCCCCCGCGTCGGCCGAGGTGCCGAAGCCGAAGGAGCGCCCCCGGGTGGCGGCGCCAGAAATGGACGGGGGGCGTACGGTCTGCCCGGAAGGTCAGTACCCGTGCTGTGACGGGAGCTGCGGCGACAGCAAGGGGTGTCCTGGCATTGCTTGCGACCCGCGCCCCATGCCGCCAACCCTGACGAAGTAGCGGCTCAGGCGCGACAGCACGGGTCCCCCGCCAGGGGCGTGCCCGCGAGGATTCCTCCCCCGGGCGGGCCCGGACAGGTCATTCCCTCTCGATGCCCATCGCTCAAATCGATGTCTTGGTCGAGGATGACGAACTGCCCGGGGCCATGCCATCCATCCAGGATGAGAGCTCGAGCAAGGATGCTCTCGAGATGCCTCCCAGGTGAGAGCTGCCAAGGATTGCAATCGAGATTCGGGCGCTCTCGCAATCATCCGGAGGTCTGCCTTTGCCCGCACAGACCTCCATGTGAGTCATTGCGTCACTGGTCTCCGAACCGCCCCTCGCGAGGTCCACGGGGACGGGAGTTCATCTGCTCCTCGCGGCGCATGACCTGGTACTTGGACAGCTGGTCCGCGTCGAGCATCCCCTTCATGACCTGGTCCGTCTCCTCGCGCTGGGTGCGCAGGGCCTGACGGATGTCACGCGCCGACTTCGTCCCGGCGCGGACCTCGTCGAACAGGGTGTTGCGGGAGGTCTCCTCCTGCTCCAGCCGGCGCGTCAGCTCCTGCTCCTGCGAGTAGTTCAGCTTTGCCTCGGACACGAGCCGCTTCACCCGCTCCTGGCGCTGCTCCTGCCCGCGGGCCTGCGCCTGCATCCACTCCTCCTGGCGCCGGTTGAGCTGGTCGTTGCGCATCTCCTGCTGCACCGAGCGCATCGCGTCCTTCAGCGCCTCACGGCCACCCTCCGTCGTCAATGTCTCGCCGGCCATCAGCCCGCGCACCTCGTTACGCAGCTGCTCCAGCTCGCCCGCCGCCACCGCCGTGCCACCCGCCGGCGCGGCCCCCGTTCCGGGCCGATTCTCCAGCTCCATCAGGCGCCGGGACAGGCTCAGCGTGGTGTCCTCGAGCGCCTGGATGCGCCGCTCCAGGCCTTCCTGGCTGGCGGGGCGCTCGGCGACGGGCTCGGGCGTCTGGGACGGGGAGGGCGCCTCGACACGCCCGGGGGCCCAGAGGGCCACCGCGAGCGCGGCCGAGGCGAGGACGAAGGAGGCGGGACCCAGTAGCTTGTTCATGTCTTCTCCGACGGGGACGGCAGCGACGTATTCCATACCCCGTCGCGCCCACCTTGCTCCACCCCCGTCGTCGCCAGGCCCTCGCGCGGCTCCTCGCCCGAGGGCCTCGGGACTTCAGTTCCGCGCCTGCTCGGTCTTCGTCGGGTCGTCCATGTCGATGGGACCCTGGCCCGGACCCAGCGGCAGGGCGCACTCGTCGCACATCCAGAAGCGGACGATCATCCCGTTGTCACCCGTGGAGACGTAGGTGGAGCCGACCACCTCGCCGCCCTCGGTCTTCTTGCAGGAAATGCAGGTATGCGTCGGCTTGCTCTGCGTCATCTGGGAGTCCTCGGGTCGGGGTGTGGAAACGCGGACGGACCGACACCCTTGCCGCAGTGCCGGTCCGCTCGAAGCCTACTTCACTCCATCCAGGCGCGAGTCAGCTCACCCGATGGACATCTGGTAGCCGCCGTTGGGGTTGGAGTTCAGGAAGTGCCGCATCTGCTCGGGCGTAATCGTCTTCACGTTCGCGTCCGCCGGGTCGCGCACGATGAAGTTGCCCTTCGCATCCATACCCGCCACGGTGACGTAGTGGCCGGACGTGCGGCCCTCGTTCTGGTGCGGCGGCATCGCGTGGTAGTCGCCGTTGGCCACCACCAGCTTGCCCTGCTTGAGCTGGTCGGCAATCCACTCCACGTTGGCGCCCGGGCCCTTCGTCACGGCGTCCTTGCCCATCGCCTTGGCCATCTTCGCGATGCCGTTGACGTCCGTGCCGTTGCCCGACGTGCCGCCAATCCCGCCCAGGTGGTTGATGAGCTGGGCATCCGTCATGTCCTTGCCATAACCAAAGGCACGCGCGATCTGCGCCATGGACGTGGGGCCGCAGTTGGCCGGGCCATTCGTATACGAGCCGTTCTTGCCTGCCGGGTTGTACTGGCTGATCTGCGGGACCTTGCTCGGGTCCACGCGGCCGTCACCCGTCACCGGCGCGGCGCCGTCCGTGGCCTGCGGGCCCGTGGGCTTGGGATTCAAATCCACCGGCCCCGGCTTGTTCGTGCCCGGCGTGAAGGTGCTCTGGTCCTTGCCCGCGACCCCCGGCATCTTCAGCGTGTCACCCGCGAGGATGAGATTGGGGTCGGTGATCTTGGGGTTGAGCTGGCGAATCTGGTTGATGATATCCCAGTGCGAGCCCTCCATGCCCTTGGCCTTGAGCTCGGAGGCGATGCCCCACAGCGTGTCGCCCTTCTTGATCTCGCGGTCCGAGCCCTCCACGGGCGTGCGCGAGTCGTCCGTCTTGCCCGGCTTCAACCCCGGCTTGCTGCCCGGCTTCGACGTGTCCGTGCCACCCACCGTGGTGTCGGGCACGTCGGCCGTCGTCCCGCTCGGCGTCTTTCCGCCCGGGAACAGGCGGCTCATGTGGTTCTGGATCTTGCTCTGGTAGTCGTAGCCCCGAGCGTCGTTCATGTTGCCCGCGCCCCGGTGCCACTCGCGCGCGGCCGCCAGGCTGCTGCCGTGCTTCTTGGTGAGGTCACCAATCGTCTTCGCCAGGAACTCCATCTGCTTCTCGGGCGGAATCGTCTTGGCGTTCGCCCCGCGGCCCACCTGCATGCCGGACCACTTCTCGAACGAGGGCAGCAGGCCGTTGTCGTCCAGGCCGATGAGCCCGTGGCCCGTGCCGTCCTGGTGCACGCCGTGGTTCTTGAACGATGACTCCTGCGCGACGATGCCCGCGAGCACCTTCGGGTCCGCGCCGTACTTCTGCGCGTACTTCTCGATGTACGGCCAGAGCTGCTGGAGGTTGAGCTGCGCGTCACGGCCCTGCGGCAGGCCCTCGGCCTGCGCGGAAGTGGGCGAGTACGTCTGCTGGCGACGCTCGATGCGAGGAGACATGGGGTCACTCCACGAGTGGAGAACAGGGGGGTGTGGAAACGACTGATGACCGATTGTCGGGGGCTGAGAAAAAGAGTTGCGGCGACCCAGGTCGGTTTGGCCTGACTTCCGGGTTCGGAGAGCGATAGGACGTCGAGCCTGTCTGGGTGAATCCACACAAGGAGTCGCGAATGAATGCACTGCGTTACGGACTCGTGACTGGCGCGGCATTGTGTCTGTGGGCGGGCCCCGCGGCCGCGCAGCAACAGCCACTCACGGGGGTCTATGCCAAGGAGGGCGGCACCCTCGTGGTGTTGGAGGGCGATGGGCAGACACTCATCCAATATGAGTCAACTTTTCCGCAGGGCCAGAGCATGGGCGCCTGTGAATGCACCTTGGCTGTCCAGAAGAAGACATCCCCGAAGTCGTGGGCCCTGACGACCTTCCAGTCCCAGGGGAAATGGACGCTGGACCTGGAGTCCAACCGGCTGGTGTTGAAGGGGCCTGGGACGGACTGCTGCGGTGCGGGGTGGTCTGGACAGGACAGCTTCTCGCGGCCATTCACCCGGGCGCTCTCGACGTGCACGGTGAAGGCGAAGGAGGCGCGCCTGCAGCCGCTGGATGGGACTCGGCAGGGGCCCACGGTGGTGAGCGGGGATCAGGTGGAGGCGCACGCGGCGTCACCGTTGCCGGACGTGGTCCCCGTGCGCGTGGTGAAGGGGCCGCAGGTCGTCACGGGGGTGTTGCCGGGCGCCGAGCTGGAGTGCGGGACTCAGGCGGCTGGCGTCGAGGCCGCGTCCTCCGGAGCGCTCAAGGCCCTGGCCGGCAAATGGCTCCAGGTGCGGCGCAAGGGCAAGGGCTACCTCATCGAGGAGTGGTGCGGGGCGAACACGCCCTCGGTGACGGTGGATGCGGCCGGGTCGATTCTCATCGACTTCGGTCAGGATGACCTGACGGGGAAGGTGAAGTCCGCGAAGTCCGAGGCAGGCGGTGGCTCGACGCTGCAGGTGGCCTACCCGAGCGGAGCCAGCGAGACGCTGAAGTGGACCGTCACCGACGCGAAGCGGAACGTGATGCGCCTGCAGGGCGGGAAGGACTACTTCCGCGAGGGGTATCTCTACGTGCGCGACGACGCGCGCAAGGGCATCCCGGTGAAGGCGGAGGTCTGCGAAGAGGAGGAGTAGTCGCCCCTGTTCGCGAGGGACGGGAGGCGAGGGTGCCTCCCGTCCGTGTGCACGGCATCGCGCCTCAGCCGAGCTTGAAGGGCTCCAGCTCCGCGACCTTCTCCAGCAGCAGCGGCGGCGAGTGCAGGTAGGCCGTGCTGCGGCGCTTCTGGTCGATGTCGTCGTAGACGCGCTGCACCTGGGTGGGCGTCAGGCCCATCACCTGCGCGGCCTCGTCCGTGGGCACGGCGTGATTCTTGGCCCACATGAGCAGGTCCAGCTGCGAGTAGTGCACGGAGAAATAGAAGTCTTCCTGCGACTGGGGAAGGCTGAAGGTGTCCGTGGTCGGCTCGCCGCTGGTGATTTCGTCGATGACGCCCAGGTGCCTGGCCAATTGATATGTCTGGGTTTTGTAGAGCCCCGCGATGGGCTTCACGTCCGCGGCGCCGTCGCCCAGCTTCACGAAGAAGCCCTGGTCATACTCCAGACGGTTGGGCGTGCCCGCCACCGCGAAGTTCAGCCGGTCCGCGTGGAAGTAATCCATCATCTTCCGCGTGCGCTGCTTGAAGTTCGTCGCGGCGACAATCTGGGTATAGGCCTGGGGAGGCAGCCGGAAGCGGCGCTCCTCGCCATTCACTTGCACCACGACGTAGAAGAAGTTCACCGCGTCCGTGTTGAGCCGGTCGCCGTGCATGACAATCTTCCACTTCATGTCCGGGGTGAACTCCGGGAAGACGGAGCGCACCGCCTCGTCGCGCTGGCGGTAACAGCCGGCGGCCTCGAGGACGGGGGCGATGTCGTGGAGCTGGTATTTGATTCCCAGCTTCTCGCAGAGCTTGCGGCCCAGCTGGGAGCTCCAACCGCTGGAGTCGCGCTCGGGCAGGAGGATGCCGAAGACGCGCTCGGGGCCCAGGGCCCGCACGGCCAGCGCCGCGACACACGCGGAGTCGATGCCGCCGGAGATGGCCACGACGAGGCCGCGCTTGCGCAGCTTCTTGAGCACCGTCTCGCGCAGCCCCTCGGACAGCTCGGCGGCCTTCGCCTCCCAGTCCAGCTCCAACACCTGCTTGGAAAACTTCATTGTGTGACCCCTCTCGAACCCTTCACGACGAACCGATGGATGAATATTGGGTGCGCAGCTCCGCCTTGAGCACCTTGCCACTGGGCCCTCGCGGCAGCGCGTCCGTGAACACCACGTGCCGGGGTACCTTGTGCGCCGGCAGCGATTCCCTGCAGAAGCGCCGCAGAGTGTCCTCCTCCACCGCGGCCCCTTCCTGGAGCACGACCACGGCGCAGGCCGCCTCGCCGCCCAGCGCGTCCGGGACTCCGACGACGGCCACCTCTCGCACCGACGGGTGCCGCGCGAGCTGATGCTCCAACTCGGCGGGGCTCACCCGGTGGCCGCCAATCTTGAGGATCTCCTTCGCGCGCCCCACCAGGAAGATGAAGCCATCCGCGTCGCGCCAGGCCAGGTCCCCCGTCCACAGCCAGCCGTCGCGCAGGATGGTCGCGGTCTCCTCGGGGGCGCCCAGGTAGCCCGGCGTCACGTTGGCGCCGCGTGCCACCAGGTGGCCTGTCTCGCCCGTGGGCAGCGCCTTGCCGTCCTCGCCCACGACGCGCAGCTCCACGCCGGGGATCGCCACGCCGATGGAGCCTGCCTTCTCGGTGGCCCGTGTCGGGGGCAGGTAGCTCAGTCGCGCCGTGGCCTCGGTCTGCCCGTACATGACGTACAGCTCGGCGGGGTAGAGGGCTTCGCGTGTCCACTGGACGGTGTCCGGGGACATGCCGCCGCCGGCCTGGGTGGCGTAGCGCAGGCGCAGCTTGGAGAGGGCCTCCGCGCCGGCTTGCCGCTTGAGCAGCTCGAAGGTGAGTGGGACGCCCGCGAAGCCCGTGCTGCGCTCCTCGGCCATCGCTTCCAGCACGACCTGGGGATACATGAAGCGCGGATCCAGGAACACCGAGCCGCCGACGAGCAGATGCGTCTGGAGGACGCTCTTGCCGTAGCAGTAGTGCAGCGGGAGGACCAGGTGCGCCCGGTCTCGTGAGGAGAGACCCAGGTACTCGACGATGGAGCGCGTGTTGGCGGCGATGTTGCCAAACGTCTGGATGACGCCTCGGGGCGTGCCCGTGCTGCCGGACGTGTAGACGATGGACGCGTGTGCGCTGGACGGTGTGGAGGGCAGGGCGTCCAGGGGGGATGCCTTGGCCTCGGGGTCCACCGCGCCGTCTTCCTGCACCCACGTGCATGTCGCGGGGGCGAGCGCCTGGAGCATCCGCTCCGGCGGGCGCGTGGCGTGAATCACATACACGTGCGTCAGGCCCGGCTTGCCGGTCCACTTGCGCGCGTCCTGACCGAAGACGAAGGCATGTCGCGCGCCTGTCTGCGCGAGGATGGCGTCCACGGACGTCGCGCCCGTTTCACGGTCGAGCTCCACCGCGCACGCGCCCAATGCCTGCACCGCGAGCCCGGCCACCGCGCCCGCCGAGCCGAGGGGCAGGGCGATGAGGACCTTGTCTCCGGCGGAGACGCCCGAGGAGCGCAGGTGTCCCGCGAGCGCCGTCATCCGCTCCGCGAGCTGTGAATACGTGAGCCGTGTCCACGGCGAGTCGACCGCGGAGGCCGTGGGGGTGCGCTGCGCGTGGGCCAAGACCCACGCGGGGGCGGAGTCCGTCGCGCTGGCGCTCATGCCGCCTCCAGCACCACGGCGTCGAGGTCCGCCTGAGGCGGCGCGCGCGGCGTGAGGAAGTGGTGCGCGAGCAACTGCGTGGACGCGATGGCGAACAGGGCCATGGTGTCCGCCTCGCTCTCCGCCGCGTTGGGCGCGCGCAGCTTGGCGACGAGCCGCTCCGCCTTGCGCGCGTCGAACACGCCCACCTTCGCCACGGCCTCGGGCGCAAGCAGCTCTCGCGCCCACGCGGGGGCCTCCGGTCCCACCAACGCTCCGGCGATGGGCGCGCGGTAGGGGAACTTGCTGCGCTCCAGGATGGACGCGGGGACGCGGCCCTTGGCGTAGCGCTTGAGCACGTGCTTCTCGTCCAGCCCCTTGAGCCGCATGCGCTCGGGGATGCGCGCCGCCAGCTCCATCACCGACGTGTCGAGGAACGGGAAGCGGCCCTCCACCGCGTTGCCCAGCAGCATCCGGTCTCCCTGCGCCGACAGCAGGTATCCCGACAGGAGCGTCTTCGCCTCCAGGTACTGCGCACGCGCCAGCGGCCTCCAGCCCTTCACGCGCTCGGGCACCGTCGAGAGCACCGACGCCGTCGGCTCCTCGTCCGCCACGCTCGCGGCGAAGTCCGGCGCGAGGAAGCGAGTGATGCGCCCGCTGTTCGCCCAACGCACCAGGTGCGAGAAGCCCAGGCTGCCCGGGTCGTCCAGCCCCATGCCGAAGAACTCGCGAAGCAACTCCACGTTCTGCTGGCTCACCGACAGGGTGGGGTAGAGCCTCCGCAACAACAGCGGCCGCCACTTCGACGCCGGATGCCGCGCCCAGAACTGCCGGACCTTCGTCTCCTTGAAGAGGTCGTAGCCCAGGAACATCTCATCCGAGCCCTCCCCCGTGAGCACCACGCGGATGCCGTTCTGCCGCACCCACTCGCTCAGCCGCAGGAACGGCGCGGGCGCCGAGCGCATCATCGCCTGCTCCGCGTGGAAGATGACGCCGGGCACCAACGTGCCGATGTCCCCGTCGCGCATCTCCACCACGCGATGCTCCGTGCGGAGCGCCCCGGCCACCGCGGCCTGGTGCTCGCGCTCGTCGAAGCGCGCGTGCGCGAAGCCCACCGAGAACGTCCGCAGCGTCCCACCCAGCTGCCCCTGCGCCAGCGCGCACAGCAGGCTCGAGTCCAACCCGCCCGACAGGTACGCCGCCACCGGCACGTCCGCGCGCAGCCGCAGCCGCACCGCGCGCTCCAACGCCTCGCCCAGCTCCTCCTGGATGCGCGCGTCGCCGGCCATGCTCGGCTCCACGCCGAAGTCCAAATCCCAGTACCTGAACGTCTCCAGCACCCCCGCGCGGAACCGGGCCGAGTGCGCGGGCGGCAACAGCCGCACCCCCTCGAACGACGTGCGCGGCGCCACCGGCGACCAGAGCTGGAACGTCTGCTTCAGCCCCCGCGCGTCCAGCGCCGGCGTCACCAGCCCGCTCGCGAACAGCGCCTTGGCCTCCGAGCCGAACGCGAGCTGTCCACCCGGAAGCTCTGCGTAATACAGCGGGCAGATGCCCACCCTGTCGCGCGACATCCACAGCGTGGCGTCCCTCGGGTCCCACAGCGCGAAGGCCCACTGGCCCTCGAACCGGCGCACGCAGTCGATGCCCCACGCCAGGAACGCCGCGAGGATGACCTCCGTGTCCGAGCGCGTGCGGAACGCATACCGCCCGGAGAGCTGCTCGCGCAGCTCCACGTGGTTGAAGATTTCACCGTTGAAGACGACGGTGAGCCCCGTCGCCGCGTCGCGCATCGGCTGGTGACCGCCCTCCAGGTCGACGATGGACAGCCGCGTGTGGCCCAGGGCCACCCCGTTCAACACCAACGCCCGCTGCGCGTCCGGCCCCCGGTGACGGATGCTCGCCGTCATCCGGCGCAGTCGCTCGCCCGCCTCGGCCCCGGCGCCCCCTCCCGCCGGGTAGGTGAATCCCGCGATGCCACACATGGCGCGCTCTTTTCAGCCTGCTTGCGGCAGGCGCTGGTTCTGCTTGCGCTCGACGAACGCCACCACGCGCGTCAGCGAGTCCAGGTTCTCCGGAACCAGCTCCTTGTCCTCCAGCTTGATGCCGAGGTCCGACTCCAGGAACGCCACCAGCTCCATCATCCCCGTGGAGTCGATGAGCCCCTTGCGCAGGAAGGAGTCGTCATCGCCGAAGTCGTCCACGAAGAACGTGTCGACGATGAAGGTACGGATGCGTTCACGAATGCTCACGGTAGGACGTCCTGTCTGGAAATGCGGTGGTGGGGTGATGGAACAACCCGGGCGTGACTCAAGACGCGCCCGGGACGAAGACTTGAGGTGCTCAGCTGCCCGTGTCGCGGGCAACCAGCTCCAGGCTCATGTTGCGCGCGGGGTTGCCCATGGCCAGCGTGTCCGGCGGCACGTCCTGGGTGACGATGCTCCCGGCGGCGACCACCGAGCGCGCTCCCACGCGCACGCCGGGCATGATGATGGCGCCGTGCGCCACCCAGACATCGTCCTCGATGATGATGGGCGCGGTGTGGAGCCCGTCCCGGTCCCCCACGCGCACGAACGACGCGAACATGCACCGGGCCCCCACGCTCACCGAGCGCCAGGCCTCCAGGCACACGCCGTAGTTGAACTGCGTCTCGTTGCCGATGGCCAGCCGGCCCCCGGGGTGGCACACGAGGGAGCTGGGCAGCATCCCGCCGGAGAACGTCAGCCGGTCCCCGAGGAGCATCTCCCCCGCGTTGTGCACGCTCACCGGCCCGTAGGCCGCCACGTTGCGGCCCAGCGTCTGGACGGCGCGGAACTGCCAGCGCGCCCGCACCATCGCCACCGCGCGTTCGGCGCGGGGCCGGGCCGCGCGGCCCATCTCCTCGAGCTGGGCGACCACTCCGGGAATCCGGACGAATGGGCTCCGCGACGTCATCCCATCACCTCCCTGCGCAGCACCCTGGCGGGCGCGCCCCCCACCGTCACCCCCGCCGGAATCCGACGCGAGACGACGGTGCCGGGCGCCACGGTGCAGCCCTTCTGCAGCTGCGCGCCCGGCAACAGGATGGCACGACTGCCCACCGTCACGCCCTCCTCGATGACCAGGGGCACCGACGGAGGCCGCTCATGGCGGTTTCCCCTCAGCGGATGGTGTTGGTTGTCCATCACCTTGCTGAACGGCCCCAGCCGCGCGCCGCGTCCCACGGTGATGGAGCTCAGCGCCTCCAGCGACGCGCCGCCCTCGATGTGGGCGTCGTCGCCCAGGACGATGACGCTGTCCGGGGACATGGCGTGCAGCTCGATGGGCGCCAGCCGTCCATCCAGCACCACTCGGTTTCCCACCAGCACCCGGCCCGCGCCGTGGACCCACACCCGGCCCAGCACCGTGGGCGAGTCCCCTATCTCCTGGCAGCGCCTCAGCTTCAGGCGCGCCATGAGCTTCCCCCACTGACTCGACAGTGATTGCGGTAACGGCCTCATGTCACGGCGTGGCCTGGACCGCGGGGATGGGAGGCTGCACCACCGGCGCGGGAAGGCTCGCCAGGAAGTTGAGCAGCTCGGTGGCCAGGCGCGCCTGGGCCGCGGGGTTCAGGTGGCCGCCGTCGTCGGAATAGCCGGGCACCATGGCCGGCCACGTCTGGCCATTGAGCTCGTAGGTCTCCTTCGAGCCGTCGGGCGCCGTGGCCTCCAGGCGCGCCAGGTCGAACAGGGGCTCCTTGCCGGCGTACGTCTTGCGCATCAGCTCGTTGAACGTCTCGCGCTGCACGTTCTCCGCCACGCCCCACACGGGCCGGCCGAGCAGCTCCTTCAGCCACGCCTTCGCGCCGCGCTGCACCGTGGTCAGCGGCGCCGTCACGTGCACGAAGGTGGTGCCGGGGTGGCGCGCCTTCAGGCCCTCCATCGCCACGCGGTACTTCTCGAACAGCGCGCGCGTGTCCGTGGCCCCGTTGATGTCGATGTAGCAGAACTTGAAGAAGGCCACGTCCGTCGACTTCGCGAGCCCACCGTCCATCAGCCGCTCGAAGTCGGCGATCTTCGACTCGGGCTTCTCGTTCTGTCCCACCAGGGCGTGCGCCAGGGTGCCGGGGGCCAGCGACTCGGTGGGGCTCTGCACCTCCACCACGCGCGGCACCACGCCCTGGGCCGAGTTGGGCAGCGCCTTGACGCCATCCAGGATGTTGCCCCCCACCGACTGGTGGCCGAAGAAGATGCGACGACTCGACAGCTTCTCCAGCGAAGCGCTCGGCGCGGAGGCCTGCGCCACCGTGCCGTGCAACGCCATCAGCAGCATGGCGGGCAAAGCCAGCACGCTCACGCGAACCAGAAACGTCCAGTCGAAGTGCATGCGGACTCTTAAACCCTTCCGTCGGCAAGCGTCAAAGGGCCAACCAAGCGGGACGTCCGCTGGTCCCCTCAACCGCGTGGGACGGAAGGGCTGGGGCGAAGTCACCCCATGCCTGCTCGCCAGGCCAGCGCGGGCTCGTGGCGGGGCTTGACGCTGGCGGGAGACGGCGTTCCGCCAGGAGAGAACGCTACTCCGCGCGCAGTGACACGGACGGTGACACCCGGCTGGCGCGCAGCGCGGGAATCCAGGTGGCCAACAGCGACACCAGTCCCAGCGCCGCCGCGACTCCCAGGAAGACGCCTGGCTCATTGGCATTCACACCATAGAGGAGCGTCGCGAGCAGTCGCATGCAGCCGAAGGCGGCCAGGAGGCCCACCCCCACGCCGAGGAGCGTGAGCATCAGACCCTGGCGCATCACCAGCCCGAGCACCTGTCGGGGGTGGGCGCCCAATGCCAGGCGGATTCCCAGCTCCCGGGTGCGCTGGCCCACCGCATAGGCCATGACGCCATAGACGCCCACGCCCGCGAGCACCACCGCGAGCGCCGCGAAGGCCGCGAGCAGCCGCGCCGTCGCCAGGGGCCGGGACACCTGCCGGTCCATCCGGTCGATGAGGGGGGCCACGTCATACGCGGGCTGCTCGGCGTCCACGGCCTTGAGCTCCTGGCGCACGGCGGCCACCAGCGTGGACGGGTCGCGCGAGGTGCGCAGCAGGATGGACATGGTGGGCACCGGGTACTGCTCGTAGGGCAGGTAGGCCTCCGGCTGGGCGGGCTCCGTCAGGCGATTGTGACGCACGTCCGCCACCACGCCGACGATGTCGCGGAAGGGCTCGTTGTCGCTCCAGCCCAGGCGGATCCTGCGGCCCAGGGCCTCGCCACCCCCGAGGTACTTGCGCACGAAGGCCTCGTTGACGATGACGCTGGGGGCGCCCTTCTGCGCGTCGCGGCCGTCGAAGTCGCGCCCCTCGCGCAGCGCGACGCGCAGGGCCCGGAAGTAGCCCGGCGAGGCCACCCGGAACTCGGTGACGTAGCGCACGTTCGAGTCCTGGGGTGCCCCCTCCAGCGTGAAGTCACCGTTGGAGTTGCTGCCGCCCAGGGGCGCGTCGTTGACCATGCCCACGGCCTCCACATCCGGCAGCGCGCGCAGCCGCTCGAGGTAGTCGGCGAAGAAGCCGCGCTGCTTGTCGAAGCCGCCATACTTGAGGTCCGGCAGCGCCAGCCGCGCGTGCAGCACCCGCTGCGCGTCGAAGCCCGGGTCCACCGCCTGCATGTTGCGCAGCGTCTGCACCATCAGCACCGTGCCCACCAGCAGCACCAGCGCCAGGGCCAGCTGCACGGCCACCAGCCCGTTGCGCAGCGGGTGGTTGGCGCGCGCGCCCACCGCGCTCCCGGACTGCTTGAGCAGCGGCAGCACGTCCGTGCCGGAGGTGTGCAGCGCGGGCGCCAGGCCGAAGAGCAACCCCGCGCCCAGCGAGAGCGCCACGCTGAACAGGAGCGCGGGCATGCTCAGCTCCACCGGCGTCATGCGCAACATCGAGGCGGGCAGCAGCGCGCGCACCAGCTCCATGCCCCACATGACGAGCAAGAGGCCCACCAGTCCACCGACGAGGCCGAGCAGCACGCTCTCCGCCAGGGCCTGCTGGATGCGCCGTCCCCGGCTGGCCCCGAGCGCCGCGCGGATGGCGCCGTCCCGCTGCCGCGCCAGCGCGCGCACCAGCAGGAGGTTGGCCACGTTGGCGCAAGCGATGAGCAGCACGAAGCCCACCGCCGCCCAGAGCGCCCACAGCACCGGCCGCGAGGAGGACGTGAGGTAGCGCTGCCACAGGTCCGTCGTCACGCCGTGGGCCTTGTCGCCCGGGGCGTCCGGCCGGGCGATGAGCTGGGCCACCCGCGCCAGGTCCGCCGTCGCCGCCTCCAGCGTGACGCCCGGCGCCATCCGCCCGATGACGCTCATGTAGTGGTTGCCGTGCTGCTCCGGGTTGAGCCAGTTGGGCAGCCACACGTCGACGTCCTCGGAGTATTCCGGGAAGGTGAAGCTCTCCGGCAGCACACCCGCCACCGTGTACGTGCGCCCATCCAACTGCACCGTCCCGCCCACCGCGGCCGGAGCTCCGCCGAGGGCCTTCTTCCAGAAGGCGTGGCTCACCACCACGCTGCCCGGGGGATTGCCCGGCTGGGCGTCCTCGTCCCGGAAGTCCCGCCCCAGCGTGGGGGTTACTCCGAGCGTCTGGAAGAAGTTGGGGGTGACGCGGCCCGCGCGGACGCGCTCGGCGGAGTCCGCGCCCGTGCGGCTCATGTCCCGACGGGTGAAGCCGGCGAGCTGCGCGAAGGAGCGGCCATGCTCCCGCCAGCCGAGCAGCTCCGGCGGCGCCACCGACGCCTGCTGGAAATCCAATTGCCTGCACCACAGCCGCACGAGCGCCTCGGGCGCCTGGAAGGGCAGGGGCTTGAGCAGCATCGCGTGGATGGCGCTGAAGAGGACGGTGTTCGCGCCGATGGCCAGCGCGAGCGTCACCACGGCGGCCAGGGTGAAGCCCGGCGTGTGTCTCAGCGTGCGCAGCGCGTAGCGGAAGTCTTGACGAAGCGAGTCCATGGCGGGCCCCCAAAGCGAAGGCCATGCCAGCCCGCATGGGGCGAGGCAACCCCCCAAGTTCCCTGGAGGGATGCTCGCCCGAGTCCCCGCGCCGTTCGCGGATGCGGGAAGTCCGTGTCCCGGAAGCGGACACGGGACGGTGGACCGTCAGTGGAAGTTCCAGCGGCCGGCGATCTCCTCGCAGGCGAGCACGACGTCCTGGAGCCGGCGCTGGCGGGCCTTCGGCGCGACGAACAGGCGGCCGGCGAACACGTCGAAGACGCCCACCAGGCGCGGGTCCACGGGGCCCTGCTGCTCCAGGCGCTCCTCGGCGAAGAGCTGGAGCACGGTGGCGATGTACTGGCCGGCGCGCTCGTCGAGCGGCGTGTGCTTGGAGAAGTAGAACTTCAGGACGCCCGAGCGCATCTGCCCGCGCGCGTCCACGCCTCGCAGGAGGACCTCCGGGCGCACCTTCACGGCGACGCCCGCGACGTCCAGGGGCGCGAGCTCCGGGTCCGCGGGGCTGGCCACGGCGCGGGTGGCCAGGTCATCCGCGGCGACGAGGCAGCGCTGGAGGGCCTCCGCGCACAGGGCGAGCCGGTGCGCGTCGAAGTCCGAGTCCGCCTGGGCGTTGAGGAGCCGGCGCTGGTGATAGCGCAGGATGACCTCGTCCCGGCCTTCGCAGAGGAACTCGGTGATGGCCTGGGCCGCCGCGGGGTAGCGCAGGTACTGCGGATCCACCGGGTTCTTCTGCCCCTGGATGATGCGCTTTCGCAGCGACGGCGTTCCGGTGAGGTACTGGCCGAGCTGGTTGACCGAGACGCACGGGTTCTCACGAGGGGTGGTCATGTCGACGACTTCCTTTCCGGTAGCGGGAATGAAGAGAGACTACCGGAAGGGTCTGACATTCCCTCGGAGGCCGGGCGGCCCGAGCGCCCCGGAAGATGGCCGCCCTGGCAGGTAGGGCGGGCAGGCACGACCGGGGCTGAGAGGCGGGTTCTGGAGGCCCGCTGCGGGCTACTCGTGGTGGGCGCCGTGCAGGCCGAAAATCTGGCGCAGGCGGCCGAGGATCCGGCCCACCTCGGCGGGGATGGGGTCCCCGGCGGCGCCGCTGGCCTGGGCCACGGCCCGCAGCTGGGTGCGCCGCTGCGCCAGGATGGAGGACAGCTGCCGGGCCAGGTTGGGGTGCTCGCCGAACAGGCGCGCGAAGGTGGGCCGGTCCACCTCGAGCAGCAGCGAGTCCTCCAGGGCCACGATGGTGGCGGCGCGCTTCTCGCCGGTGAGCAGCGACATCTCGCCGAAGTAGCCGCCCTGGCCCAGCCGCGTCACCTCGGACTGGGACTTGCCGGCGCGCACGCTGACCTCGCCGGAGGCGAGCACGTAGAACGTCCGGCCGTCATCACCCTCCTGGATGATGTGCTCGTCGCGGCCGAAGCGGCGCACGTGGACCTCCTGGCCCAGCCGCTCCAGGTCCGTGTCCGACAGGGGTTCGAACAGGTCCACCGCGCGCAAGAGGCGCAGCACCGTGTGCGCGGGCAGCTCCGGCTTGTCCGCGTCCTCGCGCATGCGCACCACGCGGTGGGGCACGGGCGGCTCGATGCCGTCGCGCCGCATCCGGTACCACAGGCGCGTGTGCACCTCCGCCATCGTCGCGTCCGCGAGCGAGAAGTCGTTCACGAAGAAGCGCAGCATGTAGCGCACCGACTGCTCGTCGAACGCGAGCGTGCGGGTGATGGGCGCCGGGTCCACCAGCACCTGCGGAATCTCCCGCGCCACGTCCATCAGGGCCGCCTTCATCACGTTGGGCGGAGTGTCGTACGAGGCGCGCACCTGCATGTCCACGCCCACCGGCTCGCGGTCCTGGTTGAACGTCTTGAGCTGCTCCTTGGCCACCATGGAGTTGGGCAGCGTCACCAGCTCGCGGCGGAACGTCATGATGCGGATGGAGCGCCAGTTGACCTGCGCCACGCGCCCCACGTGCTCGCCGATGCGCACGAAGTCGCCGACCTCGAAGGGCTTGTCCAACTGCAGGGACAGGCCCGCGAAGAGGTTGCCCAGGGTCTCCTGGAGCGCCAGACCGATGACCACCGACAGCACCGCGGACGTGGCCACCAGGCCCGTCAGGTCCAGGTCCAGCTGCGTCTGGACGATGGGGACCGCGGCGAGCGTGTACAGCAGGAAGTCGATGACGTTGCGGAGGATCTTCGGCGTCGCCACCGACGTCGAGCGCAGCCTCATCAGCTTCAGCCCGAAGCCCACGCCCGCGCGGATGACGCCGAACGCGAACGTCAGCATCCAGGCGACCTGCAGCGCCTTCATCGGCCCGGGCGGCGTGGTGGCGGGCATCGCCCAGGCCGCCACGCGCAGGATGAGGAACATCACCATCAGCCGCAGGGCCCCGGTGAGATCCCGCTTCAGGTCCACGTCCTGGCTGGAGGCCCGGGTTCCCAGCAGCACCAGCGCCAATATCGCGCCGACGGCCAGGGACAGATTGCTCTGGAGGAAAGGCAGCAAGACCCCCTGACTCTCTCCCGCGCGTACATGGGGGTCAAGGCAGCGGTTGACGCGTGGCGCGCAAGCGGGGATACACGCGCCATGACCCTCGCATCGGTGCTGGGACAGCCCCGCGCGATTGATTCACTTCAGGCGGCACTTCGCTCTGGCGCGGTGCACCACGCGTATCTCTTCGCGGGGCCGGAGGGCGTGGGCAAGGAGCGAGCAGCCGTGGGCCTGGCCCAGGCGCTCACCTGCCCCGAGCAGCCGGACGTGGGCTGCGGCACCTGCGCCAGCTGCACGCGCGTGGCGCGCGGCCTCCACCCCGACGTCACCTGGGTGATGCCCGACGATGAGCGCGTGTCGCGAGGCCTCGCGGGGCGCTCGGACTTCACGGGCACGCCGAGCCGGGATCTGCGCGTGGAGCAGATCCGCCAGCTGCAGGAGCGGCTGGCCCTGCGCGGGCTGGAGTCGCGCCGCAAGGTGGCCATCCTCGTCTCCGCGCAGGCGATGAACGTGCAGGCGCAGAACGCGTTCCTCAAGACGCTGGAGGAGCCGCCGTCGGACACCACGCTGGTGCTGGTGGCCAGCGCCATGGACAAGCTGCTGCCCACCATCCGCAGCCGGTGCAGCAAGGTGCACTTCGGCCCGCTGCCGGTGGAGCTGGTCGCCGAGCGCGTGCGCACCGAGCGCAAGCTGGACGCGGACACCGCGCAGCTGGCGGCCATCATGGCCGGAGGCAGCCTGGGCCGCGCGCTGTCGCTGGACGTGGAGGCGCTGGCCCGCCGCAAGGACGTGGTGACGGCCTTCGAGAGCCTGCGCGGCGACAACGCGGTGGGGCTCTTGCGCTTCGCGGACGAGCACGGCGGCTCGCGCGAGGACGCGGAGGCGACGCTGGAGCTGTTGACGCTCTGGACGCGCGACGTGGCCCTGGCCAAGGTCGGCCGCGAGGACTCGCTGGCGAACCGCGACCTGCGTGCGCTGGCGGTGGAGGTGGGCGCGCGGCTGTCCGATGCGTGGCTGCACCGTCGCCATGCGCTGCTCGACGGCGCGCGCGCGGCGGTGGCCCGCAACGGCGCGCCCCGGCTGCAGTTGGAGCGGATGCTCATCGACCTGTTCACGGAGACGTCCCGATGAGCTCGGAGCTGGACGACGTGCTGGCGGGCGTGAAGGCCGGGAAGCTCGCGCCGCTGTACCTGCTGTGGGGCGAGGAGTTCCTGGTCCGCAAGGGCGCCGACGAGCTGGTCAAGCTGCTGGTGCCCGACGCGGCGGTGGGCCTCAACCTCGTCACGCTGGACGCGGGCAGCCCGCGCGAGGTGGCGCAGGAGCTGGCCACCCTGCCGCTGTTCCCCGGCCGCAAGGTCGTGGTGGTGAGGGACCCGGAGTTCCTCGCGCCGAAGAAGGGGCGCGGAGATCCGCTGGCCAAGGCGCGCGAGGCGTGGAAGGCGGGCAAGCGCAAGGAGGGCGCCCGGCGACTGCTGGCGCTGGCGGCGCGCGCGGGCTGGGGCGTGGACCAGCTGGACCCGTCCGCGTCCAAGGCGCCGTCGGTGGAGCAGTGGAAGGAGGAGCTGAACGTCGACCTCGCGGAGGCGGACGTGGCGTTCCTGAAGGAGGCCGCGGCCTTCTGCAAGGAGGAGCGCATCAGCGCCCCCGAGGGCGACGCCACCGTGCTCATCGACCTCATCCAGAAGGGCGCGCCGGCGGGACACGCGCTGGTGATGGCGGCCACGGAGGTGGACGCGAAGAACCCGCTGGTGAAGCTGGCGCAGGACAAGGGCCACGTCGTCGAGCGCAAGGTGGCCGCGCGCCACAAGGACCTGGACCTCTCCGACATCGCCAAGGAGTTCCTGGCGCCCTTCAAGAAGAAGCTGGGGCCTGGCGCGCTGGAGGAGCTCAAGGAGCGCGTGGGCGGCAACATCCGCCTGCTGCAGTCGGAGCTGGAGAAGCTGGCCACGTACTCGGAGGGGCCCGCCATCGAGCGCTCCGACGTGGTGATGCTGGTGCACCACGCGCGCGAGGAGGAGTTCTTCGAGCTGTCCGAGGCGCTCCAGAAGCGCGACTTCCGCGGCGCGCTGTCCTACGCGGAGGACGCGATGGGGCAGGGGACGCACGCGCTGCAGCTGTTGGGCGCGGTGGCCTCCATCGTCCGCACGCTGCTGGAGAGCCACGAGTGGCTGACGCGCTACGCGGGAGGCACGCCGCCGCGCACCGCGAAGGACGTGGAGGCCCGCGTGTTCCCCAAGCTGGAGGCGGAGCTGAAGGGCACCCGGCGCAAGATGCCCAACGCGTGGGCGCTCACCTTCAGCATGAAGGCGGCCGCGGGCTACGAGCGCAAGGAGCTGCTCGGCGCGCTGGTGGCATGCGCGGAGGCGGACCTGTCGCTGAAGTCGTCTGGCAACGGGCGGCTGGTCATCGAGCGGCTGCTGGCCACCGTGTGCCTCGGCGCCTGAGGGGCGGGCGGGCACGCTGGGACGTGCACTCGGAGTCCGGCTCGGGTAGAGGAGGCGGCGTATGGCGGACAAGCGTCGCTTCGACCTCTTCGCGGATTTCATCGTGTCGCGCTTCATGGCCCCTCGCGTCTTCGACGTGGCGGGAGGGCAGGGGCGCCTCAACGAGGCCCTGACGCGGCGGGGCCGCGCCGTCACCACCTTCGATTTGCGGCACAAGCACCTGCCGGTGACGTACGCCCAGCGCATCTTCACGGTCGACGAGCCGTGCGAGGCGGAGCTGGTGGTGGGCATGCACCCGGACGGCGCCACCCGCGTCATCATCGAGTACGCGGCGAGGCATCGGCTGCCGTTCGCGGTGGTGCCGTGCTGCTCGGACAACGGGATGCCCTACAACCCGTGGATGCGTCACCTGGCGGAGCTGGCGCGCGCGTCCGGCTTCACCACTGTCGAGGAGGTGAAGCTCTCCATGGACGGCCGGGCACGCGTCCTCGTGGGCGAGCCTGCCCCCGTCGGGCCGGCCTGAGGCGAGTGCCCGCCCGACGACACGTCCGGTGTCCCGGGGGCTGGCTGCCCCGACCCCGCTTCGGCGTCTAGCTTCCCGGACATCGACGCGGGGAGCGGGAGATGGTGACGGAGTGGGACGGGCATGCGACGGCGCAGGTCTGGCGACCCGGCACATACCCAGGACTGGTGCTGTACCGGGTGAGTGGCCGAGCCACCACGCAGGCGTTGCATGTCCATGACGAGCTCCAGCTCACGCTGGACGTGGGGCATGTCCAGCAGGTGTGCTGCGGAGGGGTCCGGCTGATGGCCCCCCCCGGAAGCCTCGTCGTGATTCCTCCGGGCGAGGTCCACGCGCTGCACGCCGAGAGCGGTCGGCCTGGGGTGCTGTGCGGGATGCTCGTGCCGGTGGCCCTCCTCAGGCCGCCGTCGCGCCCTGCCCGGGAGGAGGAGGGACCGCCCATCGTCGACGACCTCTTTCCCGGAGGGGGCGCGGTGCTCGCCGACCCGGACGTGGCGCGGGACTTCGTGGCGCTGCACCGCGCGCTGCGGGGGCTCGCCGCCGAGTCGGGGGCGCACTTGTGGCCCCTGCTCTCCCGGTTGCTGGCGCGCCTGCGTCAGGGCCGCGGTGGGCTCAGCGCGACGTGGGGTGGGGGACATCGAGCATCGCCGTGATGTCCTCCCAGGGGCCCTCGCACGGCGCGGACTGCGACACCAGGTAGTGCCCCACGCGTCCCGGAGCCAGGGCGACGATGGAGGACCAGCGCGTGCCGTAGGCGGGCGTGTGGATGCAGAGCGCCTGCAGGCGACGCAGGAACTCGGGAGGCAGTGACTCACCGGGCGCGGGGAGCGGTGTCCCCGTCGTCGGGGGCAGCAGGTCGTCGCCGAGCAGGGCCTTGAGCCCCGCTTCGAACCGGGGCCAGGGCTCGTGCGGCAGCTCCGCGGCGAGCACCCGGGCGCGCGCCACCTTGGGGAGCTCCGGGCTGTCGAGCACGTCATTGGGGAGCACGTGGATGCCTGGGGGGACGTCCTCGCGCCGCAGCTCGGCCTGGCCGGTCCTGGCGTAGGCGACCCGCAGCGTCCGGGCATCACCGTAGAGGAGGTTGAAGGGCAGGAAGTCCTCGCCGGACAGCGTGTCCAGGTAGCGCTCGATGCCCTCCACGCTGGCGGCCCGCAGGGCCTGGAGGACCACCTCTCCCCTCGAGCGGGGGGCCGGGCCCTTCCCTTGTCCGCCGCGCTGGTTCGTCAGGCCCACGAAGAGGCCCTCGTTAGTCACTCCCATCCACGTCCCGCCGCGCTCCACGTCCCGTCCGCCGACGGCGCGAGGGGACTCGAGCAGGACCTGGGGGCCCGTCGTGGGACGTGCGTAGAACTCGTCCCGGTTGGCCGCGAGCACCAGCGGCCATTCGGGGTGGACCTGACGAAGGATGACGATGGTGCACATTCGTATCCGGTCGATAACATCCCCGGCTCCGTCGTGCATTCGTGCGCGCGGCCCCACGCCGTCGATGACCTCGGCCCCCCGAGCGGCTAATGTCCGCCGCCCCCAGGAGAGTCCATGGCGGAGAGAATCCTCGTCACCAGTGCGCTTCCGTACGCGAACGGCCCCATCCATCTCGGGCACGCCGTCGAGTACATCCAGACCGATATCTACGTGCGCTTCCTCCGCTCATGCGGCAAGGACGTCGTCTACTTCTGCGCGGACGACACGCACGGCACGCCCATCGAGCTCAACGCGGCGAAGCACGGGCTCAAGCCCGAGGAGTTCATCGCCCGCTTCCAGGACGAGCACCAGAAGGACTTCCACGACCTGGACGTGCGCTTCGACGCCTTCCACTCCACCAACTCGCCGGAGAACCGCCACTACGCGGAGCTCATCTACGGGCGGCTGAAGGAGAAGGGCGACATCGAGCGCAAGGACGTCGAACAGGCGTACTGCGAGAAGGACCGCCGGTTCCTGCCCGACCGCTTCATCAAGGGCACCTGTCCCAACTGCAAGTCGCCGGACCAGTACGGTGACGTCTGTGAGAAGTGCGGCAAGGCGTACAGCCCCACGGACCTCATCGACCCGCACTGTTCGCTGTGTGGCACGCCGCCGGTGCGCAAGTCATCGGCGCACCTGTTCTTCAAGCTCTCGAAGCACGCGGACTTCCTCCAGGCGCTCCTGCGCAAGCCGGGCTTCCTCCACCCGGGGCTCGCGACGCAGCTGCAGGGCTTCTTCGAGAAGGGCCTCGCGGACTGGGACATCAGCCGCGACGGGCCCTACTTCGGCTTCGCGATTCCCGGTGAGACGGACAAGTACTTCTACGTCTGGCTGGACGCGCCCATCGGCTACATCGCCACGACGGAGAAGTGGGCGAAGCAGACGGGCAAGGCGCAGAGCGCGCTGGACTATTGGAGCAAGGACAGCGGCGCGCGCATCGTCCACTTCATCGGCAAGGACATCGTCTACTTCCACGCGCTGTTCTGGCCCGCGGTGCTGGACGTGGCGGGCCTGCATGTGCCGAGTGAGATCAAGGTCCACGGGCACCTCACGGTGAACGGGGAGAAGATGTCGAAGAGCCGCGGCACCATGATTCCGGTGCGCGACTACCTGACCCAGCTGGACCCCAGCTACCTGCGCTACTTCTACGCGGCCAACCTGGGCGCGGGCGTGGAGGACCTGGACCTCAACCTCAAGGACTTCCGTCTGCGGGTGAACGGGGAGCTGGTCAACAACGTGGGCAACCTGGCCAACCGCGCGCTGTCGCTCCTGGCCGGGCCGCTGGGCGGGACGCTGGCGCCGGCGCGGGCCGAGGGGCCTGGACGCGCGCTGGTGGAGTCGGTGCTGGCCCGGGTCGGCGAGGCGCGAGAGGCGTTCGAGAAGCTCGAGTACCGCAACGCCATCCGCGTCATCACGGACATCGCGTCGGCGGCGAATGCCTTCGTGCAGGCGCAGGCGCCGTGGGCGCTGGTGAAGAAGGACGCGGAGGCGGCGCGCGCGGACCTCTCCGACGCGGCGGATGTCGTGTACCTGCTGGGCGCGTTGCTGGCCCCGGTGACGCCTCGGTTGTCCGAGAAGCTGTTCGCGCAGCTGGGCGCGCCGCCGCTCACGTTCCAGGCGCTGGAGGGTGCGAAGTACCCGCTCCTGGACCGCAGCCGCCCCATCGGCACGCCGGAGCCGCTGTTGCCCCGGCTGGAGGAGGAGCGCGTCAACGCCATCCTCTCGCTGCCCGCGGGTGGCGCGCCGCCCCCGGCCGCCGAGGTGAAGAAGGCGGAGGGTGGCAAGGAGAAGAAGGCCGAGAAGAAGCCGGCCGAGGCCGCGCCCGTCACTCAGGCCACGGAGGGCGCGGGGGCAGGGGAGGCGTCCGCTGAAATCGAGTACGCGGACTTCGCCAAGGTGGTGCTCAAGTCGGGCAAGGTGCTCGCGGCGGAGAAGGTCCCCAAGGCGGACAAGCTGCTGAAGCTCACGGTGGACGTGGGTGAGGCGACGGGCCCGCGCACCATCGTCTCGGGCATCGCCGAGGCGTTCGCTCCGGAGACGCTGGTGGGGCGCAACGTCGTGGTGGTGGCGAACCTGAAGCCCCGCAGCCTCAAGGGCATCTCGTCGCGCGGCATGCTCCTGACGGCGGGCCCGGGCGGCAAGGACCTGTCCCTGTTGGACCCGGGCAACGTCCCTCCCGGCAGCGACGTGAAGTAGTCGGCGCGGACGGGGCAGGGAGGTAACGACCTGCCCTCGTTCGAATCGGGCAGTGTCCCGCCCGGACAGCGACGTGAAGTCGTCGAGCGGTGGGCGGAAGGGGCAGGGCGACAACCGCCTGCCCCTGTTCGAATCGGGCAGTGTCCCGCCGGGTCGCGACGTGAGGCCGTCGGTGCGGACGGGGCGGGCAGACGACAGCCTGCTCCCGTTCGACTCGGGCAACGTCGCGCCAGGTGGCGGCGTGAAGTCGTCGAGGTGTTGTGCTTCGCTCGAAGCGGACGCTGTCGGGCAAGCGAGGTGATGGGACGTGACGGATTGGCGTGCGGAGCGGGACCGGGCCTTGCTGGCGCTGGAGAACGAGAAGCGCCCCGCGTTTCGCGCGGAGGCGGCCGAGCAACTCCATCACCTCGCGGCGGAGGTGCCTTCGCGCGCCCCCGAGTTCACGGAGGTGGTGCCTCGGATGCTGTCGGACGCGCAGCCGGAGGTGAAGCGCTCCGGTATCGCGCTGGCCACCGTGGTGCTGCCTCAAGAAGAGGCGATCGCGCTGCTCATCTCGCGGCTTCGCGACGAGGAGTCGCTGGTGCGCCTGGAGGCCACGGGCCGACTGGCGGACATGGCCCGTCCGGAGCTGCGCGGCGCGCTCGCGGGCATGCTGGAAGACGCTGTCCCCGAGGTGCGCTTCGAGGCCGCGCGAGGCATCGCCGCCCTCAAGCACCCCGCCGGTCTCGAGGTGCTCATCGACGCGCTGGACGCGGACCTGCTCCGCTTCCGTGCCCTGGGCGCCCTGGCTGAGCTGGAGGACGCTCGCGCGCTGCCCGCCGTGAAGAAGCTGTTCAGCCGCTGGCTGCTCCCCGCCTTCGACAAGACGCAGGCCGCCGGAGTCCTCGCCCGATTGGGTGACGCCGACGGCGCCGCGCACCTGCTCCAGCGCTCGCGCAAGACGTGGAGTCAGGACCGCGCGCTCGCGGTGGAGCTGCTCGGTGAGGTGAAGGCCGCCGGCGCGCTGGAGCGACTGAAGGCCATCCTCGATGACCCGAAGGACTCCTGCCGAGGCGCCGCCGCGCGCGGCCTGGGACGTCTGGGGGACGAGCGGGCCCTGCCCTGGCTGCTCGCGGTGCTGCAGGACATGAGCGCCCAGGAAGAGGACCGGTTGGACGCGGCGGATGGCTTGTGGAGGCTGGGCCTCCCCGAGGGCCGCGAGCGCGTGCGCGCGGCGGTGAGCACCTTCACCTCACCCGAGGCACGGCAGGAACTGGACGACTTGTTTCAGGAGGGAACATGAGACTGGTGGACGCGCACTGCCACCTGGAAGTGAAGGACTTCGCGGACGCGGCCCCCGTGTTGGAGCGCGCGCGCGCCGCGGGCCTCATCCACGCCATCATCGTGGGCCAGTTCCACGGTCCCGGCGATTGGGGCAACGCGCTGGAGCTGGCCGCCGCGCATCCCGAGTTCCTCTCGCCCACGCTCGGCATCCACCCGCACGAGGCCGCGCGGGCCACCGAGGACGACCTGGCCACGCTGGAGCGCACCTGCGCCCGTCCCGAGGTCCGCGCCGTGGGCGAGGCGGGCCTCGACTACTACTACGACCACTCGCCCCGGGAGGCGCAGGCGCGCATCTTCCGACTCCAGTGCGAGCTCGCCGTGAAGCTGGGCAAGCCCCTGGTGGTGCACGTGCGTGACGCGCACGAGGACTGCGACGCGATTCTCGGCGAGGTGGGCGTGTCCAAGGGCGTCATCCACTGCTTCACCGGGCACACCGACGCCGCGCGGCGCTACCTGGACCGGGGCTTCTACCTCTCGCTCTCCGGCGTCATCACCTACAAGAAGACGGAGGCGCTGCAGGACGCGGTGCGCTTCGCGCCGCTCGACAGGCTGATGGTGGAGACCGACAGCCCGTACCTGGCGCCGGTGCCGCACCGAGGGCGCAAGAACGAGCCCTCGCACGTGGTGGAGACGGCGCGGAAGCTGGCGGAGCTCAAGGGCGTGACGCTGGAGACGGTGACCGAGGTCACCACCGCCAACGCCGCCGCCCTCTTCAACCTCAACCTGCGCTGACGCCGCCGGCCAGGGCCTGGAGGTCCTGGTCCATCTGCGGAACGTCCAGCAGCAGCGCGTCCGGGTCGTACTGGAAGTCGGCCTGCTTGAGCTTCAGCAGCGCCTGGAGCGCGGGCTCTCCGGTGTGTCCGCCGAAGGAGGCGAACACGACGCGGCCGCTCTCCAGGTGCATCGAGCCCTCCAGCGTGTGCTGACGCAGGTTGAGCTTGCCGCTCTTGCGAGCGCTGCCCAGCGTGCGCAGGAGCTCCCGCGGAGGCAGCTCGTCGAAGCTGCCACGCACCACGCGCCCCGGGCCGTTGTGCAGCACCCGGTCCTCGAGCAGCGCGCGCACCGCCTTGGCGATGAGGGACTTGTCCCCGGGAGGCAGCAGCTCTGTCGCGCCGCCCATCATCAGCCGCTCGCGCGTGGGCGCATCCGGCTCGCCCACCACCGCGATGGGCAGCCCCGCCGTCTCCGGCGTGGAGCGGGCCTGCTGGAGCAGGTCCAGCACCTCCTGCTGACCCAGACGCAGGCTCACCACCAGCACATCGCAGTCCTGCCGGGCGAGGCCGTCCTGCGCGCCCTCCTGCGTGGACAGCGCGTGCGCCACCAGCCCCTGCTTGAGCACGGCCTCCAGCAGCTCGCCGCGAGCCGTCTCGTCCGGCTCCACCACGAGCACCTGCCGGCCCTCGCTCTCCAGCCGGTGGCGGAGCAGCTCGCCGCTCTGCAACTGGATGACGATGTCGGCCACCACCGGGTCGTAGAGCACGCCCGCGTTCGTGCGCAGGTGCTCCAGGGCCTGCTCCTTGGGCAGCGCCTTGCCCAGCGCGTTGCCGGGGTTCTTGGTCAGCTCCAGGAAGCTGTCCACCGCCGCGAGGATGCGCGCGCCCAGGGTGATCTCCTCCCCCTTGGCGCCCTGCGGAGTGCCCGAGCCATCCCAGGCTTCGTACAGCTGCGCGAGGATGGTGTTGACCTGCGCGGGCAGGTGCACCGTCTCGAACAACTTGGTGGGCGCGCGGCACGCGGCGCGGGCCTGCGCCTTCCACTCCGAGTTGACGGCGTTGCTCGCCAGCGAGAAGTGCCGCTCGGACGGCTTGCCCAGGTCATGCAGGTACGCGGCGATGGACAGCGCGGCCAGCTCCTTGTGGGGCATGCCCATGCGCTGACCGACGATGCCCGCCTGACGCGCCAGCTGCGCGGAGTGTCCCCGGTGCCGCTGGCGGTCCTGCTCCAGCAGCCCCACGAGGATGCCCAGCGTCTCCACGTAGTCGATGTCGCTGACCAGCCCTCGCGGGCCACCCGGCTCGCGCCGCTGCGTGGACGACGGACGACCGGCCACCTGCGTGCCGCCGCTGGGACGCTGCACCCGCATGCGCGGGTCCGTCTCCATGCGGAACGACAGGCTACTGCGGTTGCTGGTGGACGTGCGGTTGTGCTCCGGCGCCCCGGTGCGCGACGTGGACTCGGCGGGGCCGGACTGCGCGCTCGCCGCCTCCAACAGCGCGGCGAACGCGGTGGGGTCGCCGTAGTAGTGCTTGCGGATGGCCGCAGCGATGGCGCCGCGCAGGCCCACGTACGCGTAGACCTCCGACATGCCCGTGACCAGGGCAATCTCGTCCATCAGCGCCTTGTTCTGCGGCTCGGCGGCGACCACGGACAGGAGCTTCCGGTCCGGGTCCACCGCCAGGGGCAGCACGTTCTGCGCCTCGGCGAGTCGCACCGGGAGCCTGTCGAGCACCTCGGTGGCGATCTTCGCCTTGGCCAGCTTGTCCGCGCTCACGAAGCGCGTCTGGAACTCCGCGGCCAGGAAGCGCAGCAGCGCCGCCTCCTGGAGGAGCCCCAGCTCCACCAGACAGTCCCCCAGCTTGTGGCCGGTGATCTTCTGGTGCTCCAGGGCCTGCTCCACGGCCCCGGCATTGACGAGCCCCGCCTCGATGAGGCGCTCACCCAGCTTCTTCGCCATGACGACTCAGCTTTCCGACGAACCCTCGCCACTCTTGTCGCCCGACGACAGCGTCGTCAGCGCGCTGAAGGGCTTGAAGGTCAGCTCCTTCGGCAGGCTGTTGGGATCCCGCGGCGGACGCGGCGGGCGCTCCTCGCGGGGCGCGCGCTGCTCGTCCCGGGCGCGCTCCTCGCGCGGCGGGCGCTCCTCACGGGGCGGGCGCTCCTCGCGAGGCGGACGCTCGCGGCGGGGAGGACGCTGCTGCGGCTGCTGCTCCTCACGCGCCACCACCGGCGCGCCGCCCTCCTGCGCGGGAGCCTGCTGCGGCGGCTGCTGCGGAGCCTTGTCGCCTCGGTTCTTGCGCTTCTCCTCGCGTGACTTGCGGCGTCCGCCTCCACCGCCGCCGCCACCCTCGACCGGGCCGCGGCCCCGCACGGTGGGCAGGGGACCCTTCCAGAGCTGACGGTCGTAGTGGCGCTGCACGTCCGTCCACTTCTCGTTCGAGTCGCGCTGCATGGCCTCCAGCCACGAGGCGATGCGCGAGTCGAGCGAGTCGAGCGCGTGGACGATGTGCGCCTCGATGGTCATCGGCACCTTGGGGCTGCCGTACTCCAGCTGCCCGTGGTGCGAGATGGCCAGGTGCGTGAGGTGGTTCTCGAGCAGCGGCGGGAAGCCGGGGATGGACAGCGTCTTCTCGCGGATCTTCTGGGCCGTCATCACCAGGTGGCCCACGAGCTTGCCCTCGTCGGTGTAGTCGAAGCCCTTGTCCGCAGAGATCTCCGCCACCTTCATCACGTCGTGCAGGAACGCGCCCGCGAGCAACAGGTCGCGGTCCGCCATGGGGTAGTGGTCCGCCACCCGCAGCGTCAGCCGCATCACCGACAGCAGGTGCTCGGCCAGCCCGCCGCGCCACGCGTGGTGCATGCCCTTGGCGGCCGGCGCCACCGGCAGCCCCGCGGCCACCTGCGGGTCGTCCAGGAAGGCAATCAACAGCTGCTTCACGAACGGATCATTGATGCGCTCGTGGATGAGCTCGCGGATGAGGCCCGCGGCCCGGGCGCCACCGCCGCCGTCGTGACGGGGCTCGCTCTTGTCGTTCCGCTCGACCTTGTCGGCCTTCTCGGCGCGCGGCTCGGCGGCGGGCTTCGCCTCCGGGGCGGCCTTGGCCTCGGCGGGCGGGGCCGGGGGCGGCTCGAACTCCTTCGGGTCCAGGGGCTCGGGGTCCAGGCGCTCCAGGCCCTCCACCACCACCTGCGTGCGGCCGTGGAACTGGATGACGCCGCCCTGGACGAGCACGAAGTCGCCGGACTGGAAGGACGGCTCGAGCGCGTCGACCTTGTCGAACACGCGCGCGTCCACCTCGCCGCTCTTGTCGACGAGCGTCAGGGCCAGGAACACCTTGCCGCTGCGGGCCGTCACCTTCTCCTTCTTGGTGACGCGGAAGACGGTGTGGACGCGGTCCTTCTCACGCAGGTCGGCCGCGTACACCTTGCGGACGGTCTCGACGGAATCCGCCGGGGTGGAGGTCGCGGTCTGGGGGGCGTTTTCGTTGGTCATCGCGGGCGCGGACACTAGCACTCCCCACGGCTGTGCGGTGCTTTCCGCGTCAGCTCACTTCCAGCGCCACCGTGTCGAGGTACTCCGCGCCCGGGGACCCCACGAGCGTCGGGTGGTCCGGAGGCAACCCGGGCCGGGCCAGCCGGGTGGCGATTCGCGCCTCCGCCTCGCACGCGGTGGCCACCAGCTCGTCGAAGCCGCCGAATGCCAGGGGTGGGTGATAGCCGACCACCATCAGCCGGCCCCCATGCCGGGTGCGTCGCAGCGCGTACCGCAGGTGCTCCACGAACTCCTCCTCGGATGCCACCCGGAGTGTGTCCAGCAGCACCAGGTCGAAGGTCTCCCGCACCGCGCGCAAGGCCTGGAGCGCGGTGCCCTTCTCCACCAGCACGCGTCCCAGGAGTCCGTTGGCCTCGGCGTTCTCGCGCGCCAGGTCCGCGGCGTCCGCGTCCGCGTCGAAGGCGAGGATGTGCCGCGCCCCGTGCAGGCCCGCGTGCACGAAGAGCCCGCCCACGTTGCAGGCGGCGTCCAGCACCCGGCCGTCCCAGGCCATGCGGCCCACCACGCGGCGCAGCTCCCGCTGGTCATACGCGTAGCCGGTGCCCTGGCCGTACGTGAGATCCACGGTGAACCGCGCGCCCAGCTCCAACAGCCGGCACCAGCGGGGCGGGGTGCCGTAGAGGACATGGGGGCGCTGGGTAGGCAGGCCCAGGGCCTTGCGGCGCGGAGAGTCGTTGCGCAGGAGCACCGAGCTGGCCCCCGTCACCTCCACCAGCGCGCGCGTGATGTCCTGGTGCCGGGCGTCCATGGAGCGCGTCAGCGTCTGCACCACGAAGTGGGTGTCGTACCGGTCCACGATGAGGCCGGGCAGCCCGTCCCCGTCATCGTTCACCACCCTGCAGAAGCGCGGGTCGTCCACCATGCGGCCCCGGCGCTCGAAGGCGCGGCGCAGGTGGCGCGGAATCAGCCCCTCCACGGCCTCGTCGGGCATGCCCAGCCGCCGCACCGCGAGCGACGCCTCCAGGTCCACGTCCCCCAGCCCGAGCACCGCGCCGTCCTCGTCTCTCAGTTGCACGGGCTCGCCGGGTTGGGGCGTTCCCTCCATGGAGACGATGTCCTCCCGGCGCAACCAGGGGGCTCCATGGCGCAGACGGCGGGCGGCATCTTTGGACAGATAGGTGCTGAGCAAGTGCGTCCTCCCCTCTCGCGTGGCTGACTTCCAGCGGACAAGATGGGCCGTCCGCTTGCCGATGTCGGCGGGCGTCGGGCCCTCCGGCTGGAGAGCAGGGGAGGAGGCGGGCCTCAGGCCTGGGGAGGGGGCCGCTTGAAGGCCTTGAACGTCACGCGCGTGAGCAGCGAGCTGACCACCAGCGCCAGGACGATGCCCAGGATGCGCAGGTGCCAGGAGTCGCGCAGCACCAGCGACAGGGCCAGCGCGCCCACCAGCACCGCGCCCGCCACGGTGAGCCACTGGCCCCGCGCCGCCAGCCCCGAGGCCGGGGACTTCGCGCGCGCGAGCACCGGCAGGCTGCCCGCCTTGCGCCACGTCTGGGAGCTCTCCTCCCGCACCTCGTCGTCGGCGTCCACCAGACCCTGGACGTAGGCGCGCTCCACGTCCAGGAGGCTGGGGTAGGTCAGCTCACCATCCGGAGTGCGCACGACGTAACGCATGGCAGGGCTCCCTCCCTCTTGCGGGCACTGGCGTGGCTCACGCCAGCTCGGTGGCAATCTGCTCCGCGACGCGCAAACCATCAATGGCCGACGAGACGATGCCGCCCGCATAGCCGCAGCCCTCGCCCGCGGGGTACAGGCCCTTGCAGGACACCGACTGCAGGTCCTCGCCCCGCGTGATTCGCACGGGGGACGACGTGCGGCTCTCGATGCCGATGAGCTTGCCCTCTTCGCTGATGAAGCCGCGCATCTTCCGCTCGAAGGTCTTCAGCGCCTGCTTGAGGGACGTGGTGAGCCGCTCCGGGAACAGCCGGTTCAGGTCCACGTGCGCCAGCCCCGGACGGTAGCTGGTGCCGCCCGGGTCCTTCTTCACGCGCCCGGCCAGGTAGTCCGGAATCGTCTGTGCCGGGGCGAAGAACTTCCCGCCGCCCAGCTCGTACGCCTTCTGCTCCCAGTGTCGCTGGAACTGTAGACCGGCCAACGGTCCGTGGAAGCCCTCGCGCTCGAAGTCCGCCACGGAGACGGAGACGACGATGCCCGCGTTGGCGTAGCGCGCGTTGCGGCGCGAGTTGCTCATGCCATTGGTGCACTGCAGCCCGTCCTCGGTGGGCGTGGGCACCACGATTCCGCCCGGGCACATGCAGAACGAGTAGACGCCGCGCACCTCGCCGTCGACGTCCAGGTTCTCGGCGAGCTTGTAGTCGGCGGGGGGCAGCTTCGGGTTCTTCGCGGCGCTGCCGTACTGGATGCCGTTGATGAGCGCCTGCGGGTGCTCGGCGCGGAAGCCCAGCGCGAAGGGCTTGGCCTCCACGCTGACGCGGCCGTCGGCGGCGAAGCGCTCGTACAGCTCGCGCGCGGAGTTGCCGGGGGCCAGGATGACGCGGTCGCTCTCCAGCGTGCGCCCGTCCGCGAGCTTCACGCCGGCGATGCGGCCGTCCTTGTAGAGCAGGTCGTCCACGCGCTGGCCGAAGTGCACCTCGCAGCCGCCGGCGATGAGCTCCTCGCGCAGCTTCGCCACCGCGCCCGGCAGCAGGTCCGAGCCGATGTGCGGCTTGCCCTCGACGAGGATGGCGTCCGGCGCGCCGTAGCGGGCGAAGGCCTCGATGACCTTGCGCACCATGGGGTGGTTGATGCGCGTGGACAGCTTGCCGTCCGTGTACGCGCCGGCGCCGCCCTCCCCGAAGTTCATGTTGCTCTCCGGGTCCAGCGTGCCGTCGCGCATCAGCTTCGCCACGTCCTTGCGCCGCGCCACCACCTCGCGTCCCCGCTCGATGAGGATGCTCTTCACGCCGCGCTCGAGCAGCCCCAGCGCGGCGAACAGCCCCGCGGGGCCCGTGCCGATGATGATGGGCCACTGCTCGGGCGGCTTCACCGACGACAGCGGCTCGGGGGGAGGCGGCGCCTCGCCCACGTCCGGAGGCAGCTGCCTGGGCTTCTTCCCCGGCGCCATCTCCACCTCCAGCGTGTAGATGTAGCGCGGGCTGCCCTTCTTGCGGGCATCCAGCACGGAGCGCACCACCCGCACGGAGGCCAGGTCGGAGCGGGTGACGCCCAGCTTCTCCGCGGCCCGCTGACCGAGCAGCTCCTCCGGCTCGTCCAGCCACAGCCCGATGTTGTTCACCCGATACGCCATTGCCGTTCGCTCCTGGTGGGGCGCGCGTTCTGCTCCACCCTGCTGAAAGATTGCAAGCACTTGAAACCACGAGGGGCTCGAGGCCGCGGAACGGGTGCGTACCTCGTGATGCACCCGGCCATCCAGTTCCCTCGGGGGTCTCCCTGGGTGCGTAGGCCCCTTCGCACCCCATTTCACCCCATGCCGACCCTTGGTGCTCTTCAACCCCTGGGAACTGCTGGTGAATCCCTCTGGAAGAGAACGACTGGCACGGGGGTTGAAGAACAAGGCTCGAGTGATTAGCCGGCGGCCCCCTCTGTTCGCGCCGCCCCCCATTTGGAGGCATTGACTGTGAGCACCGATCAAAAGGGCACCCGGATCCTGGCGCGCACCTTCTTCAACCAGCTCCGCGCCAGCGGCTACACGCCGCACCAGGTCATCGGTATCGCCACGGAGCTGCTCGATCTGGTGACCTCGGACCTGAAGGAAGGCGACAAGTCCGTCGCCGTGCCTGCGTCCCCGGAGCAGGGCTCCGAGTGGCGTCAGCGCGCCTGAGCGTGCGAGACTCACCCCAAGCGACCCTCGGCGGGTGAGCGAGCTCCGGACGGGTTCCGGGGCTCCCGCCCTCGAGGTGGTGGTGGACCGGCGTCAGCCGGTTTTTTTATGTCCGTTGACTGGCGAATCGCCCGCCGGCGCCCCTGGAGAGCCGGCTTCGCGTCGGCGGGTGTAGGCCGCGGAGCCCGCGACGAAGAGCAGCCCGGCCGTCATCGCGCTGAACACCGTGCTGGCCGTGTACTGGGCGAGGAACGCGAGCAGCACGCCCCCCGCGATGAACGCGCCCACGTCCACGCCGACGGGCCGGCGCTGGGGCAGCACCAGCACCACCACGCACGCCGTCAGCGGCAGGCCGAGCGCCACCTGGCGGACGATGGCGTCGGTGCTCGTGCGCACCGTCTCCCAGTTGTGCACCAGGATGGCGGCGAAGATGACCACCGTGCCCAGCGCGAGCACCAGCACCCCCGCGGCGGCCGCGTCCTTGGTGAGCCGGGCCTTCTCGTCGAACTGCTGGACGGCCAGGTCCACCAGGTGCTCCAGCGCGCTGTTCAGGATTTCCGCGAAGAAGATGAGCAACACGCAGAAGATGAGCGTGACCTTCTCGGCGAGTCCCAGGGGGATGCCGCTGCCCACCAGCCCCACCAGCACGGCGGAGATGAGGTGCAGGCGCATGTTGCGCTGGTACACGACGGTGTGGATGAGGCCCGCCCAGGCATGGCCGAACGAGGCGAGGAACCCCGAGCCGCGACGGGGAGGGAAGCTGGGAGGTGGCCGGGCAGGTACGGTCATCGGAACCTGAAGGGACGGGCAGGCTAGCACTCACGGGTTCGATTGCCGTGGAGATGTGAATGGGTAAGGTCGGCGGCCATGAGCACCGACTTCTTCCGGGCGCGTCCAGGTGGCGTGCTGCTGGCCCTCCTGTTGACCTCCACCGTCGCCTCCGCCCAGGCCCCCCTCCACACCCACGAGGGAGAAGTGGGCGCCTGTGGCCTGGAGCCCCCGGACGCGGTGTACCTGCCAGCGCCGACCCGCCGCGCGCACGAGACGAGGAAGCTGAGCGCCTCCGACGCGCCCGTGGTCCGGCGCGAGCAGCGGGACGGCACCACCCGGGCCTCGCTCGCGGGCGTGCCCCAGACGCGGACGCGGGCGGGCGCGCTGTCCGGCAAGGTCATCTACCTGAGCCCCGGCCACGGCTTCTACCGGGCGCCCACGCTGTCGCGCTGGGCCACGCAGCGCCCCAACACCTGGGCGGTGGTGGAGGACCTCATCTCCGCGGAGGTGGTGAACCAGTACCTGTTGCCCATGTTGATGGGCGCGGGCGCCACGGTGGTGCCGGTGCGCGAGGCGGACCTCAACTCGCGCATGGTCATCGTCGACGACGGCGGCGCGGGCTACTCCGAGTCGGGTGACACGGGGCGGTTCCGGGCGACGGAGCAGAAGGGCTGGGCGACGCCTGTCTTCCCCATGGGCAACGGCGTGGAGCCGTTCACGCAAGGCACCACGCGGGAGCTGCTCACCACGCAGGCGCCCACGGCGACGGCGACCTGGGCGCCGGGGGTGCCCGCGGACGGCAACTACCATGTGTACGTCTCCTATGGCGCGGCGCCCACGCGCACCCAGAACGCGCACTACGTCGTGCGCCACGCGGGCGGCGAGAGCCACTTCCGCGTCAACCAGCGCCGCCACGGCGGGACGTGGGTGCTGCTGGGCCGCTTCTTCTTCAAGGCGAACGCGGGGCCGGAGCGCGCGGCGGTGTTGCTGATGAACGACGCGGAGGATGGCGCCACGGTGTCGGTGGACGCGGTGCGCTTCGGCGGAGGCTCGGGCGTCATCGGCGACGCGCAGATGGCCGCGCTGCAGCGCCCTCGCTACGAGGAGGCCGCGCGCTACCACGTGCAGTTCAGCGGCGCGCCCGCGACCGTGTACGCGCCCACCGGGGCCAACGCCATCGCCAACGAGCGCAATGCCGACGTGACGGCCCGCGCTCGCTTCGCCGCGTGGCTGCACGAGGAGGGCGAGGACGCGGTGTACGTGGCCTGGCACACCAACGCCTCCACCACCGGCAACGTGGTGGGCACCGAGGCGTATGTCTACGGGCCGAACCCGGTGGACGGCACGCTCAACTTCACGGGCGTGCCCGGCAGCGACGTGCTGGGGCGGGCGCTGTTGGACGAGCTGGGCACGGACCTCAAGCGCGAGGTGGACCCGACCTGGCGCGTGCGCAGCCTGCGCTCGGCGAACCTGGGCGAGGTCAACCCCACGCACAACCCGGAGATGCCGTCGGTGCTGCTGGAGATCGCGTACCACGACGCGGTGGCGGACTCGAACCGGCTGAAGGAGCCGGCGTTCCGCCGCGTCGCCGCGCGCGCCATCCTCCAGGGGCTCATCAAGTACTACGCCGCGCGGGACGGCGTGGCGGTGACGCTTCCGCCCGAGCCCCCCGACGCGGTGGTGGCGCGCAACGTCTCGGCTGGCACGGTGGAGGTGCGCTGGGCCGCGCCCGAGGCGAACCCGGACGAGGAGGGCCGCGACGCGCCCACCGCGTACCGCGTCTACCAGAGCGAGGATGGCCAGGCCTGGGACGACGGCACCGAGGTGTCGGTGACGAGCCTGAGCGTGCCGCTGGCGGCGGGCGTCTCGCGCTACTTCCGCGTCGCGGCGGTGAGCGCGGGCGGCGAGGGCTTCCCTTCCGCCATCGTCGGCGTGCGCTCGGGGGACGGGCCCCCGGCGTTGGTGGTCAACGCCTTCGAGCGGCTGGACTCCGCGCTGGCGTGCGGCGAGGCGCTGGACGCGTACGACCTGGAGGCCCCGCTGCGGGTGCTGCTGGAGACGATGAACGACGGCACCTACGTGCGCCGGCACGGCGATGCGATGAGCCAGTCGGGCGTGGCCTTCGACAGCGCGACGAGCGGGGCGGTGGCGGCGGGGCTGGTGTCCGTCGGAGCGGGCTACCGGGTGGTGGACTGGTTCACCGGGCGGGGTGGCGAGGCCGGCGCCGGACTGACGCGCGCGCAACAGGACACGCTGCGCGCGTATGTGATGGGCGGTGGACATCTGCTGCTGTCGGGCAGCCAGGTCGCGTCCGCGCTGTCGGTGGGGGACGTGGATGACAAGGCCTTCCTCACGGACATCCTCCGGGCGTCGGTGGGGACCGGCGCGCCGCCTCGGAGCGTGGAGGGCGTGCCGGGAGACTTCCTGGCGGATTGGACGGGCGTGGCCCTGGACGACGGCACCCGGGGCGCCTATCCGGTGGGGTCCACCGATTTGCTCACCCCGGCCTCGGGAGGCTCGGCGGTGGTGCGGTACTCGGGCACGGAGCTGGGGGCGGGCGTGTTCTCCATGCCGGCGGGGCAGGTGCTCTTGCTGGGTGTCCCCTTCGAGGCGGTGGTGGACCGGGCGGCGCGGGCGCGGCTGTTGTCCGCGTTCCTGGTGCGCGCGGGCTTCCCCTCGCCGAGCTCGCCGCCCGTCGGGGATTCCGGTGAGACGGGGCCCGGCCTGCTGAGCGGATGCGTGGCACCGCGCGGGGTGGACCCGCATCCGCCCGAGGAGCCCGAGCCTCCGGAGCCCCCGGCGCCCATCGTCCTGGACGAGCTGCCGCAGTTCTACTATCCGCTCGGCGACTCGGGCTGCGGCTGTGGGGCCGGCGGGGGAACGGGCGCGGGGCTGTGGCTGTTGCTCGGGGTGATTGTTCAGCTTCGACGCGCGCGCCGTCGCACGCGCGAGGTGAAGCGTTGACTCAGCGGGGCCGCGTGCCTACGGTCGGCGGCCCTCGTTTTCTGACGTGAAAACCGTTTGTGGGCGCGCCTTTCGCGCCCACCTCTTCAAGGAGACACGCACATGGCCACTCGCATCGCCATCAATGGCTTCGGACGCATCGGTCGCTGCATCCTCCGCGCCGCGCTCAGCCGCAAGGAAGACCTGGAGATCGTCGCCATCAATGATTTGGACAAGCCCGCCGCCCTGGCGCACCTGTTCAAGTACGACTCGGTGCACCGCACCTGGCCGGGCGAGGTGAAGGCGACGGACAAGGGCATCGTGGTGGACGGCAAGGAGATCGTCGTCACCGCGGAGAAGGACCCGACGGCGCTGCCCTGGAAGAGCCTGAACGTGGACGTGGTGCTCGAGTGCACCGGCCGCTTCACCGGCCGCGAGGGCGCCGAGAAGCACCTGAAGGCGGGCGCCAAGAAGGTCCTCATCTCCGCGCCGGCCAAGGGCCCGGACCTGACCATCGCCTTCGGCATCAACCACGGCGAGTACGACGCGTCCAAGCACCACATCGTCTCCAACGCCTCGTGCACCACCAACTGCCTGGCGCCCATCGCCAAGGTGCTGGTGGACCACTTCGGCATCGAGAAGGGCCTGATGACGACGGTGCATAGCTACACCAACGACCAGCGCATCCTGGACCTCACGCACGAGGACATGCGCCGCGCTCGTGCCGCCGCGCTCTCCATGATTCCCACGAGCACTGGCGCCGCGAAGGCCATTGGCGAGGTGATTCCGCAGCTCAAGGGCAAGATGCACGGCCTGGCCGTCCGCGTCCCCACGCCGAACGTGTCCCTGGTGGACCTGACGGTGAACACCGAGAAGAAGATCACCCAGGAGGCCGTGGTGGAGGCGTACCGCGCGGCCGCCGCCGGCCCGCTCAAGGGCATCCTGGAGTTCAGCGACGCGCAGACGGTGTCGGTGGACTACAACGGCAACCCGCACTCGGCCATCTTCGACTCCACCAACTGCTTCGTGATGGGCGACAACCTGCTGAAGGTCATGGCCTGGTACGACAACGAGTGGGGCTTCTCCAACCGCATGGTCGACACGGCGAAGTTCCTCGTGTCGAAGGGCGTGTAGTCCGTTTCCGGTCCAGGGAGAGCCAAGATGATCCGCTACATCGACGAGCTGCAACTCACGGGCAAGCGCACCTTCATCCGCGTGGACTTCAACGTCCCGCTCGACGGCCGGAAGGTGACGGACGACACCCGCATCCGTGAGGCGCTGCCCACCATCCGCCGCGCGCTGGAGCTGGGCGGCAAGGTCATCCTGGCCTCCCACCTGGGACGTCCCAAAGGCGCGGACCCCAAGCTGTCGCTCGAGCCGGTCGCCGTGCGGCTGGCCGAGCTGCTCGGGGGCAAGCACGAGGTCATCCTCACGGATGACTGCGTGGGTGACGGCGTGAAGAAGCAGGTGAAGGAGCTGAAGGAGGGGCAGGTGGTGGTGCTGGAGAACCTGCGCTTCCACAAGGAGGAGGAGGCCAACGACGAGGCCTTCGCGCGCGAGCTGGCCGCGCTGGCGGACGTCTACGTCAACGACGCCTTCGGCACCGCGCACCGCGCCCACGCCTCCACGGCGGGCATGGTGCCCTTCGTGAAGGAGAAGGCGGCGGGCCTCCTGATGAAGAAGGAGATCGAGTACCTGGGCCGCGTGCTCAAGACGCCGGAGAAGCCCTTCGTGGCCATCCTGGGTGGCTCGAAGGTGAGCGACAAGATCAAGGTCATCGAGAACCTGCTGCCCAAGGTGGACGCGCTGCTGGTGGGCGGGGCGATGGCGTACACGTTCCTGAAGGCGCAGGGCGTGGAGGTGGGCAAGTCCCGCGTCGAGGAGGACAAGCTTTCGCTCGCGACGCGCCTGCTCGAGGCGGCGCACCGGCTGAAGACGCCCATTGTCCTCCCGGTGGACCACATCGTCGGCACCGAGCCGACGGAGAAGAGCTCCGCGCAGGAGACGCCGGACAACGCGGTGCCCAAGGACATGATGGGCCTGGACATCGGTCCGAAGACGCGCTCGCTCTTCACGCAGCACATCCGCGACGCGCGCACGGTGGTGTGGAACGGGCCGATGGGCCTGTTCGAAGTGGCGAAGTTCGCCGAGGGCACGCGCTCGGTGGGCACGGCCATGGCGAACAACAAGCAGGCCACCACCGTGATTGGCGGCGGGGACAGCGCGGCGGCCGTGGAGCAGATGGGGCTGGCGGATCAGCTCAGCCACGTGTCCACGGGCGGAGGGGCCTCGTTGGAGTTCCTGGAAGGCCGCGAGCTTCCGGGCATCAAGGCGCTGGAGACGCGGTAGTCTCTGCGGCGCCCAAGCAGCACCACCACATCCACAGCGCTGGGGGAGTGACACATGGCCGTCTCGTCTCGACGTCGGAAGATCGTCGCCGGCAACTGGAAGATGAACAAGACGGTGCCGGAGGCCCTGGCGCTGGTCCGTGAGCTGCGGGGGGCGGTGACCTCCGTGGGAGATGTGGTGGAGGTGGTGGTGGCGCCGACGTACCTGGCGTTGCAGGCGGTGCACGTCGCGCTGGAAGGCGCGCCGTTGCAGCTGGCGGCGCAGAACTGCCACTGGGAGTCGTCGGGTGCGTTCACCGGCGAGGTGTCCGCGTCGATGCTGGCGGAGCTCGGGTGTGCCTACGTCATTGTGGGGCACTCGGAGCGCCGGCAGCTGTTCGGCGAGACGGACGAGACGGTGAACAAGAAGGCCAAGGCGGTGCTGGCCGCGAAGATGACGCCCATCCTCTGCGTGGGCGAGACGCTGGCGGAGCGCGAGTCGAACCGGACGTTAGAGGTGGTGGAGCGCCAGGTCCGGGGTGGGCTCGAGGGCTTCGAGGCGAAGGACGTGGCGGGCTTCGTGCTGGCGTACGAGCCGGTGTGGGCGATTGGGACGGGGCGCAACGCGACGTCGGCGCAGGCGCAGGAGGTCCACGCGGCCATCCGGGCGCTGGTGGGCCGGCTGTACGGCGAGGAGACGGCCGCCCAGGTGCGCATCCAGTACGGCGGCAGTGTGAAGCCGGATAACGCCGCGGAATTGCTGGGGCAGCCGGACGTGGATGGGGCGTTGGTGGGTGGGGCGAGCCTGAAGGTCGGCGATTTCGCGGCCATCATCCAGGCGGCCCGGTAGGGTAGGGCGCGCGATTTGGTGCTATCGGCGCACTGTTTTCTGCAATAAGGTGCGCCCTCTTTTCACGGAACGTTCGGAAAACTCCACATGCTGACCTTCGTCACGATCGTGCACGTCCTCGTGTGCGTGTTCATGATCTTCGTCATCCTGCTGCAGCCGGGTAAGGACGCTGGCATGGGCTCGGCCCTCGGCGGCGGCGCGGCCACGAGTGCCTTCGGTGGTCGTGGCGCGGTGACCTTCCTGAGCAAGCTCACTGGCGTGTGCGCGGCGATGTTCTTCTTCACGTCGCTGGGCCTGTCCTTCGTGGGCCTGAAGTCCTCGGTGGCGGCGGGCGGTTCGATCGCGGCGCCTGCTCCGGCGGCTCCCGCGGCGCCGGCTCCAGCGGGTGAGACGTCGTCTCCGGCGGGTCAGCAGGCGGCCCCTGGGACGGTGGAGCAGCCGCGCGGTGAGGCGGCTCCGGCCGAGGGCCAGCAGGCCCCCGCGCCGACCCCGGCTCCCTGAGGGGCCGGTTGAAACAAATCGGAGCACGCAGCGGTTAGAAACTCGTTGCGTGATCCGAAGCGGTCCTGTAGATGGTCCGCGCAGCAACGCCCAGGTGGTGGAACTGGTAGACACACCATCTTGAGGGGGTGGCGCCGAAAGGTGTGCGGGTTCGAATCCCGCCCTGGGCAATCTCAGAAGGCTCGTAATCCTCCGGGGTTACGGGCCTTCTGCTTTTTTAGCTTCCGGTCATTGCCCCTGTATTGCCCCTCGCCAGCAAGGGGCCGTCGAGGAGCTGCACCGCGTCCTGCTTCACCTGGGGACTCAGGTGCGCGTACCTCATGGTCATGTCGAGCGTGGCGTGGCCCATCAGCTCCTGGATGACCTTCAGCGGCACGCCCCTCATGGCGAGGTGGCTTCCGTAGGTGTGACGGAGGTCGTGCCATCCGATGGTGCTCTTGTCGCGCGTGACGCCCGCCCGCTTCAGCGTGGTGATGAGCAGGTGGTCCATCATTCCCGGGGTGAGGTGCTCTCCGTTCTCCTGGCAGAAGACGAAGGGGCCTCGGAGGTGCCGGTGGGCCTTGAGGGCATCCACGACGGATTGCGGAAGATCCACCGTCCGGGAGCTGCCGCCCTTGGGAGTGCCCTCGACGCCGCGCCAGATGGTCCGCTTGACGTGGAGCTTGGCGCGGACGAGGTCGACGTCCGACCACTGGAGCCCGATGAGTTCCCCCTGCCGTAGTCCCGTCTTGGGAGCTGTCGTCAGCAGGGCCAGGTCCTGAGGCGCAGCGGCTTCGATGAGCCGCTCCACCTCCTCGAACGCGAGGAAGTCGTAGTCGGGCTTCTGCACCTTGAAGAGCTTCACGTCCGGGGCATGAGCCAGGACGCTTTGCTCTTGGGCGAGGTTGAGGAGCTTGCTGAGGACGGCCAGGGCGTTGTTGATGGTCTTCAGGCTCAAAAGCTTGGCTGTACGGACCTTGCGCCTGCGGAGAGCGCGCTTGGAGGCGGTTTCCGAGTGGCCGCTGAGCCGTCGAGGCTTCTTCTTCATCGCGGCCTTGAAGTCCTCAATCTCGGCCGGGCCGATGGCGTCGAGTGCCATCCCCCCGAAGAACGGAATGAGGTGGTCGTCCAAGATCTGCCGCTTGCTCACGACGCTGGAGTGCTTGTTGTTGTTCTCGCTGTAGGTGAGGAATCGCTGGGTGTACTCCTTCAGCGTCAGGGGTTTCGATTCCTCCTTCTTCGTGTCCTCTGGCACTTCCTTTCCGAAGGTCCCCAGCAAGAGGGCTGCACGGACGTCGCGTTCGTACTGCTCGGCACCGCGTCGGGTGTTGACCGGGCTGTCCTTGCGGACGCGCTCGACCTTCCCGTTCGCGTGCTTGAACTTGATGTCCACGAACCACACCTGTTGGTTCCTTCCGTCTTTGTCGGTGTACTTCCTCAGTCTCACACTCATGAGTGGTGCTCCTTGAGTGCAGGACCGCCTTGACCCAGAGAGGACCCTACCAGTGCGTCTCGCCGGACGCGGAGGGCTTTCCCGATGCGGACGACGCCGGGGACGCTGCCGAGCCGGATTGCCTCGTAGAGCGTCTTCCGGTTCACGCGCAGCAAGTTGGCGGCTTCGTCCACGGTGAGGAAGTCCGGGAGAACTGGCGGGCTGTTAGGTGTGGGCGCTGACATGGCTACCTCGGGAAGACGCGGCGGGGCGCGAGGCGACCGAGGGCGTGAAGCCCGATGCCGATGGCGTCCCATACGTTGTGATGGAGCGAGGAGGTGGCGGGCAGCTCCACGCGTAGGTGCTCGGTGGCGTCGAGGCGCTGCTTGATGCGCTCGATGAACGCGTCTGCGTCGAGGGTGCCCTTCCAGTCGCGTGGGTAGACGCTGCGGCGGCTGGCGACGCTCGGCAGGAGACCACCGAGCATGCCGACGACGCCCGCCAGTTGGATGAGGTCGTTCTGGTCGCCCTTCTGGTGCGCGGCGCTGTAGACGCGGGGCAACTCGATGATGAGTTGGTGGGGCGCGTCGCTTAGGCGTGGACGGAGCCACTCGCGGACTGCGAAGGCCATGGAGGCCCACGAGGCCAGCGACATTTCCCCGTCCTGACGCGCGGGGTTCTTCGGGAGTCCGGCCGCCAGGAGCGTTGCGCGCTCGCCAATCGGCATGTCGAACACGGCAACGCCGCAGTGCCGAAGGCCCGGGTCAATGGACACGAGCTTCGCGGGGCGTTGCTCGGAGGGAGTCTCAGGAAGGAGGCAGGTGCTCACTCCTTCTTCAATGGGGACACTTTCCCCGAATGGTTCAGGCAGCCTTGGCCTCCGGCTCCCACACCAGCAACCGCCCGCCCGCGTCCCGCACCGTGGCCGCGTCCTTCGAGAGCACGCGCGAGAGGGCCGGCTCGGCTTCGATGGCGCCCGCCAGGTCCGGAGTCACCTCGCGCATGGCCTGCCGCATGAGTTCCGCCATTCGCTCGGCTGCATCGTGGAGGCGGTTAGGACAGTCCGCGCGCAGCTCCGCCACCAACTCGTCGTGCACCATGAGGACAAGACGCGAGCCCCAGAGAGGGGAGCGACGGTCCGCGTACATCTCCCGGGACACGCGCCACGTGGCCAGCTTCGCACCCACGGCGCCGAGGCCCTGGAAAGGCGTGTTGAGCCACTGGGTGTAGCCGCAACCTCCCCGGAGGATGTTGGCGCCTGGAATCATCACGTCCACGAGCTGTCCGTTACGTGTGAGAGCGCTGGCGCGTCCGAAGAGGGCGCGTTGCTCGGGCCATGCGTCCAGCCACCGGTTGCCGTAGTGGCGCGACACCTCGACGCACGCGGCGCAGACCATCTTCAACTTGCCCTGAACCCTCACCGGGACGCGCTCCACGCCGCATGTGTCCGGTACCTTCGCCAGCAGGCAGAACCGGACGCCGTCCTTGGCGCGTGCGTGGTACGCCATGCCCCCGGCCCCGAGGCCCCCGCCCTTGCCGAAGTTGAAGATTTTGGCGAGCGAGCGGAAGGACGTGGCCGTGGGCTCCTTGGCCTTCACTCGCGGAAGGAGGGTGTCGTAGCTCTCGCCCAAGAAAGTGGCCGCGGCGGAGGTGTGGACGTCTTCCTTGGCCAGCAGAGCTTCGGCCATGCGCGAATAGCCGACATCCCAGATGGCACGTTGAGCCATGGTGCGCAGCTCGAGGCCCGCGTAGTCGACGGAGCAGAACACGTAGCCGGGGCGGGCCTCGTGGCACTCGCGCACGCCCCCGCGCTGGGGAAGTTGCTGGTAGTCGCTGGAAACGCGCGTCGTCGACACCAGCACGTTGAAGCGCGGGTTGAGGGGGACGGTGGTGCCGGCCTCCAACTTGCCCAGGTAGGTGGAGCGGTACTTGTCGACCTTGCCGGCTTTGCCCAGCTCCTCCAGCAGCGCGTCTCCGGAGTCCAAGAGGGTGTCCCTGTCGGTTGCCACCTGGCCCTCGGGGAATCGCGGCGAGGGAGGGGTGACGGGGGGCGTGCCGTTGTAGGCGGTGGTGACAAGGTGGGCGAGGCGCTTGGCGTCCTTCGAGCCGTTGGCGCGGAAGATGCCGGCGGCCTGGAAGCGCGCGCGGTTCGCTCTCCACTCCGCTTCGACGCGGTGGCGCAGCTCCTCGACGCGTCCGGCATCAGTGCGTAGGCCCCAGATGGCAGCGAAGTGGAGCGCGAGCGCGGCGCGGACTTGGTCCGCCTCGGCGTGCAGGTTGCCTTCGTTGGGGACGCTGGACGCGGCGCGCTCTTGGGACAGGTGGACGTCCAGCGTGTAGCGCGCATCGCGCAGCGGGTACTTCAGGGCGCCCTCGGGCCACTGTTCCAGCGGCACGTCATCCAGCTCGCCGTAGCGCAGGCGCCATGCGTCGGGGGCATGCTTGTCCGCGCTGATGTCGAGGCCGAGGTGGCGCCGCACCAGGAGGGCCAGCGGATAGCGGGCGCCCTCGTCATCGCCCAGCGGGCGGCCTGTCTCCGGGTCCACGCCGTGGAGCCCCCGGGCGATGTCCAGGATGGCTTCGCGGATGGCCACGTCATGGAAGCGGCCCGCCTCGGCGGCGGCGAAGACGGCGTCCACAAGTCGCGGGTCATCCGCGCACATGACGCCCAGGTCGTAGGCGAGGTTTGCGCCCGTCAGGTGTACGTCCGGCGTGCGGAGGGCCTCACGGAACCACGTGCGCGCAAGGTCGGCGGAGAGGAGTCGCTCGCTACCCGGTGCTTCGTGGGCGATTGATGCGCAGACGAGCGGCGGCGCCAGGAGTCCGGGCTGAATTGGATAGGTCTCGGTGTCGAAGCTGAAGAGGACGGGCACAACACCGAAAGGCCCGTGACGTGGGCCAGCCGGGCGCCCTTGAAAGGGCGCCAAGACGTCCAGAGCAGAAGGGGGCGTCAGGCCAGGGCGTCAGCGAGCGGCGGGAGCTTCGCGGCGGCGCGCTTGGACTCGATGGCGGCCAGCTCCGCGTCCGTGGGGCTCACGTTGCTCCAGCGGTAGCCTTCGATGACCTTGCCGGGCCTTCCGTCCTTCTCGGGGAGCGTCTTGGGGAAGACGTCGCAGTCCACCAGGAGGAAGGCGCCGGCCTGCTTCGCCTCGGTGAACTTGGCGATGAAGTCGGGCGTGACTTCGTGCTCCTCGGCGCCGGCCAGGGCCATGAGGAACGCCTTGAAGCGTCCGCCCCCGTTCTTCTTCGAGTCCGAGAGGTTCTCTACGTAACTGGCGATGAGGCCGGCCCGCGTAGGCTCGGTGGTTGTGGGCTGGGTCCGTTCGGACGTCACCACTTTGATTTCAGCAATGGCGGAAAGACCCTTGAAGCCGTCCTTGGTGCGGATGGACTGGACCTCCAGGCGGTAGCGTCCGGCCTTGAGGTACTGCGCGCCGACGGCGGCCTGGGCGGTGGCGATTCGTGCGAGTGCGGCGTTGCTCATGTCCCGTGTTCCCGGTCAGGTGGCGAGACGTCGAGAGGACGTCCTCACGTCCCTTTATGGGGACGCTTTCCGGGAGTGGTCCACGTATGGCCTATTGGGGCCAGATGGCGGACAGAACAGAATCGCATTGCGGCGAATGTGTCTGGAATTTTAGGTGGCCGAGGTGCTGAACGGCGTGGTGGGAATGGTAGGTAGTCGAGAGTCATGGTGTAGTTCATGGGAAAGCTGATGAAAACCATCAAGGTAGATGTGAGCTATAGGCCCGTTCGGGTCGGCTGGTGTGTAAGCTCGACGATGCGTTCCGAAATTGAGGCTGCGATAAAGCATAGTCACCTGCTGTGGGGTGGGCGATGCAATCCACTTGTGCCAGTAGATTTGCCGGAGATGGCAGATGAGATTGTGAATGCATTTCAGCCTGACTTGCTGCTTTCGGCGGATGGGTCAGTGGATGCCTATGCGTTCTCGCGGCGTTATGCGTATATGTGGGGGAGTTCGTATGAGTATCGACTGTTTGACGGGGGGTATCGAGGAGTAAAGACATTGCGTTTTGTTGATGTGTTTGAGGCGGCCAGAAGAGTCTATGAGCTGGAGGCTGTTAGGGGAGATGACAGGAAGACGCTTGCTTGGTTTGAATGGGATGAGGCAGACCCACTCGCCAGCGTGCTGCTTGCTATGTTGGGCAGGCTACCGGCGGCAGGAGAGTTGGATGTTCCTTATGAGGATATAATCAAAAAGGAGTTATGGGCGCGCAGTGTTGGTATTTCTGCTGGGGCACCACTGCCCAATGAAATTCTCGGTGCTCGCTCGTTGAATCGGTTGACGATGTTTGATTTGAAGTGTGTTGGGTGGGGATGGCAGGCGTTCTCTGGTTTGTTTGTTGGGGATTCCTCCAATCTTCTGCATGTTCTCCAATACTGGAACGTCAGGGCGTCGGGGCAGAATGTTTTATTCTACGATCCTGCGTTTCCTGAAAGATATCAGTCGCTGTTGTTGTCTGTGATTGGCGCTCACGATGTGACGCTTCCTAGTGGGTTGCCCGGTTTTTCGAATGAGTACAGGAATAATCCTTTCTTGATCTTGATGGGGCGCAATGGTGGGAGAAGGATTGAGCACCCGGCTTCAGTTATTGCAAATCCAGGCCGGCCGACTGTCGTTCGCTTGCCGGGCTTGAAAGCACTGGGTGTGGTTGGTGAAGGAAGGCTAAAGCAGGTGTCATTCCAACTTCCTTCGATGCCGGTGTCAGGCGAGTCGAACGGGCAGAAGTTGATGGTCACGGCTCGGCCCAGGGAATTTACAGGGGAGGATGAGCGGATGGTGTTTGAATATCCTCCTGTGTTGGAGTTGAATCAATATTACTCAGAGAAGGTGGTTGGTGCGGATGGATTCGTTCGTTCTGAGAATGATGGTGTCGGTGTGTTGATCGAGGCGGGTTCGAGTGTGTTGACATTTTATGCTCTTGATGGTCGAGAGTTGGTTGCGAAGATTTTTGAGGTGAGCGGGATTCGGGCCGAGGTGAGTCAGCCTGGATTGGTTGCAGAGAGACTGATTCGACAAATGGGTGGATTGCAGAGGTGTCGAGTTTTCAAGGTGGCCGGGGTTCGCGATCTGATTAGGCGGCATACAGCTAATCAGTCGTTTACTCTGCGCGAGGCAATGGCTTGTATTGGAGGTGCGAAGGATGTGAGGAGTGGAAGGGGATTTGAGTCTTACGGTGACTTGTATATTGAGCCGAGACGTGAGGGCAAATTGAAGCCCCCTGACGTTTTTTCGTTTCTCGTGAAAAAGGAGGTCTTTAGGGTCGGAGTCAAGGTTAGGTGTTCGGCATGCATGCTTGATTTCTGGGTGAGCATTGATGAGATGAAGACCCATTTGAGTTGCGAGTATTGCGGAGCCGATGTGCATGTTGCTCCGCAACTTCGGGATGGAGATTGGGCCTATAGGCGTTCAGGTCTGTTTGGAAGAACAGAGCATCAGGATGGCTCAATTCCTGTGATTCTGGCGCTTCAGTTTCTTGATTCTGAGATCGGTCATCGCGGGGCGTCGGGCGTTGTCTATGCTGCTGCGATGAATTTGAAGTTTGAGGGTAGGGGGATTGACTGTGAGACTGATTTTGTGGCGGTGGCCAGAAATATTCGCGGTGGTGTGGAGTTGGTTGTTGGGGAGTGCAAGGGAGGGAATGAGATCTCGGTCGACGACATTGACAATTTGAATCTGGTTGCTGATTGTTTTGAGGGGAGTGGGATTGAAGTGTATATTGTGCTCTCTAAGGCGTCTGAGTTCACTCCGCAGGAGTTGGAGCGGGTTCGGCTTCTTCCGGATGAAAAGCGGCGACGATTTATTCTTCTCGGCGTGGCAGAGCTTGAATCTTACGGGTTTTCCCCACGCAGACGTGATGTGGTTGGGTATCGAGAGCATTATTCGCCGTTGCGTGATTTGGCCGATGATATGTCGGCTTTGTATCTCAAAGTGTGAGGCGCGTAGATGGCCACTTGGTTGTTAGGATTTTCTGCGGTTGCCCGTCAGTCTGCTGAATGAAGCGCGCTCGCTCGCGAGCCGTGGCGAATGCAGCTGCGAAGTCCTGAGTGTGTAGGTACATCTCCGCCTCGACGCATGGATCCAGTTGGCCGGGCCGATGTGTACGTGCGAGGAGCTGCTCCCACGTGGACCCGTCAGAGGGTGGCGTCACGACGAGATTCCGAGAGAACTGCTGGAGGTTCTTCCCCGTTGCGTGCGCCTTGATGCTCGCCACCACGGAGCGTTTTCCCGTCTCCCGTAGGATGGTCTCAGACGCGGCCTTTCCCCCTCCGTAGAACGGCACACCGGCTGCCTTCGCGATGCGCTCTCCCAGCTCTGGGAACTCGACCCAGACGATTCCCACCCGCGAGCGCGCCCACTCCGCCGCGTCTCTCACCAGGAAGTCCGACACCCAAACCGCCTGGGGCTCGGGCTGGACGGAAGCGTGAATCTCTGCCCACGCCTGCCATGTCGACGCGTGCCAGACTGGCTTATCCCCCTCGTAGGGCGGTGACATGTGCGCGCGGATGGCAGCCTTGGTGAGCAGCCCTGGCGAGTCCAGGTGCTCGCGGCGCTCGCCCTTGAGTTCCTCCCAGACTTCCTTGTTCCATGCCTTCCGTCGCGCGAACCACTGCTCAATCAGCTCCGGCGGCTCGCCTCGCGGGTAGCGCCAGCGGTGGTAGAAGCCCGCCGAGAGTTGTCGCGCGCACGCTACGGCTTGTAGCTGCTCCTGGAACTGCTCTCCGTCCGGACGCTCGCCCGCGTGCGCCAGCTCGATGAGGGCGAGGATCTGCGCGGGCACGGGCCCCAACTTCCGCTCCCGGATGATGAGCGGCTTGTCCAGGGAGCTCTCTTCCGTGGCCACCACGCCGCGCGTTGCATTGCGGCGGCGCTGGAAGCCCTCGCGCACGTGCTCTCCGGGTTCGCAGAGTCGCTCCAGCGTGCCAGGAGGGGCCACCACCTTGCCCGGGTCCAGGGCTGTTCCCCATTCCTCGACGACGTGGTGAGCGAGCGGCAAGGGCGAGCCCTCACCGAGCGCCAGGCGCGAGAGGTGCGCGTAGTCCTTGATGCTCTTGGACGCGAAGGTGCCGGAGAGCGCTACGAGGCGCGTCCGTGGGTGCTTGTCGAAGTAGCGGAGGAACCGCCCGGTGCGCGCGGACCTCGGGTCCTTGAGGTTGTGGGCTTCGTTGAGGATGACCAAGTCTGGGCGGATGCGCTCCAGCAGGTCCGTTGCCTCCTGGCTGGAGAGCTTGTTGTAGGTAATGACGTGGAGGACCGGCAGGCCCACTCGGAACCACCTGCCGCCCGCGAGGTTGGGAAGCCGCCAGTGCGCGCCGTAGTAGCTCCACTCGGCCTCGAATTGCGGCAACAGGTTGGCGGGGATGAAGAGGACGGCCACCCGACAGCCCGGCATCACCATGGGCATCAGGAAGGTAGTCAGCTCCTTCCCATGGCCTGTGCCGATGGGGCCAAGGAGCCCGCCCACGCGTGAGGCTTCCAGAAGAGCGTGGGCCTGTACCCGTCGCAACCGTATGGGGCACGGTCGCGGCGGGGACATGCTGGCGCAGTTGCACGGCCCCAGAGGCGCGCGGAGCTGGGTCTCCAGGGCCTCGACGTCCGCCGCCGAGTACGAGGTGGCGAGGTCCCGCCGAGGCAGGGCGAGGATGCGGCCGAGGTCCGCCGAGTAACCCACGGGAGAGCGCCCATAGACCGGCGGACGCTCCACGGGCATGGGACTGGAGGGCGTGGGTGTGACGCCCAGTCGTTCAAGCAGCCGCATCCCAAACACCGTCAGCGAGCGCCACGCACGAAGTCACCCGGACCGCACAGCGGCTCCAGGGCTTCCACGGCGATTTGCAGCAGCTCCGAGTGTGCGAGGCCGAGGGCGGCGTAGGCCCGAGGGGTGGGCGGCGCGTTGCGGATGGCCATCGCGAGCGCGCCCTTCCAGCGGCCGTAGCCCAGCGCGCTCTCCCCACCTGCGAAGCGCAGATCCTCGACGCCGCCGGCCTCGCTCACCTGAGAGGCGACCTTGGCCACGTACTCGGACAGCGATTCCGCGGCCATGTTGGGGACGCAGTCCACGAAGAGTCGCAGGCGCTCGCCCTGGGCGCTCGGCGCGCTCGAGGCGGTGGTGGCCTTGTGCTCTTCGACGGGCGAAGAGGGGACCGGCGCGGCCTGGACCTTCGGCTTGCGCCCGCGACGCTTCGGCGCGGCCTCGGTGGCGATGGTGGGCGATGCGGCGGGAGCGTCCGGGGGCAGCACGGCGGCCACCTCGGCACCCGGGCAGGACACATGCAGCACGTCTCCCGAGCGAAGCTTGCTGGTGTTCTCCATCGTCAGTGTCGCGCCGCACCTGTCGCACGTCCCGAGGGCCTCGGTGGATGTGACGGGAACGGGCGGGGGCACCAGCGGGAGCTGCGCGGCGGTGTCGGAGGCCTGGCTCTTCGGCATGAAGCGATTCAGCAGGGACATGGTGCGTTCTCCTGAGATGCACTGCGCTTTGAAGGGGCACCCGCCGTACTTCTGGCAGGCATTGAAGTTGGGGGACACGTCAGCGGCGCGCGTGGCTCGGGCCACCTCGCTCATGCTGCGCACCATGGGGAAGACCTTCTGTGTCCACTCGCGCGTGACGTCCTCGACGCGCACCGTGGCCATGACACTCACGGCACGCCGGGCGCCTCGCGTTTGAAAGTAGAGGTGCTCCAGCTCCAGCACGCGGACGCCAGGGAAGCGCGCTTCCGAGAGGGCAGCCCAGACGCCGTAGCCCACCATCTGCAATCCGGATTCGGTGCTCGCGTCCACCAACTGCGAGGGCGTCGCGGCGTAGCGCGCCACGTTGGACGAGAACTTGTGGTCCGTGACGCGCAGCACGCCATCCGCGAGCCGGCGCGGGTTGATAAGGTCGATGTGTCCGACGAAGGGGACGCCGTCCGCCGACAGGGTAGGGGGCGTGCCGAAGGACTCTTCCACCAGGAGGTCGTCGCCTGGAGTTGGAAGCAGGTGGAGGCCCGCCCGCGCGATGTCGCCCAGGACGTCTTCCCCCGTGCGTAGGTAGTGCTCCAGTTGCGCGTGTCCCTCGACGCCAAGGGCTTGGGCCTTCGTCTCAGGCTCGGGCAGGCGCAGCACCTTGGCGAAGTACCAGCGACGCGGGCACAGGCTGAATTGCTTGAGCTGCGAGACGGAGAGGAAGTGGAGCACGCCCCCGTCCACGGCTCGGCGCCGGGGCAGGCTCGCTTGCGAGGCGTCAGCCTGCATCGGGCGCCTCGGCCGTGATGAGCGTCTGCCGAGAGAGCTCCACGTAGGGGGCGTGTTGCTCGATGCCGACGACGGAGCGCCCAGCCTTCAACGCGGCAGCGCCCACGGTGCCAGAGCCGAAGAACGGGTCCAGGATGAGGTCGCCGGGCCGAGTGATGTAGCGCACCCACCAGTCACACAGTGCCTCGGGCGTGGCCGCGCCGTGGCCCTTGGCGCCCCCGCTGGTGACGCTGTTGCCGTTGGAAATCGGCAGAAGATTGTAGGGCGTGACGCCGCCGCGCTCCGCGACGGTTTCCACAATCTTCCCCGCCCGGACGGACATGCCCGAGGGGGACACGCGGCGGGCGCGGTTGGCGTACTTGAGGCGCGCCATGGACTCGGAGGGCGTCCACAAGACGGCGTCCTGGTTGCGGTAGCACTTGGCCGCGCCCAGCCACACGCACGCCTTCACCGAGGGCCGCATGAGGCCATTCTTCCGCTGGCAGCTTCCGGTGGGCGGTGTGCTGATGTTCCACCACCAGACGTCTTGGACGAGGTTCCACTCCCGCGACGTCCAGGCCATGAACTCGAACAGCCACGGCCGCACCCGGCCCACGCGCTCGCTGTTGGCCTGGAGGACGAAGACGGCGGAGCCGGTGGGCTTCAGGAGGCGTCGCACCTGACCGATGACGTCACGCATGAGCCCGTGCCACTCCGACTCGGAGAGCCGCCCATAGTCACGGTCGATTTCCGCATAGGGCGGGTCGGTGATGATGGCGTCGAAGCTCGCGTCCGCGAATGACGCCATGACGTCGACGCAGTGGCCCGCGAAGAGTGTGGCGCGGTGGGTGTCGTGAACTGGCTGCACACTCTCTTGAATGGGGATACTTTCCGCGAGTGGCCCATGTGCTTCACGCTTTGGGCATTCTCGAGGCGGTGACCACCGGGGCGGGAGCTGTGCGCGCCGCACCGAGGGATTGCTGAGGGGCGTAGCGGATGTTCTCCGGCGGCAGGTAGACCCACGTTGGGACGCCGGCAATCCGCCGCTGGGTGCGTTGGAAGCCCAGGCGCCGAAGTGAGCGGCCGATGTCGAGGCGCACGCCGCGCGGAATCTGCCCAGGCGTCGTGAGGAGAAGCGCGTCGCGGGCCACCAGCTCCGTCGTCACCTCGTTGCGCTTCTCGGGCGGCAGGCTCAACACCCACTGGAGAATGGTGTCGTCTGGCCCTCCGTCCGTCTCACTTCGCTCCTGCGCGTGACTCTCCGCGCGCTGGGCCTGCTCCTCCTCCAACCACCAGTTCTCACCCCGCTGGAAGCGGGCCACGGCCTCCGCCCAGAGCTGGCCCCTGTCTCGCTTGAGTCCTTCGATGTCGATGCGCGTGCATCGCACCGGCCACCAGCGGCGGTAGCCGCTCGCGTCCGCGCGCAGGTACTCCAGGGAATTTGTCGTTCCCACGAAGACGCAGCGGCGCGGTGTCTTCACCGTGACGCGTCCGTAGGGTGGCCGGTAGGTGTCCTCGTTGCGCGAGATGAAGGCCTTGAGGTCCTCGGCCTCGGACGCGCGCAGCGTCGTCACCTCGGCCAGCTCAATCTGCCAGTTGCGCCCTGCCAGGGCCGCGCTGTCCTTGTCGCGGATGTTGATGGGGGCGTCGCAGAACCATTCACCTGCCAGGACGCGGAAGGCGGTGGACTTCCGGATGCCCTGGGGGCCTTCGAGGATGAGCACCGTGTCCACCTTGCAGCCCGGCTCCAGCGCGCGCGCCGCGGCGCTGATGAGCCACTTCCCGCTGATGGTGCGCAGGTGCTCGGCATCCCCCTGGGCGCCGAAGTAGTGCTCCAGGAGGGTGTCCGCGCGAGGGACGCCGTCCCAGACGAGGCCCTCCAGGTACTCGCGCAGCGGGTCATAGGTGTTGTTCGTGGCGACCTGGCGCAGTACCTCGCGCACGTGCGCGGGGCGCGGGTCCATGCCGAGCTGGCCGTACTCGCTTTGCTGAATCCAACAGGCGATGCGTCCGTCTAGTTCGTCAACGGGCGTGTCGTCCGGCAGGGGGCCTCCTGCGTACTCCATGTGCTTGGTGACTTCGTTGAAGCGGATGGTGCCGCGCCACTCGGGCGAGTGCGTCAGGACTGTGAAGAGGTTGGCCTCGTTGTTCTTGAGGCGCTTGCCGTCCTTCGCTTCGTAGGAGATGAGCGCGCGAGTCCACTCCTCCTCGGCAACGTCGGAGGATGGGGCACCGTCTCCCTTCGCGGATGCGGGTGTCTCGCCCCTCGGCCTGCCCTGGAGTGAGGTCCACAACGCCTCGTTGTCCGCGCTGCGCTGGGCGTCCCCCTGGAGGCGGCGCTCACGGTGGCGGCGCAGCTTGAGGCGGGCCTGTTCGCACAGGTGCTCGGTGCCCTCGCCCCAGTCCGTCGCAGCGAAGCAGGGACGGAACACCTCAATCACGGCCTCCTCGGGCGTCTCCGTGGGAAGGACATAGGCGGCGCAGGACATGAGCACGTTGAGGGTGTTGTCTTGCAGGCCGACTTCCGCGAGCGGCTCCCCGGCCAACACGCGGCGGATGAGGACCCGGTGCTCTGGCTTGCGGACGCGGCGCAGCTTGGCGCGCAGCTCGAACAGGTCCGCCGGTCCTTGAGCCATGCCGGGTATGGAGCTGGGCGCGGGGGGAGGGGAGGGCGCGGGGCGCACCGTGGCCAGGAGGGCGTCGACGTCGAGCGCGCGGCCTTCGGTGTTGCTGGCGTGGGCTTCGTGTTCCCCCGAGTGATTGGGCAGGAAGTAGATGCGCGAGAGGTTCCGCGTGTTCGGGTCCGCTGGCATCTCCAGCAGGCGTTCCGCGGCCTCACGTACCCGGAGCCACTCGGCGGGCAGCACGGGACGCGTCAGGGGGACGATGATGCGCAGGCTGGTGTGTCCAGGCCGGTGGCCGTGCGTCGTGTGGACAATGGCCGCGTAGCCTTCGAGTCGCTCGTCTGTCCTGGCGAGCTGCTCCGCTGTCACCCCGTCCAAATCGAAGACGGCCACCGTCACCGCGCGGACCTCGGCATCCTTACGGAGCGGGCCAATGTCGACGGGAGCCCAGGCGCGCTGGGCCAGCTTCGTGGGGCAGCGGTGCCCGACGCACGGTGCGCAGGGCGTGACGGCATGGGTGGAGAGCAGGTGCTTCAGCTCTCGCCACGTCACCTCTTGCGTCTGGGGCTGCGTGTCCTGGACGCCGTCGAAGAAGGCGACGCGGACGCGGGTGTCCTCCGCGAAGGACGAAGGGCTTCCGGCAAGGGGCGGTTTGGTGCAGGTGGTCACGCCTCTTGTTTATGGGGACGCTTTCCGCGCGTGGCCCAGGGCCCCGGCATCCGAGGGTGTCACTGTCCCCATCTGTCATACGACTCGCCTTATCTATGCTCTGGGATAGATGGTGTGTGCTCCCCTCAGTTCATATGATACATCATCTTCTTCATACCCTAAGTATAGAGAGCTAGTGACAGGGACACCGGAAGGTGACGCCTGCCGCCGTTGAGAAAACTCACGTCGGGCTGGGCCACGCGCGGAAAGCGTCCCCATTGAAGCTGGTGATGGCACTCCACACCGCTTCGCTCCATTGCCGGAGCCCCGTTGTCAGACCCTCGATGTTTCATGCGACAGACGCGGTTGCTCCGCCGTCCGCGCCCTCTTCGCGGAGGTGCCGCGCGTCGATGTGTCTCGGGGATGTTTCACCCGTGCTTGACGCGAGCCTGCCCTGGGCGAAGTCGCCTTCGCTGGTGGTGAATTGGCAGGCGTCTTGCTCAACCTCACCGATTCCCTTGCAGGGGTGCGTTGTCTCGCTCCTGTCTCACGTCGAAAGGGGAGTCTATGCAGTGCCGTGGTAAGCACCCATGGCAGCGGTTGGAGCAAGGCCGCGGCGCCAAGGCGAGTCGCACGCTGAATCCGTCTCAGGGCCGGGACGCACCGTCCGCCCTGTCGCGCGTGGTGGAGGAGTTGGCGCTGGAGATTCTCCGGTTGCGCGACGAGGGGGCGCACTTCTCCGCGCGGCGTCTGTCCGGGGAGCTGCTGGTGCAGATGGAGCCTGCGCTTCGCACGCTGGTGCGGCGCTTCGCGAAGTCTCGCGGCTCGCTGAGTGTCGATGACCTCGTCCAGGTGGCGCGCCTCGAGGCCGTGAAGGCCCTGGACACGTACCGGCCCGAGAAGAAGGGGAGTCAGTGCTTCGTGTCGTGGGCCACGTGGCGTGCCCGGCGCGTGCTGCGTGAGCACGTGCGTCTGCATGCGGTGGACGTGCGTCCCTCGGATGCGGCGCAGCGGGGCCGCACCCGGAGCGGGAGGACGGACGCGCCCACGGCTGTCATCAGCCGTGACGAGCCCCGGGAGTCGCAGTCCGGCGCGGAGCTGGAGGCCCATGACGCGGCGCGGGCAATGGAGTACCTGACTGCGGAGGAGCTGCTCTCCGTGGGTGAGCAGGTGGCGCGCATGTACTTCGCGCTCGCGGAGATGGAGCCGCTGGTGCGAGAGCTCGTGTCCCGTGTCTATGGCCTGGGGCGCACGCGACAGAGCATCCGCGACCTGGCGCGCGAGTGGGGCATGCCGAGGTGGCGACTCGACGCCTTGCTGGCGCGTGCGCGCGTGCGGTTGCGCCGCAAGCTTGAGGAGGAGTGATGCCGGTGCTCGTCGCCAGGAAGGGCGGGCCGTGCGCGGCGTGTGGCGCGCCCATCCTGGAGGGCGAGCGAATCACGTACACCCTGGAGACTGGCGCGCGTCACCTCGCGTGTGAGGACCGCGTGCCGGAGCTGCGTCGCAACAGGTACGCGGCCCGGTGCGCCCTCTGTGGCTTCCTGCTGCGAAAGGGCAGGGGAAGGCTGGACGTGACGGAAACGTGTGAGGGCGGGGCCTTCTCGCGCGTCTGGCGGGTGTCCTGCGTGGACGCTGCTGCCTGCCACGCGCGGCTCGCCCGGGCCCCGCAGTGAGAACTTGTCCTACATGTCAAAATGTAGGGCCGGACTTTGCGAGCCCCCCGGGTCCAGATTTTGGACGAGGGCCCAAATCCTGTCTTGCTCGGCGGACCCCCACGCTCGAAAAAGTTTCAAAAAACGGCAGGGCCCTGAGTTTTGCCGGGCGTAACCGCGAAATCCTCCGCGAAACCGCCCCCATTCCCTAGAGGAATGGCCCGTCCCTCCAAGCTGACCCCCGAGTTGCAGGCCGAAATCTGCGGCCACCTGGAGCGCGGCCTCTTTCGTCGCGCCGTGGCGGGCCTCGTCGGCGTCAATGAGCAGACCCTCTCCCGCTGGTTCCACCGGGGCGCGAATGAGCAGCGCGGCCTCTACCGGGACTTCCACCTGGCGGTGAGCGCGGCGGAAGCGAGGTTCATGCAGTCCGCCACGGACATGCTGATGTCGGCGGCTTCGCACAACCCCAAGCACGTCCAGTGGCTTCTGTCGCGCCGCTTCCCTGAGTTGTACGGCCGCCGGGACAACGTCGAGGTGCAGGCTCCCGAGGACAAGGCCGCCGATGAGCGGGCCCTGCGCGAGCTGCTGATGGACCGCCTCGGTCGCTTCCTGCCGGATGCGCCGGAACCCGAGGCGAGCGCGGCTGCGGATGGCGAGGGCGACGATGCACTGTGAGCCCAAGCGCCCGCGCTTCTCAGTGCTGGTGGACCACCTCGCTCCGGAGGAGTCCCCTGCCGCGTTCCTCGTGAAGCAGGCCCGCACGCGTCAGGGCCTCGCGCGTCTCTTCGGTCGGCTCACCCATCCCGAGGTGGAGACGCTCGTTCACGACCTGGACTTCTGGGCGCGGCGTGAGCAGGTGCCGCCAGCCTCGTTCGCCACGTGCTTCATCATGGCGGGCCGGGGCTTCGGCAAGACATGGAGCGGTGCCCGCTGGGTGATTCAGAAGGCCCGCGAGGCGAAGATGATTGGCGCACTCATTGGCCCCACGGCGGCGGACGTGCGCGACACCATGATTCGCGGCTCCAGCGGCATCCTCGCCCTGTCGCCTCCGTGGTTCATGCCCGTCTATGAGCCCAGCAAGCGGCGGGTGACATGGCCGAACGGCGTCTACGCCATCTGCTACTCGGCGGATAAGCCGGACCGACTGCGCGGGCCCAACTGCGGCTGGGCGTGGGGCGATGAGCCCGCGTCCTGGAAGCATGAGATGGCGGCGCTGGACCAGCTCCCCATGGTGCTGCGCATCGGCACGGTTGCGAACCCGCCCCAGCTCCTACTGACGGGGACACCCCGCCCGCTGCGGAAGCTGGAGGAGTTGCTCTTCTCCGACGCGGAGACGAAGGCGCTTCGGCCAGGCGTGGTGCTGCGGACGGGTTCCTCGCTGGCCAACCGCGCCAACCTGGCGCCCAGTGCCGTTGCCACCATGCGCGCGTTGATGAACACGCGCTGGGGGCAACAGGAAGTCCTCGGCAGGCTGCTGATGGACGTGCCGGGCGCCATCTTCGGCTCGGCGCGGTGGGGACGCGTGGAGGCGGACGCTCATGAATACGCGCGTGGGCTGGACCGGCGCATCGTCTCCGTGGACCCCGCGCCCACGAGCGAGACGGGCTCGGACGAGACGGGAATCATCGTCCAGGGAGTGAGAACCAGTCCCGTCCTGGGGACGGACGGAGCGTCACTCAAGCGCGTCTCGGTGCTCAAGGACGCCAGCCTCCGGGGCTCGCCGCGTGAGTGGGCCGCCGCCGCAATCCGTGAGTACCTGGCCTTCGAGTGTGACGCACTGGTGGCCGAGGTGAACTCGGGCGGGGAGATGGTGGAGACCACGATTCAGACGGTGGCCTCCGAGATGGGCGTCCACGTCAACGTGAAGCCGGTGCGTGCTCGCGAGGCGAAGAGCAAGCGCGCCGAGCCGGTGAGCGCGCTGGCGGAGACGGGGCGCATTGAGCTGGTCGGGGCATTCCCGAAGCTCGAGGCGCAGCTCTCCAAGTTCAGCGGCATCAACGGCCGCCGCGATGACCGCGTGGATGCGCTGTTGTGGGGCGTCCATGAGCTGGTGTTCGCGGATTCCTTCTTCTGTCTGTGAGGGTGGTGATGGGCTTCTGGGAACGGATGAAGGCGGCGGTGAGTCGCGAGCCCCGCAAGGGAACAGGGCTGGAGCTGGCGCGCTGGCAGCAGGCGCCGCCGCGTCGGGGCACCGCACAGCTCCTCGCCGCCTACCGCGAGATGCCGTGGTTGCGCGCGGTGGTAGACGTGGTGGCCGACTCGGTGGCAGGCGTGCAGTGGCGCGTCTACCGCCGCGTGCAGAAGGACGGGCATCCCGTGAAGGACTATGCGCTACGGAGCGCGACGCGCGAGGTCCGCTCCGGGCGACTGAAAGCGATGTTGGAGGCGGGCGAAGCCCAGGAGGTTCCGGACCATCCCGTCCTCAAGCTGCTCTCGGACCCGAATGACCACCTGACGGGCCGCTCCGTGACGAAGCTCGTTCAGGTGTACTTGGACCTGGTGGGCGAGGCGTTCCTTGTGCTGGAGCGCGTGGGTGGCATACCGGTGGGCTTCTGGCCGGTGCCACCGAGCACCGTCACGCGCCTGCCTGCGCTGGACGTGCCGCGCGAGCAACGCACTTACACCGTGACGGTTGGCAAGGTGTCGCGGGAGATTTCAGCCAGTGACGTGTTGCACCTGCGCAACCTGGACCCCGAAGACCCACTGGGGCGCGGCATCGGTCCGGCCTACGCGTTGGGGGACGAACTTGATACGGACGAGTACGTGGCCCGGTTTCTCAAGACGTCCTTCTGGAACAACATGCTGCCGCCCGCTATCGCCTCGATTGAGGGTCTCTCCGATGCGAACAGCGCGGGGGCGCGTGCCTTCAAGGAGTCGCTGGCGCGCGAGCACCAGGGACCGGATAAGGCGGGGAAGCTACTCATCACCAGCGGCAAGGTGACGTTTGCGCGTCTAGACACGAGCTTCAAGGACATGCAGCTCGTGGAGCTGCGCCGCTTCCTGATGGATTTCATCCGGATGACCTTCCGCGTGCCCCCGGAAATTGTTGGGGACATCTCCAGCTCCAACAAGGCCACGGCCTTCGCGGCGCGGGAGAACCTTGCCGAGCAGGCGACGCTGCCGCGAATGGAGTTCCTGCGCACCGAGTACCAGATGCGACTGGTGCCGCTGCTGAGCGACGAAGGGGCAATTCTCGACTACGACAGCCCCGTTCCAGCAGACCGCGAGCACCAACTCCGTGTCATGGGCACGATGCCGGAGGCATTCAGCTATGACGAATGGCGAGAGCTGGCGGGGCTTCGTCCCGATCCAAACCGGCAGGGCTACCCACTCCTGCTACCGGGCCAGACGACGGGTGGACAGAATGAGCCAGCCTCAGAGCTTTAATTTAAACATGAAAATCGAGATGGTCGACCGGTGATGTTGCGGGACCGAAGCGCGTGTCTTTCTGCCAAGCACGGTCACGTCGCTCTTTTCGACGAACTAAGACACGTCCGCGACGTCCTCGGAGCGGAAATTGGATCACATGGTATTGGCGCGCAGATGACTCTGGGCGCTGCCGTGGGCCCGCAACAAGCGAGCCGACACCAATGCAAGGTATTCCCACGATGCCGTCGCGGCTGAAGTGAGATATCTGCGTTTCGTGGACATGGCCGTGTAGATACATCGCGGCTTGGCCGTCGAGAAGCCGCTCCAAACACCATCCCTCGACTCCGTCGTGCTGGTTTCTTAGGCGAATAGGGCCATGGTGTCCAACGGCAATGAATCGCTTTGCCGTAGCCTGGGCTTTCTGGAGACCGTCAATTAGAGCTGTTCGATCCACATGAGGCGTATCGGAGAAATGGTGCATGCCAATGATCGTGTCAAGAGCGAGGATTCCGATAGGCAAGTCCTTGGGTTCAAGAAACTGGAACCGTTCCTGAGTGACAGATGGGTAGTTTGTTTTATAGAAACGATGGTAACTGTCTCGGAAGTTAGAGATGGCCTGTTGTGCTGTTTCTTCCGTCGGGAGGATATAGCCGTTGGGGACGACAACCAGTCCTGGTCTCTGCTTTCCATCTTCTGGGACGGTGCCGCGAGTTAGCTTGAAGTTGCCTGCGGAAGCTGCCTTCCAATTGATGTCGTGGTTTCCGGGTACGACAATGATTCGCTCGCGGACCCCGTTCATGAGCTTGGTGGCAAGGTCGTCGAGGAACTGCTCGGCCTCCTTAAATTCATCTTCCGTTGCTTCTTGCGTGATGTCTCCGGACAAAACTATCAGATCGAAAGGGCCGTCGTTGAATGTCCTGATGGCTGCGAGAAGGTCGTTTAGGACTTCTGGGTTGGAAACTTTCTCGTCATTTGTTCGGTGGAGGTCGGAGATGTGTAGGATCTTGATGTAGTCCGTCAGGTCGTCAGGTGGTACTATGGAATGAGGCGTTGTTGTTTGTTGTTTGGTGGTTGTGAGGCCTGTGGTTGGGAGGCCGAGGCTTTCAAATCTGTTTCTGAGTAGCGGGCTTGAGTCGGGGAAAGTGATTGATATGAGCTTCTGCGAGGCCTCAAGTACGCGCGGTTGACCTCGAACATGCTCCAGTGGGTCGGCCTCCTCACCATATGCGGCGAGAGCCTCGGCCGCCGCCAGGATGTTCTCAAGAAGTTCGATTGTAGTGCCAGCCACTAGGTATTTTGCTTGCTCTGGATAGTTTGCCGCGAGAGCTAATCCGAGGCCTGATAGATTTTCGGTTCGATTAATTAGGGTCGACCAAGCGGTGTGTGCATTCCCAAAGAGTTTGTCGATATCGTCTTTGGGGAGCCCGTTTCTTAGCCCGATATTGAGAGCCGCTAGCGCATCGGAAAACGCGCTGATGGCGTTTTGAGCCTCGGCCTTGGCGCTCCGAATTTCGGGCATTGCATTCAACCAAAGAGGGCTTTCCATGCGCGGACCTACTTTCGAGCTTGAGCTGCGAGTTGTGCGATTTGACGTCGAAGCTCGGCATTCACGTCGGACGCGTACTTGTACGTGCCTGCTCGTGGGCAAAAGCGCCGAACGATTTCACCCGTTTCTCGATCATTGGGCTCGCGACCATTCGCTCGTACGAACTCGGAAATCGCACGGACAATCTGGTCAAGCTGATAGTCGTTGGGTTCCTCGGGAGGAAGGCCATAGCGAATCTTCAAATAGTGTCCCAGTTCTCTCACGTAAAGCTCCTTTGAACTAAGTGCCTACTTTGGGGTTTGAGTGAAACGATCAACCAGATAAGGATATGGCAGGGAAGCGGTGACGTCGAGAGCTTCTTTTTGTACGAGAACCCCTCGCTGAGTGGGGTGTTTCTGCCTCACCAATGACCCGAACGGTACGGGGCCTGCTGCCATGTTGGTCGCTCCGCGCCACTTGAGGAAAGCGTCCCCATAAAGAGAGGTGAATGCCTTGCCCTCTCTCCAGAGCCCGCCTCTTCACAGTTCAGAAGGACGCCCCTGAGCCCGTCGAGGGCGCACCGAGGCTCCACACCTTCCGCGCCAACGACGGCGACTTTGACCGCTACAACGACCGGTTGAGCGTCCAGGGCTGGATGCTGGACGCCTTCAACGCCAACCCCGTCGTCCTCTACAACCACGACGACGGCTCTGGCGGCATCTTCGGCACCGGCCGCAAGGACGTCCTGCCCATCGGAAAGGGGCGCGCATACGTCCAGGGCGATGCCCTGCTGGTGGACATCGAGTTCGACCAGGAAGACGACTTCGCCCGGAAGGTGGAGAGCAAAGTCGCGCGCGGCATTCTGAATGCTGTGTCGGTGCGCTACCTCATGCACCAATACCACGAGAACGAGCGCGGCGGCTTCGACTGCGAGCAGCAAGAGCTACTCGAAATCTCCGTCGTCACGATTCCGGGCAATCAGCGTGCGGTGAGGATGAAGGAACTGGCGGACGAGCGCGCCGCCTTCATCAAGAACGTAGCCGAGGCGGTGGTAGTCACTCTCGATGCGCGCGAGCGGAGCATGGCCGCGCCCCCTCCAGTCCCCGACGTCAACGCCTTGGCCAAGCACACGGCCGAGGCCCTCTTGCAGCACCTCCAGGAGAGCCGATGACCCCCGAGCAGATGCAGGAAATGGCGAAGTCCCTGGGGCCCCTCGTGGCCGCGCAGATGATGGAACAGGCCAAAGGCCAGAGGGATGGGCTAGCGGGCCTTCTTGGCGCGAAGGCCAAGCCCGAGGACAACCAGGTCCCCGGCATCCTAAAGAGCCTGAACGACTTCGGCGCGTACCTGAAGGCCGTGGTGAACGCGGGCCGCAACCCGACGCGCGAGGCGGTGCTGGAGCAGGCCAAGCGCTTCGGTGGCGCCGACGTCCAGAAGGCAGTGCAGGAGAGCGTCTTCTCCTCGGCGGGCGTCCTGGTGCCAGTGCAGGAGGCGGGGGAGATGATTGAGTTCCTCCGGCCGGACTCCGTTGTCCTGGCGCTGGGCGCGCGTCCCGTGCCCTTCAAGGGAGAGCTCCACTTCGGCAAGAAGACGGGGAGCGTCACCTTCAAGTGGATTGGAGAGGGCGAGAAGGTGGAGAAGTCCCAGCCCTCTCACGGCAAGGTCGTCCTCAAGGCACACAAGGCGATGATTCTCGCGGACATCTCCAACGACCTCCTGCGCAACCCTGCGGTGGGTGACACGGGCGTAGCCGAGGACTTCCGCGAGGCGGCAGCGGATGGCATGGACGAGGCGGCCCTCAACGGCGACGGCCAGGGTCCCAATCCCAAGGGGGTCCTCGCGCAGATGGACTCCGCGCACTCGAAGGCCCGCAGCGGGACGAGTGCGGACCACTACCTCGCGGACGTGGACGGCATGGTGGAGGACGTCCTCAAGGCCAACATCAAGCTGCGGCGTCCGGGCTTCCTGCTGCACCCGACGCGAGAGACGGCACTCCTCGGCTTGAAGGACGGCGGCACGTGGATTTTCCGGGATGAGATGCTCAACCGGGGCACGCTGCGCGGCTTCCCCTACAAGGCGTCCACGCGGATTGCGCCGAGCCGCATCCTGTTCGGCACGTGGGACCAGCTCCTCTATGGCGTGGATACGGAGCTGGTGCTGTCCGAGCACGACGTCCGAGCCGAGTACGACGAGACGACGCTCCGGGGCATCTGCCGAGGGGACTTCAAGCTGCGGCACGACAAGGCTTTCTCGGAGCGCAAGGGCTACTGAGCCCGTGGCCTCACCAGGAGACACGACATGCACGCGAGCACGCAGGATTTCCAAGTCTTCTACAAGGCCGTTGGGGTGGCGGGTGGAGCGCTCACGGCCGGCGGGGCCGGGGATGCCGTTGAGGTGACGGGCGGTGCCGTAGACCGCAACGGCTTCGATTTCGCGCAGCTCCTCTTCACGGGGACCACCAACTGCGCGGCGGGTCAGACGCTCAAGGCCACGGTGAAGGTGGCTGAGTCCGAGGACGGGGTGACGTTCGGCCCGGACGAGACGCTGGCTAATGCCGTGACGGTGGTGGCTGGTGCCACCGCCCCTCAGAGTTTCTGCCTTCGGGTGGACTTGCGCGTCGCCAATCGCAAGCGCTTCGTGCGGCTGAAAGTGACGCCTGACTTGTCGGCGGCGGGCACAGACACGGCGCAGTGGGGCGCGGCACTCGTCCTCGGCGGCGCGGACGAATTCCCGGTGCGGTGAGCCATGCCTTCCGTTGCGGACCTCTGCCTCGCCTCCACGGTAGCCGATGACCTCGGTGTCCAGGTGTCGCCACGCATGGAAGCGCTTGTGACGGCGGCGAGCCGAGCCGTGGCGGGCTACTGCGGCCGGGTATTCGAGCGAGGCGCGGGCCTCGTGGAGTACCCGGCCGGCTACGGACGCCCGTTGCTGCTGCTGGAGCGCCCTCCCGTCCTGGCGGTGTCCGGAGTCTGGGAGGACGGACACCTGGTTCCCGCCGAGGACTATGAGATTGCCGGAGGCTTGGCCGAGTCCGGCATGTTGCGGCGGCGGCGCGGCCTGTGGCGGGCGACGGTGCGCACGGGCGGCGGAGTGTCCGGGATGCTTGGCGACTTCGAGGGGGACGCGGACGGACTCCGAGTCGTCTATGACGGGGGCTATGTCACGCCGGGACAGCAGGCGCTCGATGGTGCCCCGGCGGTGACTCTTCCGGAGGACGTTCAGGAGGCCGCCGTCCTCACGGCCGTTCAGCTCTACCGCTCGCGTGGCGTGGACGCGATGGTCGCGAGCGAGTCCATCGGGGACTGGAGCGTTAGCTACTTTGCTGCGAAGGCCGAGGGGAAGAGTCCGATTCTTGGAGCAGCCAAGGCGCTCCTGGCTCCCTATGTCCTGTATCGGGTGAGCTGATGGCGTCGCCTTCGGACAGGTTCCGGCAGGTCATCTCCTACGCGCTGGTGTTGGGACGGGACGCGCATGGCAAGCCCACTCTGGGGCCTGTGTCCCCTGCTCGGGCACGTGTCCAGCCGAGCCGGAGACTCATTCGTGATGCGGCAGGCAACGAGCATCTTGCCTCTCACGTCATCTACACGGAGGCGCCGCTGACGCTGCAACACCGCCTCTGGTTGCAAGGAGAGGACGTGTCCGACTTCAACCGGGCTCGGCGGCCCGTGGCGGTGGATGAGCTGGTGGACGGAGCGGGCGTGGTGCGCTTCCGGAAGATGTGGCTGTGAGCCGGGATATTGCGGCCGAACTGGCAGCGGTGCTGGAGGCTGCGGGGCTCGGTTTGGCGCGTCCGCCCGCTCCAGGCGCCAACCTCTTCACCTCGCCCATGCCCGAGGTGGATGGCGGCGTGCCGGATAGGGCCGTGGCGTTGGTGGTGACGGGCGGAGCTGGACCTCTGCCGTACCTCGGAGTGGGACGGGCCGCATACTTGTCCCCTGGGTGCCAGGTGCGCATCCGCTCGGCGCGCGAGGACTTCCAAGGTGGGCAAGCTCTCGCGCTCGCGGTATTCGCGGTGCTCAACCAGACGCCGGATGTGCTGGGCGTCTCCGTTCGCGCCGAGGAGAGCGCCCCGGTTTACCTGGGAACGGATGGCGCAGATCGGCACCGCTGGGTGCTGAATGTCATGCTCAAATGTCTCGCTTCATCGAAGGGGTCTATTGTTTGCGTGTGAGATGATTGCGACGAGGTCGTTCTTGAGTTCTAGTGCGGAAGTGTGTCTTTTTGATGCCGCGCCAAGCGCCCTCCTGAGGACTGGATCTAGTGGTGAGAGTTCAGGCGCGATTTTTTCGAGAGGTTCATAGTCGGCAGGATCAGGTCTATGCCCCGCGATTAGTTCGTATGTGATCACGGCGCATGAATATATGTCGTGGAGAGAGGTTCTGGTTTTGGGGTTTGCAATGACCTCCGATGGGATGTAGCCAAGAGACCCTACGGCTTGGGTTGTGAGGGAGGTTTTATCGAGATTGTCGACAATGTATGCTGACCCGAAGTCTACGACGATGGGTTGCTTGTCTGATTTGCGAACGAGGATGTTGCTTGGCTTGAGATCTCGATGGAGAACGTCGTTCTGATGGGCGTGGTGCATTGCATCGAGGACTTCGGTCATGAGAGAGACGCGTTGCCAGAAGGGTTCGGCGCTGGCTGCGTCTCTGATGTTCTCTCCGTGAATCATTGGCATTACGAGAAACGGTCGACCGTCTGTGTCGAAGCCGGCATCGAAGTAGGGAACTATTCCGCGATGCTGGAGTTTCTGGATGGCTTCGACTTCTCTTCGGAATCTGGGTCTGGCTTTTTCGATGTCTTCGTTGAGGGGGCTTGGGTCGAGAAGCTTGAGGGCAAATTCAAATATGCCGCCGCTGGTCTGTCGTGTCGCTCTGTAGACCGAGCCAAACGCTCCTTGTCCGATAAGGTTGCCTCGGATGTAGAGGTGCTGAGGCTGTGCTTGAAGGCTGTTGAGGGAGGAGGTGGCGGTGTTGTTTGTAGCTATGTGGCTCTTTGTGAAATAGTTTCCTGCCGTTTGGGCTTCGGTGATTTTGACGAGATTGGGAGGGCGCACTGCAAAGGGTATGCCGTGGCTATTGATGAGGGAATTGATGTACTCTGCTGAAGGCGTTTCCAGCCCTTTCACCTGGATTTCTTCTAGTGCAGACCAGTAGGCGGAGATGAAGTTTGCGGCGTTGGATTTCTTTTCCTCCATCGCGCCCCGGAGATCGGAGACTGCCCAGTCTAAGTTGGAACTGCCAGAACGATTTCCGAAGTGCGATTTGAATATCTCGACTATTTCTTGCTGGTCGCTGTGTTGATCTGAGAGGTCAACTGCTAGTGCGTGGAGTTCGTTGATCAGGGCGACTGGAACGGCTGGGATGATCTTGGTGGCGTCGAACCGCCAGCTTGAAGGGAACTTAAGGGGCATGGCTTGTTTGCTGTGTGTGGGTGGTCGTGTTTTGGGCTGTTTCGTTTCGTTCAGACTGAAACTGAAGGGGCAACATAGGCGGATGGATGGCCTCTTGGGCCAGTTCTAGAAAGCGTCCCCATAAAGAAGTAGTGGGATGCCTGTTCGAATCAAAGTCGATGCTGTGACGCTGGAGCGCCTGCGCCGCTCTCCCTCTGAGGTGCTGCGCGTGCTGGATGTGCCATGCAGGGACATCGTGCGGCTTGCCCTCGATTACTCCCTGTTCTTGGTGCCGGTGGGCAAGGACGGGGCTGACGGCCACCTGCGAGACACGGGCTTCCTGGATGGCCCTCGCCACAACCTCGGGCCGCCCCTCTCCACCACCTGGACTGCGGGCTACTCGCACCAGTCCGCTGGCCCAATCCACGAGGGCTGGCATTGGGGCGCACAGATTTTCAACCCGCCCTCTCACTTCCTCCGCAAGTCCTTCCGCCGCGCCCGGGGGCGAGCGCGCCGTCGTGTCGCCGCCGTCCTCCAGGATTTCCTCGCTCGACGTTTCCCTGCCCGCTGAGAGGTTCCCCATGGCCCACCCCCGAGAAGCCTTCTTCGACAAACTCTACATCGGTGCCACAGAGACCGCACCCACCGAGGTGGACGCGTTGGATGGTGTCACAGAGGCCCCCGTCAACCGCGCCAAGGACACCGTTGACGCCAACTACTTCGGAGGCGATGGGTACAAGCGCAGCAAGGGCACCCTCAAGTCCTTCACCATCCCCCTCTCGGGCCACGTCTTCCAGGGCAGCGCGCCCCAGAAGGTCCTCCGCGATGCCTTCGAGTCCGACGCGATGGTGTTCTTCACCATCATCGAAGACGAGACGGCGCCCGTGGGCAGCCAGGGCTACCGCTACCCGGTGACGGTGACGTCCTACGAGGAGGGGCGCAGCTCCACGGACGTCGTCACCTTCTCCGCCACCCTCACCGGCCAGGGCGCGCCCGTCGCGGTGTAGCCGGCCTTCGCTTCCACACCTCCGAGGAGACACCCATGTCCGCACCCGTCATGCACCGAAAGCCCCTGGGGACCCGCCGCACCCTCCACAGGCGCGTCACCTTGGACGGCGCCGACTTCGACATCTGCCGCCCCACGCTGGGCGAGAAGCTGGACGTGCTGTCCGCGTCCCGCGCCGCTGGGGAGATGGGCGAAAACCGCCAGCCCGTGGATGAGGCGGCCGGGATGATGATGATGGCGCGCATCGCTGCCTGCTGTCTGTACTTCCCGGGCACCGCTACGCGCGTCTTCACCGAGGCCGACGTGCCGGAGGTGAAGAACGAGCCCTGGCTGGAGGAAGTCCAGGGCGAGCTGGCCTCGGCCTTCGCGAGCCCGACGCTGGAGAGCGCGAAGGGAAACTCCGAGACCACCCCGAGCTGAGGGCCCTTCACGGGGTGGTGAAGCTGACGGGCCAGTCTCCAGACGAGGTGCGCGGCTGGGCCTGGGAGGACGTCGTCCACCTCCTAGCCTACTGCGACATGGAGGCGGATGATCTGCGCGTGGCGCCCTCCAAGGCTGGGCCGCGCGGCGAGCCGAAGACAGCGACGACGGTGTTCCGGAAACGTCCGAAGAGGTGAAGCGTGTCAGGCGGCGGGCTGAAAGTCGGAGACCTCTACGTCGCGGTGACTGCCGCCATTGGCGAGGCCATGGCCAACCTCGCCAAGCTGGTGAAGGGCGTGGAGAAGGCCGCCAAGGAGGTGAAGGAGAAGGCGGGGGCCCTGGGGGAGATTGGCGCGGTGGTGGCGGCGGGACTCGCGGGTGCGGTGGCCGCGGCGTCCCAGTCCAACGCGGCCATGTCCCAGGAGGTGGAGCGGATTACCTCGCTGCTCTACACGCTGGCCGCCGACATTGGCGACGCGCTGATGCCGGTGGTGAAGCGCGTGGCGGATGGGCTGGAGGGCATGGTGGCCAGCTTCCAGTCCCTCTCGCCCTCGGTGCAGGCGAGCGCCCTGGACATGGCCCTCTGGGTGTCGGGCGCGGGGCTCGCGTTGATGGCGGCGGGGAAGGTGGCGGGTGGTGTCGAGGCCGTGGCGGCCGGGACGGGGTTGCTCCTGTCGGCCTTCAACGCGCTGAACAAGTCCACGGCCCTGGCCTCGCTCGCGGGCAGCATGGACAACGTGACGCATGCCATGGGCGGGCTGGTGGTGAGCGTGCCCTCGGTGAAAGGCAGCCTTGCGCGGCTGGCCCTGTCCTTCGGGACGTTGCTGGCGCCACTGGCCGCAGTGGCTGCTGCCGTGGCGGGCGTGGTGCTGCTGGCGGGCGCCGTTTACGCGGCCTGGGAGGACTCGAGCACGGGCCTTGCTGCCTTCTTCCAAGGCCTCGGGGAGCGGCTGGGGCACCTGGCCTCCCGCATCGCGGATGCCTTCTCCCGGGCGTTCGCGGTCCTCGGGGACTTCCTCCAGCGTGCCGCCGCCAACATGCTGGAGCGCGTGGCCATTCTGGTGCGCGGTGTCTCGCGCCTCCTGGAGCCCGTGGCGAGAGCGGCGGGCTTCTCCCAACTGGCGGACACCTTCGCGGCGGTGTCCACCCTCACCGGCCAGCAGCTCCTCGACACGTTGGGCCAGGGCGCCCAACTCCTCTGGACGGGCGCGAGGGAGACGGCCGAGGCCGTGGGCGCGGCGGTAGCGGGCGCGGGACGGACGCTCGCGGAGGGCGCCGCCTTCGGGTTGAGCTCCAGCGCGGCGGGTGCCCAGCGGCTCGGTGCCGACATCGCCCGCGCTCTCAAGCTGGAGCACCTGACGGGGGCGATTGACGCACTCGTCGCGCAGCTTTCGGGCGGCGCTGCTGGCGGCAAGGCCCGCATCCGCCACCCCACGGACTCGGCGGCGCTGGAGGCTTCCGCGAAGGAGGCCGCTGCACGGGCGCGCGAGTTGGCGACGCTTCAGGAGAAGGCCGCCGAGGAGTCGCACCGCGAGTTCGTTGCGAGCATCCGCGCCGAGGAGGCCGCCGGGGCCGCTGCTTTCCGGGAGATTCGTCGCGAGTCTGAGTCACTGGCCGCCGCCGCCGAGGCCACCCTGGAGAGTGCCCGTGCCGCGATGGAGAGCGCCCGAGAGGCCCTGGTGAATCGGCTCATCGGCGGACTGGGCCAGTTGGGCAACCTCATCAACGCGGGCATTCAAGGGCTCCAGGCTGGCGGGGCATACGGGGCGATTGCCGCCGTGGCGGCGGAGCTGCTCATGCAGTCCGAGGGCTTCAAGGGCGTCGTCGAAGCCACCAACGGCGTCATCCAACGCGTGGCGGATGGCCTGGGGACACTGCTGGAGCCGCTCCAGCCGCTCCTGGGCGCCATCTCCCTCGTCATTGACGGCTTCTTCTCCGCGCTGACGCCCGTCTTCGAGATGCTGGGCAATGCCATCAAACCCCTCGCGCCGCCGCTCGCCATGGTGGGCCAACTACTGGAGGGCCTGGCGCCCCTCTTTGAGCAGATGGGCAAGGTCCTCATCCTCATTCATGACCCGCTGAGCCAGTTGGTGGGGCCCGTGATGAAGGCGCTCTTTCAAGTCCTGAAGTTCGTGGCGAGCGTCATCCTCGCCGTGGCGCGGGCGATTGGCTGGGTGTGGAACCTCATCGTCAGCGCGGTGCAGAAGGTCATCAGCGCCCTTGGCAGCGTCATCTCCTGGACGGGCTTTGACGGACTGGCCCGTTTCGCGCGCAGCCTCGACAGGTTGAAGGTGGACACGGATGCCATGCGTGACTCCTTCGACGAACTGCAAGACATGACGTGGGATTCGGCCATGGCGCGGGCCGAGGAGACGGCACGGGTGCGCGAGCACACGCAGGCGGTGTCGCGCGCCACCGAGGCGCTGACGAATGTCCCCTCTGCTTGGAAGCGCGCGCTTCGCACCTTCGAGGCGGAGAACCCGCAGGAGGGTCCCACCCGTCCGCCGACGCCAACCTCTCCACCCTCGGAGCCGCTACCCGAGGATGGCTTCGACGACGACGAGCACCCTTCGTCGCCCATCCAGGGCCCACCGGGTGTCCAGCTCCCTCCCGGGGTGAAGGAGTTCTACGAGCGCTTCCGCCAGTGGGTGGGCATGGACAAGGGGACATCGGGACTGTCCGCGCCCGTCACATACAACATCGTCGGCTACGACATTGACGCGGCCATGGAACAGACGCGCCGGGACGAGGAACTGCGCCAGCAGCGCGCGGGCGTGCGCACCAGCGGCAGCCGTATCCGTCTGGCCTCGCGCTACTCCGCCGTCTGAGGACTCCCTCCATGCCCGCGCTCGCGCTCTCCGGAATCCCCCTGCCGGTGCTCACGGAAAGGGGGCTGACGTACACGCCCACGCTGTTGGGGGAGCACCGCCGCGCCTTCTCCGGGTGGCTTCGCTCCAGCGAGCGGCGCGAAGTCCTCGCCTACGGGGGGAACACCGGCCCGCTCTCCCAAGAGGATGCCCGCGCGTACCGCGGCCTCATCCGGGGCGAGGGGCACGTGTGGAGCTTCGACACGACGTTGCGCAGCAGTGCGTTCCTTCCTCCGAGTGCCACCACGGGCACCGTGACGGCGGGTGTCGCGGGCGGCCGGTATGCCGCGTGCCTGCGCATGGAGGTCGGCTCCAGCCTCACGTTGCCCACGGCGCTGGCGGCGAAGTGGACGGTGGCCTACTGGTGGAAGCTGGAGGGGAGTGCCACCTGGACGCACTACCTCCACCGCGCCGGGCACTTCATCTCGGACAACGGGCGCGAGGACAGGGTGACGCCCAACAGTGGCGCGCTCGTCGTGGACAGCGCGGGGGCGCTACCTGGCGGGGACGTGGCGCTGCGCAATACCGGGGGCTTCGGTGGCGGCATCGGCAACCCGGGCAACGTGGCCCTCCTGGTGGATGACCTCGTGGTCCTGCCGTGGGTGGCGCCGTCCTCGTGGGTGGTGCCTTGGTACAGCGCGGGTCAGCCCTTCGGCGCACCGTACCCGTACCACCTCGCCACGGGCTCTGCCCTCTATGAGCCGCGCGTGGTGCTGGGCAGGACGGGCCAGGGGCGCGCCGTGGAGTGGTGGCAGGGCGGCGCTCGAGTTCTGGGCCAGGAGTTCGACTTCGAGTTGCAGGAGCGCTGAGCATGCGTCCGCTGTCCGCCTTCCAGGCTGCCCTCCTCACCAGCCCCTCGGGGTACTCGACGCATCCGCGCGTCTGGGTGCGCGATGGGCTTGGCACGTGGCTCAACCTCAACGTCCTCTTCGGCGCGGACTGGGTGCTGGGCGTGCGCATCAACGAGAAGCTGGACGCCCCCGTGGCCGAGGCGGAGGTGTCCCTGGCGCGCAACGGCCCGGGTGGAGGGCGTCTGTCCCTGTCTCCCTTGGTGGTGGAGTCGCTCGCGAACACGCTGCGCGGGAGCTTCTCGCCGCTGCTGGCCGAGGCGGCCTACTTCCGCGTCGAGCTGGGGCTGGCCGCGCCGGGCCAGGTGCCCAGGGAGGAGGACTTCTTCGAGGTCTTCCGTGGCCGCATTGACGAGGTGGACGCGGGGCCCGAGGAGCTGAAGGTGGTGGGGCGTGACTTGGGCGGATTGCTCCAGGACACGCTGATTGAAGTGGAGCGCGAATACGGGGACGACACGGTGGGCGTTCCCGTCCAGTCCATCATCCAGTCCCTTTGCAATGACAACGGCATGGCCAGCTTCGGGCTCTACGTGCCGGTGGACCCGCTCTCCCAACGCGGAAAGTACAGGCAGAAGGTGGAGCCGATTCTGGATGCCGTGCGGACACTCGCGCAGCGCATCGGTTGGGACTGCCGCATGAAGTGGCGGGCGAGCGCCGGAAGCTACGCGCTGACGCTCTACGCGCCGGACCGGCTCCAGACGGTGGAGGAGTGGGCCTATGGCCCCGACGAGTACCAGGACTTGGACTCCGTCACGCGCCAGCTCGTGGACATCCGCACGGACGTCGAGGTCGTCTACAGCGACAGGAACGACTTGGACGACTCGGGAGTCCCCAAGCGAAAGCGAGTGACGGCGAGCAACCCCACGGCGCGGGCCCAGGTGGGGCGACGGTGGATGCAGGTGGCCGAGGAGGACACGAGCAACATCAACACCCAGGCCGAGGCACAGCGCCTCGCGGACGCGGCGGTGGCGGACCTCTCCGTGTCGCCCCTCACGGTGAGCCTGACGGTGGACCCGCACCCTGGCATGGAGTTGGGAGATGTGGTGCGGCTGGAGCCGGACGGAGTCCGCCTGGACACGGCGCACTGGCTCGCGGTGCAGGAGCTTGAGCACGAATGCGCGACGGACGGCACCGCGCGCATGAAGCTGGTGTTGCGTGGCCAACCCTCGACGTCGGTGCGCGAGTGGCTGGAGCGCGACGCACGGCCCGGCATCGCTCCGAGCGCGCCCTTCACTGGCCCGGCGGCGCCCCAGCAGTTGAAGACAACGCCCACCGTCAACGGCTTCACGGTGGCGTGGACGCCCGCGCCCTCCGGCCCGAAGTGGGACGAATACGAGCTGCACGTCTCACGGGAGGCGGGCTTCACCCCTTCCTCGGCCACCTTCCGGACTCGCGGGAAGGCGACGTCCTTCCACGTGCCTGACTTGCTGCCCGGCGTGACGTACTTCTGCCGGGTGATGGGGCGCGACGCGAAGGGCAACGTGGGGGCTCCCTCCGAGGCGGTGGCCGTCACCACGGCATACGTGACGCCCGCGACGCTACTTCCGGGCGTGGCCTTCGGAGACTCGCCACCCAACCCGGACTTCGAGGCGTGGAGCACGCAGTCCTCGCCGCCCGACGCCTGGACGATGGGGCAGGGGCTCTGGGGTGGGCATGCCCAGGTGACGGAGGACGCCTTCACCGGTAGACGTGCGGTGCGGTTGCTGGCCAACGGCACGCGTCTCGACTCCCAGGCGATGATTGCTCGGCCCGGGGACAGGTACTCGGTGGATGCGCTCGCGTCGGCGTCGGCGTCGGGCCCCGTGCTGACGGTGCAGCTCTGCTGGTACGACGGGGCCTTCAACCTCCTTTCCACCTCGGACACCAGTCGTGCGTTGCCCTCGGGTGGGTGGCAGCGCCTCACAGGCTTCCACGCCGCTCCGGTTGGGACGCGCTACGTGCAGGTGCGACTCCTGGCGTGGCTCGGACTGGACGGCAATTGGGCCTACGTCGATTCCGTGCGGCTGGAGCGCGTGGGTGGCCTTGTGGAGCCATGGGCGACCATTCGCACGGACCAGCTCAACGACTTGGAGAATGGCTGGACACCGTGGGACGTGAGCGCGTGGCCCCTGGGCTACTACAAGAACAGCGACAACGAGGTGTCCATGCGCGGCCTCGTGCGCCCGGGGACGGTGGGCTACGTCACGGTGTACCGCATGCCTGCGGGCTACCGTCCCAGCAGTCCGCGAGTCCTCCCGCTGCCGACAAGCCACGGAATGGGCATGGGCCAGCTCAACCCGGATGGCACGTTGCAGGTGTACGCGGTGCCGCAGGGAACTGCCTGGGTGAGCCTGGATGGGGTGCGCTACCGCACCGAGCAGTAGCAGCGTGGGCCACGGCCGGAAAGTGTCCCCATTGAAGAGGGAGAGCGGGTGCGGTGCGGCATGTCGCCGCATGCCCGCGCGCGAAAGGCTCTCCCATGCTTCGTCCATCCCTCGTACTGACTGCATTCCTCCTCGCGGCTCCGGCTCTGGCCGCCGCGTCGCCCGGTGTTCCGGACCCGAGCCGCATCGAGGAGTTCGCGCGCCTCGTCTTCGATGCGGTGACGTCGCGCAACTGGGCCCTCGCCGCGTCCCTCGCGGTGGTGGCGGTGGTGTACGCGCTGCGCCGCTTCGGCGGCTCTCTCTTCCCGTGGCTCAAGTCCGCTCGTGCGGGGGCGGTGCTCGCCGTGCTAGTGGCTGTGGCGGGCGCGGTGTCCAACGCGCTGGTGGCGGGTGAGTCCTTCACCTGGGGTCTGCTGCTGAAGGCCCTGGGCATTGGCCTGGGCGCGGCGGGTGGTTTCTCCGTGCTGAAGGCCCTTCTCTTCGGTGACGAGGTGACGCGGAAGGCCGAGGTGGCGGGAGACCTGGCTGTCGGGGAGATTGCTGGGAAGGCGGCGGCGGTGGCCGTCCTGGAGCAGCTCCAGAAGGGCCGCAAGCCGTGAGGCTCTCCGTCCTGGTGCTAGCCCTGGTGCTGGCTGGGCCCGTGCGCGCCGAGGGCGTGGTGCTGGGCGTGGCCCGTGCCACCGTGACGCTTCAGGACGGGCGCACGGTGGAGGTCTCCGAGGGCTGCTGGTTGTCCACCCAGCGGTGCGTGGACACGGCCCGGGAGGTGCGGCGCCTCCAGGCGGAGAACGACGCGCTACGCCAGCACGCGGGCGACGTGCCACTGGTGAAGGTGCTGGTCGCCCTGGCCCTCGGGGTGGGGCTGGGCTTCACGGTGGCGCAGCTCGCGCGTTGAGGAGGGAGGGACTCGTAAAGTTCGCGGAATGTGGACTTTATTAGTCCTGTTCGTTGAGAATCCTCGGAAGTCCCGTAGTGCCTTCCGAGGAGCGCATGCCTTCTACGACTGACAGCGGCAGACACCCCGCGCAGCACCACGTCCCCCCTCCACCTGCGACTCCGGACACGCCCCAGCCTCTATTCACTGTGGGCGGTGTCCGCTACGAGGCGGTGCGAGAGCTGGTGCGGATGCCAACGGGCGAGGCGCTACTCCAGGCGCACCGCTATGCGCTGGAAGAGGAGGTGCCGGGCCGGTGCCTCGTACGGCGTCTTCCCAGCCCGTCGACATACGAAGGGCGCAAGCGGCTTTCAGATGAAATCCAGCTCGCCTTCCGGCTCACCCATCCCGGCATTGCCCAGGTCTTCCACCTGAAGATTCACCGGAACACCCCGCATGTCGTCATGGAGTACGTGGACGGGCCCTCGCTGGACACGCTGGTGAGCGCGGGCGTGGCCCGGGGCAAGCCCGTCTCCGAGGCGTTGGCTCTCTACATCGGCGCGGAGGTTGCCGATGCTCTGCACTACGCCCACACGTTGCGCGGAGAGGACGGCAGACCGCTGGGCATCATCCATCGGGACGTCAACCCTCGGCACATCTACCTGGGGACGCACGGAGGGGTGAAGCTGGCGAACTTCGGCGCCGCATACTCCCTCATGGTGGGGCGGCTGGAGTCCCCCGCCAATCTCGTCCGGGGAGATGTCGCCTATGCCTCCCCCGAGTACCTGGAGCGCCAGCCGTTGTCCCCGGCCTCGGACATCTTCAGCCTGGGCGTGGTGCTCGTGGAGTTGCTGACGGGCACGCACCTCTTCGACGTGGAGGACGTGCCTTCGCCGCCCAGGGGGTTGAGTCCTCTGCAGGCCGAGCAGTTCCCCTCGCTGCCGCTGACGCAGATGCGCGTGCTGCTCTCCAGCTTCAGTCCGGCGGATGTCGAGTCGGCGGTGGCAGGGCTCTCGCCCGACGTGAAAGCCATCCTCCATACAGCCCTGCGCGTTGCCCCTGGTGAGCGATTTTCCACGGCGGCGGACTTGGGGGCGGTGCTGCGCGCGGCACTGACGAAGCGGCATCCGTCCTACGGGCGCCAGGATGCCCAGGAGGAAGTCGCACGCGTCATCTCGGAGGGGAGTTGCCTTCGTGACGTGGTCGAGTTCGGGGAGGCCGGCCTCTACCCGGAGGGCCTCGACGCGCACGAGCTCGAGGCGCTCGCGGACGAGGACTAGCGCGTCAGGACGGCGGCGACGTGGAGGAGCGCGTCCAGCTTCTCCCCGTCGAGCTTCCGCGCGAGGGTGAGCAGCCGGCGCAGCTCGGGCGTTTCGGCCTCCAGAAGAGGGGGGCGAGGTGCCTTCTTCCCTGGGGCCTGGGGCGCTGTGCCCAGCAGGATTTCTGGGGAGAGGCCCAACGTCTGGCTGAGACGGTGGAGCACTGTGACGCTGGGCAGCACCTTTCCTCGCTCCAGACGGCGATAGGCGGGCTCCACGAGACCCACTCGCTCGGCCACCTCGGCCCGCGTCATTCCCAGCTTCTCCCTCGCTTCGCGAGCGGCGGTGCCGATGGTGATTGCCAGCTCTTCATTCATGGGACTTCCCGCGGGAGAGGAGGGTGAGCATTGCTCGCGCCCGAGTCTCGTCCAACTGCCGCACCCGGAAGAAGAGGCGACGACGGGCCGGCGTTTCCGTGGAGGGAGGCGTGGCCCGCGTGAAGCCCAGCAACTCGTCGGGCGACACGTCCAGCGCCTCGCAGAGTCGGTGCAGGGTGGTCAGGCTGGGCAGCATCTTCCCGCGCTCCAGTCGACTGTAGACCTCGCTGGCAAGTCCCATCTGCTGGGCGACCTCGGCCTGCGTGAGCCCGAGCTGGCTTCGAGCTGCGCGGGCAGTGGGGCCGACAATGGAGGAAAGGTGCTGGCGAAGTTCGGAGGCGGACGTGGCCTTTCGCATGCCTCCTTCGTAGCGGAATTGAATGTCAGACGTCTAGAGGCTGATGATAGATGTCAGAAGTCATTCGGCGTGTGCCTGCCGAAAAGAGGGACTCCCTGCTGGGTAGGCCATTTGCTAGGGTGCTCAATCAGTTGGGAGGGTGAGCGCATGAGCGAGGGCCGGATGGCCAGGAGACGGACGCTGTGAGGCTGAGAGAGCCTGCCCTCGCGGTGCTTTCTCCCGGTGTCCAGGTGATGGGCTACTCGGTGGAGCGGCGGCTGGGCAGCGGTGGGTTCGGTGCCGTGTACCTCGCGCGGTGTGAGGGCCAGGCTTACGCGCTCAAGCTGCTGGACCTGGCGCGCGTGGGTGGGCGGGTGGAGCGTGAGGTCTCCATCCTCTTGAAGCTGAGTCACCCCAACGTGGTGGGCATTCACGGCTTCGGGAAGTGGCCGATGGCGTCTCCGGAATTCGGCGTCATCGTCATGGAGTACGTGGAAGGGCGGCAGTTGGACGTCTGGGCGTCTGAGGAGAACCCTTCCGCGAGGCAGGTGGCGCGCGTCGTGCTGGACGTCGCGCGGGCGCTGGAGGCGTCCCACGCAGCCGGAGTGCTCCACCGTGACGTGAAGGAGTTCAACGTCATGGTGCGCGCTGCGGATGGCGCGGCCAAGCTGGTGGACTTCGGTGTCGGAGACTACGCAGGGGCGCCAGGGCTCACGGTGGACATCCTCCCGCCTGGGACGCCCGAGTACCGCTCCCCAGAGGCATGGAGCTACTTCCGGGAGAATGCCCGTGTGCCGGGTGCCATCTACACACCGGGGCCCTCTGACGACCTGTGGGCGATGGGCGTGGTCCTCTACCGGTTGCTTACGGCGCACCCACCTTTCGGTGGAGACCACTCCACGCTCGCAGACGTCATCATCTCGAACGAGGCGTTCCCTCCTCGGGCGGTGAATGACCGCGTCCCCTCGGCACTCAGTGACGTGTGCATGTCGCTACTGGCGAAGAGCCCGACGACCCGAATGCCGAGCGCGGGGGCTCTCCGTGAGGCGCTGGAGGAGATGCTCCAAGGGGCAGACACGACGTGGGACGTGCCACTGTGCGACGCCTACGGTGAGGACACCGCGACGACGGAAGGTGAGCGGGACAGTCACGACCGGTGGCTGAATGAACCGCTGCATCGGCCTCGACGTGGCATTCGGCCGAGGAAGGAACTGCCGACTTGGGAAGATGCGCGGGCTCCATCGCTGGGGGCGGAGCCCGCTACGGAGCAGGCTCCGAGGCCCGTGCCGACCTCCCGAGCATGGGTCCTCGCGGCAATGGCGCTGCTCGCGGTGCTCGTGGTGGTGTGGAGCTGGCGCACGTCGCCTGGGCCACCGCGTCAGGAAGTAGCGCGGCCTGGGAGTTCGTCCCAAGCTGTCCGCGCCGCAGCTCCCCCCTCTGTCACGGAGTCCACCCCTGCGGCCGTCGCTGCCCCTGCGATGCTCCCTGAGGCCACAACTGTGAAGATGGAGAAGACCGAGATTCCGGCGGCACCAAAGCCCCCCAGAAAGGGCGCGGGCGTCATGAGCAGGGCGATTGTTGCGGTGGCGGCATGCGCGGGGTTGGCGTGCCCTGGGGCGCAGGTACGTCCGCAACCTCCCCCAGAGCCGTGTCCGGATAGAGCAGTCGAGGTGATGGAGAAGTGGGGCGTCGAGGTGGGAGACCATTATCCAGTGACCTTTTTGGTCAGCAAGCCACAGGTCATCAAAGTGGCTGATGGTCCAACAGAGGTGAGGCTGCTCGGCGAGTGGAAGCGCATGCCCGACAACACGGTTCTCTATGGGCGACTCATCGTAAGTGACCGCGTTTATGGTCGATTCACGCATGCTCGTACTCGTGACGGAAAGAGATTCCCCGTGTGCCTGGAACTGCAATCCGAAGCTTTAGTGAAGGGCCTCGAGCGAGAGTCGGGTGATGAGGGGCCTACCTCGGCCCGTGTGTTTACGACCGGGGAAGTGCGAGCGGTAAGCGAGTTTGAGTAATTCGGCGCGGTGCTGCATGAGGGAGTCGCGGACGGATGCGAGTAACATCATCGGTCGTTCTCCTCTTGATCTCGCTCATGGCTGGCGGCGCTTCGGCTCAAGGTGCCATGTCGCCGGGGAATGGCGCTCGGCGCATTGAACTGGGGCCGGACGATTCGGGGGCGTTGACCGAGATTACAGTCAGTCCAGGCTTGTCCACCGTGATTCTCTTCGATTCAGAGCTGACTCAAGAGGGGGCCGACGTCGAGGGCAGAAGTATCTTCTCGAACGTCGACGTAGGCCGCACAACGATGCGGTTAGTTCCATCGGGGCGGGGTACGCCTGGGGAAAAGTTTAGAGTGTCGGTGAGGTTCCGAGATGGTGCCGCACCACCCAGTGCTTCGTTTCTGCTGACGATTCATCCTGCAAGGGCAGACAGTGTTGTTGAGGTGTACCGGAACGCAAGGACCGTAGAGTCGTACCAGCAGGAGGCTAGGGAGGCGCGAACCGAGACAGTGCGCTGCCAGGAGGATAACGCGCGCTTGGTGTCGGAACGTGGTGCCCCAGGGGGTCTAGCAGGACTGCTGGCTACTGGTGGTATCGACGCGAACGGTGTCACTGGTCGAATCGTGACCAAGACTATTTCGTCAGATCCGAGGAATGCCCTCCAGCCATTCAAGGCCCAAAGCTACCGCTCGACAGGGCGCGTAGCTCTGGAAGTCTTCCTGAGCGGCCTGAGGGGAGAGCGGCCGTGGCTCGTCAGCGGAGCTGCACTCCGTGGGACGTCTGGCGCTGAATTGAAGGTGGTTCGCGTGTGGCAAAAATCGCCCGTGACCTCGGGAGGTACTGGTCAGGTGGTGATTGAGGCGGAGGCAACTGCCGAGTCTGCACGGGGAGCATTTTCTCTCAAGCTGTGGGAGGCCGACGGTCCCCGGACGGTCACGATAGGCAACGTGACGTTCCCCTGAACGTGGCGGAGCGCTCGCAGGAAACCGTGGTTCTTGGTCCAAGGGGCAGGCGAGGAGGAGGTGGGCCTCCAGCCCCGCACGAGCGGATTCCTATTGCCCCCATATAGCCCCTCCACGGGGGAATCACGGGGTAGAGGACGGGACTGGTTGGGACAACCGCTGGCCGAAATCCCCAGTAAAATCGCGGGTCAAGGCGATCCTACCTCGGGAATGGGTTGCTCGGCGCAGCGGGTTCGAATCCCGCCCTGGGCAACCCGAAAGAGCCTCCAAGTCCTTGTGACTTGGAGGCTTTTTCATTTCTACGCCGTGGCCTCCTCCTCATGCTGCGGACGTTGAGCTGGGGGTGGACCAGGTCAGTGTCCCGTCAGGGCGCCCGATAAGCTCCTCGTGCCGTAGGTGTCGTGCCTTCTGAATCCTGGGAGGCGTCCATATCGGGGGGGCTCTATGCGCATCGTGTGGTCTGTCGCGTTGCTGCTGTTTGCAGGTGGATGCGCGACGCCTCGGGTCGTCCACGTCGACGTGGGTGGCAGGACGATGGTTCACGAGTCCGAAGAGGTCGCTCCAGTCGAGGTGAGCGAGGAGGAATTCAGGACAGCCCTTGCTCAGCTCATCCTCGAGTTGAGGATGGACGTCGCCTTCCGCGAAGCCGATGCGGCCGACCAGCGAGGGTGGGTACGGTCCAGGACGCTGCTCGCATCCTCGAAGGGGCTCACGGACTCGGGATCCGGGGCGTCCCTGGAGTCCCTATCATCGCGCATCTGCCCTGACGGTGATGGGTGCCTGACGCTGGTGGGCGGAACGGGGCTGACGTTCTCGCGCAAGGACAGGACACTGATGGCGCTGTCCTTCGCGCTCGATACCGTCTGGGAAAGTGTCGAAGCAGAGGCCGGGAAGGTGCTGAATCCCACGGTACTCAAGGCGATGGTGACCTCCGCCGCCCTGACGATGCTGCTCACAATGGCTCTGCCCGAGCCGGTCACCAAGGTCATTGCGGTCGCGCTGACAGCGGCGATGGTCGCCTACCTCGGTGTCGTTCCGGTCTGGGAGATTGGGCGGGGCTTCGTCCAGTTATGGGATGACGCCGAGATGGCGACGAGCATCATCGCGCTTCAGGACATCGGCCATCGCTTTGGGCGTGTACTGGGAACGAACGGCACGCGTGTCCTGGTTCTCGTTGTCATGGCAGGGCTCGGGGGGAAGAGTGCGATGGCGGCCCAAGGCCCCAGACTCCCAGGTTTTCCTCAGGCCGCGCTCAGAGCCCAGGCTGAGGCGGGGTTCCAGCTTCATGCGGCCATGACTGGCGGCGTGACTTCAATCGCGATGTCCGCTGCGGGAGTCCTGAACGTCGCCTTGGCGCCGGGAGCCGCGGCGGCCCCTGCGATGTATGGGGAGGGCCGGTTCCCTGGCGACGAGGTGGGGCCTGTGCATCACATCTGCACGCCTCAGTGGTCACCCAAAACCGGCCAATGAAGGTCCCCTGAAAAGCGGCCAAAGGAGAGGGCCGAGACGTTGACGCCCGGGTAGGACGTGGAGTCCGCCCGGAGAATGGGCAACGTCTTGAGCGACG